>NZ_JBVHHW010000044.1:0-48510 GCF_055560875.1 Kitasatospora sp. NPDC023118
CGCCGGATCGCCTTGACGGCGATACGGCTACCCGTGACCCGCTACGCGGGAAGCCGCATTCCCCCTCGGCCTAAAGGCCGAGGCACCCTGCGGTACCTCCGGTGGAGGCCGTAGCGGTGCGGGTCGGCCTGGCCTCCGCCGTCAACCTGCGCCGCCGCTTCCGTGCCGCCCTCGGCACCACCCCCGGCGCCTATCGCCGTACCTTCGGCAGCGCCCGCGCCGACTAAGAGGAGCTGACAGAAGCTCCACTGAAGCCATGTCCCCTTCCCTGAATGCTCGTTGAACGAGCCATGGGGAAGGGGAACGGTCCGCCGTAGGTGGTGTCGGATGACCTGTGGGGGCGGGTGGAGCCGCTGCTGCTGGTCAGGAAGCGCCGCTCACAATCCCGGACGGCTGCTGGGGAAACGCGGCATCAAACCGGTGATCGCTGGCCGAGGTGTGCCCCCACGGCTCAGCCCCGCTCGATCGCTGATGCCGGTTGGGGGGTGTTCCTGACGATCCTGTACGCCAAGGCTGAGAGCGCCGGACGGGAAGTGATCGCCGTGGACCCCCGCAACACTTCCCGGACCTGCCCCGAATGCGGGCACGTCTCGGCGGAGAACCGGCCCAACCAGGATTCCACTGCGTCGCCTGCGGCCACCAGGCCCACGCCGATACCGTGGGAGCCACCAACGTTCTACGGGCCGGGCTGGTCCGTCGCGAAGCCCAACCGGCTTAACGAGAAGCCCCCGGCTTCAGCCGGGGGAGGAGTCACGTCAGTGATCGTAGGCAGCACCAGGACATCGAGCATCTGGCTTTGTGTTAGCTCCTCCAAGGCCTTTCATCCGGCAGTCGGAGGATCCGGGCATGCCCGAACTCGAAGCGCTCGTCGGAGTCGCCGGACTCCGCGGCGGCCTTCACCGGCGCCGGCCGCGCGATGCTGGCCACCCTCGGCCAGTGGAACGACGGCCGCGACAGCGACCGCCAGCAGCTCGTCGACCGCCTGACCCCGCTGCGGACGGCCGTCGGCAAGACGGCCTCCGCCCACGAGTCTCAGCGCTGAGACCGGGCGCACCGAAAGTACGGCCGCAAGGCCGGGGGACGCCCTTCGGTCACGCAGGGGAAGGGGCCAAGTGCACCTTCGGCTGCGGGACCTGGAGCGGGCTCCGCAAGCAGGTGCCGGACGCCGCGCCGTCAGGGGCGCGGCGTCCGGGCAGGACGGGCGGCCACGGCCCGCCCGTTCGCGGCCCGCAGCCGCGCGGCGACGCCGGATGTGCCCGCCCCGCTCGGCCCCCGCACCACGACCGGCACCGTGCCCCGGCCCCCTGTCACGCGGTCACCGGACCGCCGTGGCCCGGGCGGTGAACCGGTTCGCCCGCGAAGACCCACCGGCCTTTTCCCGGCGCACCCCGGACGGTTGCGTTTGGATTACGGCGTGTCCGATTTGCGGATCTTGAGGGGGAGTGCGGTGGTTGAATTTGTTGGCGCCGCTGTCACCGAACTCTCATAATGCCTGCTGAGACACGTGACGGACGGTCCGGAGAGCCGCGGGGGAGCGGAATCCGAGAGTGGTCCGCGTGCGAAATCCACTTTTCCCCTGGGGGAGTCCTTTGTCCGCGCCCGAAAACGAGAGCGCTTTCACCGATCCGCCGCCGAAGCCGGTCGCGGAGCCGGATCCGGAGCCCGCCGTCGCGCCGGAGCCCGCCGTGGTGCCCGAGCCGGTCGCGGAGCCGGAGCCCGAGGCCGTCGCGGATCCCGTACCCGGCCCCGCCCCGCGCCGTCTGCCGCGCGCCGTCGGCGTCGCGCTGGCCACCGCCGGGCTGCTCGCCGTCACGGCGGCCAGCGCCGCGGTGACCGTCGCGGTCGGCAAACCGGACAGCCGCCCAGCCGCCGCGGCGCCCGCCCCGCGCGCCACCGCCTCGGCGAACGCGAACGCAAGCGCGAGCGCGAGCGCAACGCCCTCCGTGGCCCCGACCCCGGTCCCGGTGCCGACCGCCGTCCCGACCGAGCCCAAGCCCACCAGCACCGTCAAGGGCACGGTCAACGGCTCCAAGCACGAGGGCGACCTGCGCTACTTCCTGCTCCCGATCCCCGACGGCGGCGAGTCGTACGGGCCCGCGGACGGGATGGCGCTGACCCACGACGACGTCTCCGAGATGTTCGGCAAGCCGGACGACATCGACACCCTCCTCAGCAACATGGGCTACAAGGACGGTGCCACCCGCACCTACCGGACGGCCGACGGCAAGGCCGAAGTGACGGTCACCCTGCTGCACCTCGGCTCCGCCGACATCGCGAGCAGGTTCGTCAAGTTCTACAACATCAAGTCGCAGGAGCCGATCGACATCGACGGCGACCCGAACGCCCACGGCTTCCGGAAGAAGCCCAAGAACGAGGCGTTCACCGGCTCGATGACCGGCATCGGCAGCCAGGGCGACGTCCAGTACACCATCGACGTCGAGGTGAAGGGCACGCCGGACAAGGCGCTGCTGAGCGACGTGATGAAGCGCCAGCGCGAGTGGCTCGCCTCCGGCGGCTGAGCCCGCGCCCGCCTTCCGACGCCACCCCTTCCTCCTCTGGAGCCATTTCCGTGACCACCGAACCCGCGCAGCCGCCGCCCGCGCCGGCCGCCGATCCGGCCGTGCCGGCTGCCCCGCCCGTCCCGCCCGCGCCGCCCGTCCCGCCGCAGCCCCAAAGCCCGCCCGCCGAAGGCGAGTTGACCGAAAACACCGACCTCCCGTCGGCCGCCACCGAGCCCGAGCCCGAGGCTGAGGCCGCGCCCGAGCCCGCGCCGCGTGCCCCACGCCGCCCCCGCCCGGTGCTGCTGTCCACCTGCGCCCTGGTGCTGGGCGCCCTGGCCGGCGGCGGCGTCGGCTACGCGATCCAGGCCCAGCGCCCGCCCACGCCGCTGCCCAAGCTGCAGGTCGCCCGCCCGTCCTACCCGGCCCAGGGGGTCGACCCGGCCGCCTTCGCCGCAGAGCAGCCCGCGCCGCCGGCCATCGACGGCGACCTGCGCAAGCTGCTGATCAGCGCCCCGGACGGCAGCGGCCCCTGGGGCGACCTCCCGGACAAGCCGAGCTGGGTGTCGGTCGGCGACCTTGCCGAGCTCAGCGACAAGCCGGAGCTCGCCTTCAAGAACCTGAACTCCACCGGCTTCCGGCGCGCGGTCGAGGTGAGCTGGAAGAAGGACGACGTCAGGTACCGCGTCCTGCTCACCCAGTACGCGCCCGACCACTCCGACGAGGCGAGGACCCGCCGCGCGGAGCCCTTCGCAGACGACGCCAATGGCGGCTACACGGTGTACGACGTGCCCGAGCACTGGTCCGACAGCAGCGACCAGTACTACTACGGCCTCGCCACCGCCAAGCGCGGCACGGTGCAGATGGCGGTGGAGATCTTCAGCCCCAAGCCGGTGAACTCCGGGGCCCTCAAGGACCTTGCGAAGCAGCAGTGGGAGCGGCTGGTATGACCGACGACACCGTGACCGGAACCCCCTCCGGAACCCCCTCCGCCCCGGACGCCCCCGCCCCGGACGCCCCCGCCCCGGACGTCCCCGCCCCGACCCCGCCCGCCGTGGAGCACGCCCCGGAGCAGCCGCCCGCCGCGCCCCGCCCCGGCTCCCGCCGCCTGCTGCGCGCGGGCGCGGCGACCGCCGCGGCCGCGCTGGTGGGTGTGGCGATCGGCATCGGCATCATCAAGACCCAGTACGACGACCCCGCTCCGGCCGCCGCCGGCCCCACCGGCGCGCCCGCCCCGACGGCGAGCGCCACGCCGTTCGGCGCCAAGTCCAACGGCAGCCACTTCGGCTCCCTGCGCGACCTGCTGCTGCCCGTCCCGGCCGGCTACGAACTCGGCCCGGACCAGGGCGGCTACGGCAACGACAACGAGTACGGCACCGGGCAGCTGGCCGACGAGCTGGAGGCCGACCTCCAGGAGATCCCCAAGGACAAGCGCGAGAAGCTCCGCTCCTACTGGGAGGGCCTGCACATCAAGGGCACCGGCGTACGGACCTACCGCAGCAGCGGGGACGACCTGGTGGTCGGGCTCCGGCTGCGCCAGTTCAACCAGCAGGAGGTGCAGAAGATCAACGAGTACACCGCGGTGTTCACCGGCGACACCGGCATCTTCCGCGTCGGCCCGCAGATCCCCGGCCACCCCGAGGCGCACTGCTACCTGATGCCGGCGCCGCCGTCCGCGCCGATCGACCACCTGGAGTGCTCGGCCGCCGAGGGCGACCTCCTGGTGATCATGGAGGCCGAGGGTGTGGCACCGCTGCCCAAGGACAAGATCGTCGCCCTCTTCACCCTGCAGCTCGACCGCCTCGCCCTTCCGGGAGCGTCCGCATGACCGACCAGCCCGCCGCGCCGCAGTCCGCGCCGGACCCGACCGCCCCGGCCCCCGCCTCCGCCGCGACCCCGGCAGCCCCGGAGGCGCCGGAGGCCGTCGAGGCCCCCGAGGCCGCGCCGACCCCCGAGGCCGCGCCGACCCCCGGAACCCAGGAGCCCCTGGAAACCCCCGAGGAGCAGGCCGCCCGGCGCACCCGCCGCCGCAAGGCCGCCGTGCGCTGGAGCTGCGCGGTCCTGGTGTTCGCCCTCGCCGGCACCGGCGCGGCGATGGCCGTCACCACCCCCGAGCGCACCGACATCCCGGGCCTGGCCACCACGAACGACGGCCGCTACACCTTCCCGCCCCTGACCCTGCCGCCCCTGCCCTCGGGCAAGGCCGCGCCGGACGCCAAGGGCAAGGTGCTGCACTACGCGGACCTGCGCTACCTGCTGCTGCCCGCCCCCAAGGAGGCCGGCGGCTCCCTGACCGCGCCGGTCTTCCCGGTGCCCACCGCGACCCCCTCGGCGTCGTCCTCAGCCACGCCCTCCGCCACGCCCTTCGCCGAACCCTCGGCGAGCGCGAGCCCGACCACCCCCACGGCCTCCGCCTCCCCCTCCGCGCCCGCCGGGACGGCCCTCGCCTCCTGGGTCCCCTGCGACGCGATCGCCGCCGAGCAGAAGGACCCGGCCAAGCTGCGCGTGCTGCTCCTGCAGAACGCGTGCCGGGCGGCCACCGTCCGGGAGTGGACAGCCTCCGACGGCACCCGCACCCAGATCCGGCTGCTGCGCTTCGGCTCCACGGCCGAGGCCTGGAACACCTTTTCCAACCTGCGCACGGACATCCCGGCCAAGGCCGCGCCCGACGCGAAGACCGCCCCGCACAGCGACTGGGACACCGTCGACGGCGTCGACGTGACGCTCAAGGACTCCCCGGCGACCGCCGGCCAGGGGGTGCCGGCCACCCGCCTGGCGTACCTGTCCGCCTCCGACGTGGTGGCCGTGGTCACCATGACCAACCCCCAGGGCGTCCCCGCCGCGGCCTTCCGTCAGGTCGTCACCCTCCAGTCCGACCTGCTCGCCTGACCGTTCCTCGGGCCCCTCACCTCCCTGCCGGCGGGGTGAGGGGCCCTTTTCCATGCCGCCATAGGCATCGCGTGCCCCGCCCGTCCGTCCGCCTCCGTCCTAGCGCCCGCGTCCCGCGCCCGCCGGGTCCGAAACCTGCGGAGACTAAACGGTGACAAACCCATGGACCACGGCAGCTCGGTGTGGACCGACGGCAACGGCACGGTGCACATGGGCGTCGGCGAGGACAGCCTGGTGCGCGTCATGCGCGGCCTGTCCGACAACCCCGACGCCTACGCCACCCTGCACAAGGCCGAGAGCGCGAAGATCGCCCAGGAGCTGTCCTCGATCGGGCCCAACCCCTCGCAGAACGACATCCAGGACGTGATGAACAAGGGCGCCGCGAGCCTGGGCGTCTACGACGCGATCCGCGCGGACGTCGCGATGGGCCAGCGCGACGACGCCAACCTCCAGGCCGACTGGAAGGCCAAGGTCGCGTACCACGTCATCGGCGCGCCGCCGACCCTCGTCCCGTGGGTCGGCGACAGCGCCCAGCGCCTGGTCGACACCTGGGCCTGGGAGTGGGACAACCAGATGAAGGACCACAACAACAGCGTCGCCAACGCCAAGATCTCCGACACCTACCTGGACGCCGACAACGAGATGACCCACCTGGTCAGCGGCTGGGCCAAGGACCGCGGCATGGACCCGGACAGCAGCATGATCCACGTCGTGGAGGACGCCTCCCACGACCGCCGCTCCACCAGCGCCACCACCGCCGGCCACTTCCTCGGCCGCGGCAACGCCTGATCACCGCCCCGACCGGCCGGCGCCGCCCCGACCGGCCGGCACCGCCCTGACCCGACCCGGCCGCCGGTACCCCACCCAGGTGCCGGCGGCCTCGGCCGTCGTACGGGCGCCGTCAGGCGCGGTGGTACTGGATGGGGGAGTGGACCTCGCCGCCCAGCTCGGCGGCGGCGTGGCGGGCCCAGAAGGGGTCGCGCAGCAGCGCGCGGCCGATCAGGACGGCGTCGGCGCGGCCGGAGGCGAGGATGTCCTGGGCCTGGGCGGGGTCGGTGATCAGGCCGACGGTGGCGACCGGCAGGCCGGCCTCGCCCCGCACCGCCTCGGCGAAGGGCACCTGGAAGCCGGGCGCGGCCTCGATCAGGGCGTCGGGGACGAGGCCGCCGGTGGAGACGTCCAGCAGGTCCACGCCGTGCGCCTGGAGCTCCTTGGCGAGGCGGACGGTGTCCTGCGAGGTCCAGCCCTCGCGGCCGTCCTGCGGGTTCTCGGTGAGCCAGTCGGTCGCGGAGACGCGGAAGAACAGCGGCAGCTCCTCGGGCCACACCGCGCGCACCGCGTCGACGACCTCCAGGGCGAAGCGGATGCGGCCCTCGAAGGAGCCGCCGTAGGCGTCGGTGCGGTGGTTGCTCTGCGGGGAGAGGAACTGGTGGATCAGGTAGCCGTGGGCGCCGTGGAGCTCGATGACCTGGAAGCCCGCGTCGAGCGCGCGCCGGGCGGCGTCGGCGAACTTGCGCACGATCTCGTGGATCTGATCCACAGTCAGCTCGTCGGGGGTGCTGTGCTCGGGGGAGAAGGCGGCGGCACTGGGGGCGAGCGGCCGCCAGCCGTGCTCCTCGTCCGGGGTGAGGGCGCGCCCGCGGTCCACCCAGGTCCGCTCGGTGGAGGCCTTGCGCCCGGCGTGGCCGAGCTGGACGGCGGGGACGGTGCCCTGCTCCTTGAGGAAGGAGGTGATCCGCCGGAAGGCCTCGACCTGGGTGTCGTTCCAGAGGCCGAGGTCGTAGGGGCTGATGCGCCCCTCGGGGCTGATCGAGGTGGCCTCGACGATGATCAGCCCGGTGCCGCCGGCGGCCCGCGCGGCGAGGTGGGTGAAGTGCCAGTCGTTCGGGACCCCGGCGGCCTCGCCGGACGGCGCGGCGCTGTACTGGCACATCGGCGGCATCCAGACCCGGTTGGGGATGGTCAGTTCCCGCAGGGTGTACGGGGTGAAGAGGTCGATGCTCATGTCGGACTCCCGGTGGGTCGGCGGCGGGGAGGCCCCACGGCCGCTTGCAGGTGCGCTCTATGTGTCGTGACAATAGTTGCATGGGACGATAAATTTCAAGAGCGGACTTCGCCCTGCCCTGCCCCTCGCGCCGCTGACCGGATCGTTCCGCTTCCGGCCTCGATGGTGCCTTCAGCCGACGGGCCCCGGCCGCCAGGATCGAGGCATGAACAGCGCACTCCTCGTCATCGACGTCCAGGAATCCTTCCGCCGCCTCGACAAGTGGGCGGCCGTGTCCAACCCCGATATCGTCGGCCAGGTGAACAAGCTGGTCGCCCACGCCCGCGACGAGGGGGACCTGGTCGTCTGGATCCTGCACGCCGAGCACGGCACCGGGACGGTCTTCGACCCGGCCCTCGGCCACGTGCACCCGATCGACGGACTGCTGCCCGCCGAGGGCGAACCCGTCATCACCAAGACCTCGCACAACGCGTTCACCACCACCAACCTGCAGCAACTGCTCACCCAGCACGGCATCCGCGAACTGACCGTCAGCGGCATCCGCACCGAGCAGTGCTGCGAGACCACCACCCGGGTCGCCTCCGACCTCGGCTACGACGTCACCTTCGTCACCGACGCCACCGCCACCCACCCGATCGAACACCGCGACGCGCCGCCCGGGCGCAGCCTGGCGCAGATCCTCGCCGACCCGCGCACCCTGTCCACCGACGAGATCACCGCCCGCACCGAGTACGCGCTGTCGGGCCGCTTCGCCCGCGTCGCCACCGTCAAGGAGCTGACCGGATCGTGACCCACGTCGTCTTCCTGCTCGTTCCGAGCCTGCACCTGCTGGACCTCGCCGGCCCCGCCCAGGTGTTCTCGACCGCGGCCGACCACGGTCTCGGGTACGAGATCGGCTACGTGGCCGAGCAGGAGGACGTCCCCACCGCGCAGGGACTGCCGCTGCGGGCCGCCACCCAGTGGCCGCGGCTGTCGGCCGGAGACCTCATCGTGGTCCCCGGCTGGCGCGAGCCGGCACTGCGCGCCGACGGGCCGTCCCCGGCGTCACTGGAGCGGCTGGCCGCCCACCACGCGGCCGGCGGGACGGTCGCCAGCGTCTGCACCGGGGCGACCGCACTCGGCCGGGCCGGACTGCTGGACGGCCGCCGATGCACCACGCACCACGACGCGCAGGACGAACTCGCCGGCCGCCACCCCGGGGCACGCGTGATGCGCGACGTGCTCTACGTCGTCGACGACCGGGTGGTCACCTCGGCCGGCATCGCCAGCGGCATCGACCTCGCACTGCACCTCGTCGCCGTCCGCCACGGGCCCGCGGCCGCCGCCCGGATCGCCCGCGAGATGGTCGTCTACGCCCGGCGCAACGGCGACGAGCGCCAGACCAGCGCGATGCTGCGCCACCGCGCCCACCTGGCCGACGCCGTCCACCAGGCACAGGACCTGATCGACGCCCACTTCGCCACCCGGCTGCGCCTGGCCGACCTCGCCGCCGCGTGCGGCGTCAGCGAACGCACCCTCACCCGCCGCTTCACCGAGGCCACCGGCCTCACCCCGCTGCGCTACCAGCAGGAGCTGAGGCTCGAACACGCGGAGCACCTCGTCTCCCACGGCGCCACCGCCGAGACCGCGGCCCGCACGGTGGGCTTCCAGGACGCCCGCATGCTCCGCCGCCTGCGCGCCCGGGCCTGAGCACCCGGGCCTGAGCACCCTGCTGCCCGTGCGGAGGGCTTACCGCCACACCCTGAATCGCCTGGATCCCGCCCTGGTCAAGGAATCCGACCTCTGGTGAGCCGACGGCGGCACTGCCCGGGAACCCCCGGGCGGCGCCGCCCTCCAGCCGTCGGCCGTCAGCGCACCGTCTGCGGCACGCGCTGCGCCGGAACGGCCGGCGCCTTGCCTGTACGGGGGGCGGCCGGCGCAGCGCCCAGGGCCGTGCCGCGGGTCTCCTCCGCCCACCGCACGCACACCAGCAGCCCCAGCGCCGTCGTCCCGGCAGCGATCAGCATGGTCGGCCCGGTACCGAGCCCGGACAGCGCCAGCGGCAGCAGAAACGTGCCGACCGCCGCGCCGATCCGGCTCACCGAGGTGGCCACGCCCACGGCGGTGGCCCGGATCTCGGTGGGGAAGAGCTCGTTCGGGTAGGTCCAGTCGAGCACGTTGGGCCCGCCGCACAGGAAGGCGTACGCGCACAGCGCGGTCAGCGCGACCGCGGCGGGGGCGGTGGGCCACACGCCGAGCAGGGCGAGCGGGACGGTCATCAGGGCGAAGGACCAGATGATGACGGGGCGCCGGCCGCGGGTGTCGATCAGGCGCAGGGCCGGGTAGCAGCCGAGCAGGAAAACGAGGCTGATCAGCCCGGTGCCCAGGGTCTCCATCACGGTGCCGCCGGGCATGCCGAAGGAGGAGAGGATCTGCGGGCCGAAGGTGAGCATCGCGAACAGCGGGCCGACCTGGCAGAGGAAGAACAGGCCGCAGAACAGGGTGCGGCGCCGGTAGGGCGGGGTCATCAGCAGCCGCAGCCCGCCGGCGCTGCGGGCGCGCTCGGCCGCATCGGGCATCAGCTCGCGGCCGTCCACCCGGACCCCGAGGTGCTTCTCGACCACGCGCACCGCGTCGCCGACCCGCCCGTTGGCGGCCAGCCAGCGCGGCGACTCGGGGGAGCCGCGGCGGATCACCAGGAAGACCACGCACAGCACGGTGGAGCTGGCCAGCATCCACCGCCAGCTGCCCGGTCCGGCCAGCTCCAGGAACAGGTAGCCCACCACGTAGGCGAGCACCGAGCCGGCGTACCAGGCGACGATCTGCTGGCCGAGCAGGCGCCCGCGGTGCTTGGCGGGCAGCCACTCGGCGAGCAGGGAGGTGGCGATGGGATAGTCGGCGGCCACGGCCATGCCGAGCACGAAGCGCAGCACGGTGATCGCCCACACCGAGTCCACCCAGAAGGAGAGCACCGAGCAGGCGACCATCACCAGCAGATCGGCGGTGTACATCACCTCCCGGCCGATCTTGTCGGTCAGCACGCCGAACAGGGCGCCGCCGACGAACATGCCCACCAGGGCGGCGGCGCCGATCAGGCTGACCTGCGCGGTGGACAGGCCCAGGTCGGGGCGCATCCCGATCAGGGCGACGCCGACGATGCTCAGGATGTAGCCGTCGAGCAGCGGCCCACCGGAACAGGCGAGGGCCAGTCGGCGGTGGAAGGCGGTATACGGGGCGTTGTCGATGGTCTGGGACATGGGCTTCGGGGTCCTCCGGAGCGTACGGCTGCGCGCTTGTCACGCACGCCGTGCGCCGGGTAGACGGCAGGGAACGGCGCCGCCCACGCTGGACGGCGCCACCGCCCGATCACACCGGGCGACCGTCCACGGTTGCCCGGGTTGGGACATGTCACCACCGGGCCGAAGGTCGACCGGATTGATGACCTTGGTCCCGAAGCGGACAGGCCCTTGGCCCGTGCCGGAGCCGCGCCCGCCCAGTGCTCACGGGCCCGGGCCCGCCCCGACCGCCCCCAGGTCCGCCGCAGGTGACCCTTCTCACCTGAAGGCCCCCGGAGCGTGTCCCGTGCCACATCGCGGACCCGTCCGCCCCGGAGCCGGAGTCGGAGCCGGGGGCCGGAGTCGGGGGCCAGGGTCGGGGCAGGAGCAGGGGCCGGGCACTCCTCGCCGCCGCCACCCGGGGCGGGGGCTGAACACGCACGGGTGTCGGCCCTCACCGCGTGGTGAGGGCCGACGTTTTGGTGCTTGGGGCAGCCCGGGTGGTGGATCGCTGCGCAGGAAGTCGGCGGGGTCGACTTCCTGCGCTTACGGGGTGGTGGTGTGGGTGGTGGCTTGGGTGCGGCAGTGGGTGAGGGCGGGTTTGATGCGGGGGTCGGGGGTGGGGGCGGTGGTGAGGAGTTCGCCGGCCTGGACGAGGGCCGTCCAGTAGAGGGCCGGGTCGCCGGTGCGGGGGAGGGGGTGGGCGGCGGCGAGGGAGAGGTAGGCGGCGGTGAGGTTGCCGGTGGTGAACCAGCGGGCCAGGCCGTGCTGGTGACCGACGCGGATGCCGCCCATGGCATCGATGGCGGTGAGGAAGAGCTCGACGATGGCGAGTTCGGTGGGGGTGAGGGACTTGGGGATGTCGAAGACGCCGAGGGCTTCGAGGAGTTCGCCGGTGTCGACCTCGGAGCCCGGGCGCGGATCGGCGAGCAGCGCGTCGTAGCAGTCGTTGAGGCGGCGGGTGGCCTCGGCGAGGGGGATGGAGAGGGCGAGGCAGACGGCCCGGGCGGAGGGCAGGGGCTTGCGGGTGCGGCGGGCGAGGAGGGCGTAGGTGGCGGCGGGGGTGGTGCCCCGGGAGAGGGCGTGCTTGGCGAGAGTGGCGAGGTGCAAGGGAGTGTGTGCTTTCAGACGGTGACGAGGGCCCAGACGTACTTGCCGATGCCGCTGGGGCAGGGGGCAAAACCCCACTTCTCGGCCAGCTCGTTGACGAGGTGGAGGCCACGGCCGTGCTCGTCGTCGAGGGTGGGGCAGTGGAGGGCGGGGCGGCCGGTGCCGCCGTCGTGGACCTCGAGGCGGAGGCGGTCGTTGACGAGGGCGAAGCGGAGTTCGATCGGGCGGTCGGCGGGGGCGTCGGAATGCTGGACGGCGTTGGCGAACAGCTCGCCGAGGAGCAGCTCGGCGGTATCGGTGTAGCGCTCGCCGGTGGGCAGGCCGCAGAGGTAGGCGCGGAGCAGGTGCCGCGCCAGGGGCGTGGACTCGGTGCGGGAGTCGAGGCGCGCGACGAACGCGCGGGGGCGACCGGCAGTGAGCATGGGGGAGCCTCAAGGGGGGATTGCGTTCGAGTGGAGAGCGCCGTGCGCTGCGCTTGCCCGATGTACATGGCGGCCCGGCGCTGGGGTGTCGCCGCCGACGGAGACCCTGATCAGCCGACCGGGATCGGAACGCCCCGGATCAGGAGCGGGAGGCCGGCGCCGTGCTCCCAGGCGTCCCAGGCGTCCTCGACGCGCCGGTACTGGTCGTCGGCCATGACCTCGCGCAGCTTGGACTGGGGGACCCAGTGGAGGCCGCGGATGTCGGCCGGCGGCTGGTGGCGGCGGACGGTCTCGGCCTGTCGGGGCGTGAGCATCCCGCCCGCGTAGACGAAGTTGACGCCCTCGGGGAACCTAGCGGCGGGCACGTAGTCGACGGTGAGGATCGTGCGGAGGGCGAGGACGAGGCCGGTCTCTGTCTCGAGGTGGCGGCGGGCGGCGAGGTGGGGGAGCTCGTCCTGCTCGGCGCTGCCACCGGGCAGGGTCAGGCCGTCCGCGTGGGTGCGGTCGACGAGGAGGACGAAGAAGTCGTCGGATCGGTCGGGGTCCTCGAGGAGGACGAGGACCTGCTGGCCCGATCGCCGGGCGGGGGGACGGCTCATGATGTGGGCGGTGCTCAACTCTGCTCCAGAAGTGGATAGTTCGATGGTCACAGCGACCGACGGCGCGGCTTCCCGCAGGTACCGGGCGCGGTCTCCCTCGGGGAGAGGGGGCGGAGGAAGGCCGGGTCGACCCGCCACTCGGGCGCGGTCGCCCCCAACGGTCGGAGAACCACCTTTCCTAGCAGCATCTCGACGAAGACCCCTTCGCGCGGCCTCCCGTCCTCCAGAGAGCTGAAGTCCTGGACGACTTCGTGGAGTTGGAACGGGGGCGGGGCGTTCTGGCCGTCAGCCATGGGGGTCTCCACTGGTTGCGCTGCGCGTCCGGCGAATGACCGGGTGTAGCCATGGTGGCGCTTCACTCGCTACGATCGGAAGGCTTTCCCACTTGACAGTTTCCCCGTGTGGTATTCGCGCAGCAGTGGAGGTCTGACGGTGCGTGAGTCTCAGCTGGATCCATCGGCTTCACCCCTCAAGGCGTTCGGGGCCCAATTGCGCAGGCTGCGCAAGGCCGCGGGCTTGACGCAGACCCAGCTCGGGGAGCGCACACAGCTGAGTGATAGTCAGATTTCGAATCTCGAAAGAGGGACGCGCAATCCCACACTTGAGTGGGTCCGTGCTGCTGACAAGGTTCTTGCCACCGGTGGAACACTGGAACTGACGTACTGGAGCCTCAGGGGATCTTCCTTCCTGCAGGGCTACCCGGAGTACGCAGCCAAGGAGCGGGAGGCCAGGGTCATCCGGCTTTTTGAGCTGGGCATCATCCCTGGTCTGGTGCAGACACGGGGTTACGCTGAGACTCTGGAGGCTGGCGCTGTTGCGCGAGGCAGCGTCACGGCTGAACAAGGAGCCGAACGCGTCCGGCTTCTCCTGAACCGACAGGAGCGAATCAACAGGGACCCGGCTCCGCTGATCCATGTGATCCTTGACGAGAGCTGTCTTCGGACCGTGGTTGGCGGTGGTGCTGTCATGTCCCAACAGCTGGCGCATGTGGAGAAGTTGGCCCAACGGCCCAACTACGTGGTACAGGTTGCGCCTTTTACCCTGGGCGCGCTTCGCCCGTTCATGCGGTCCATGTCGATTCTCGATCTCGGCGACGGCGCCTCGCTGGGGTACACCGAGACGCATCAACGTGGCTACCTGGAGAACGACCGAGCAATCGTGTCGGCCTGGGCAAGGGAATACGATCTGCTCCAGGTGGAAGCGCTGTCGCAGGCGGCATCGCTCACAATGATCAGCAAGGCGCGAAGGGACTCTTCAGCATGAGCGAGAACGTTGACCTGACGGGTGCTTCCTGGAGCAAGAGCAGCTACAGCGGCAACGGCGGACAGTGCATCGAGGTGGCTTGCGACTTCCCGGGACTGATGCCCGTTCGTGATTCGAAGGACCCTCAGGGTCCGTCCCTAGTCTTCCCGTCCGAGGCCTGGAAGTCGTTTGTCGCCGCTGTCCGCTGCGGCGAGTTCGGCGACGTTTGAGAGAAGCGCTATGGCCGTCCGTGTAGACTTGCCCAGGGCTGCCTGGGTCAAGTCCTCGTATTCCAACAACGGGGGCAACTGCGTAGAGGTAGCGCCCGGCTTCGCCGGTGTGATGCCTGTCCGCGACTCCAAGGACCCCAACGGACCGGCGCTGATCTTTGCTGCCGAGGCCTGGAAATCGTTCGTCGCAGCCGTCCGCAGCGGGGAGTTCGGCGACGTCTGAAGCAACGGGCCCGGACGGCATTCGCTGCGGTCCGGGCCTGCTGTCTTCATTTCCTGTTCCGCTCGCTCCCGCCGGTCCTGAACCACGCCTACGGGGCGCGCCGTTCCCCCTCGCCCAGGGCCGGCTCGTCGTAGGAGGAGGTGCCCTCGTCCAGCAGCGGCTCCTGCGTCCGGAGGTGCGCCGGGGCCAGCGCCCGCAGCGCGTGGTAGCCGGTGATGACGACCAGGGTGCCGAGCGCGATGCCGCTGAGGCTGAAGGTGTTGGTGAACTTCAGCGTCACGTTGCCGATGCCGATGATGATGCCCGCCGCGGCCGGCACCAGGTTCAGCGGGTTGCGCAGATCCACCCCGGACTTGATCCAGATCTGCGCGCCGAGCAGGCCGATCATGCCGTACAGGATGACGGTGATGCCGCCGAGCACCCCGCCGGGAATCGCGGCCACCACCGCGCCGAACTTCGGGCAGATGCCGAACAGCAGCGCGAACCCGGCCGCCGCCCAGTAAGCAGCCGTCGAGTAGACCCGGGTGGCGGCCATCACGCCGATGTTCTCGGAGTACGTGGTGTTGGGCGGGCCGCCGAGCGCGGTGGAGAGCACGGAGCCGACGCCGTCCGCCGAGATCGCGGTGCCCAGCTTGTCGTCCAGGTTCGTCCCGGTCATCTCGCCGACGGCCTTGACGTGCCCGGCGTTCTCCGCGATCAGCGCGATCACCACGGGCAGCGCGACCAGGATCGCGGACCACTGGAAGGAGGGGCCGTGGAAGGTGGGCAGGCCGATCCAGTCGGCCTTGCCGACGCCGGACAGGTCCAGGCGCCAGTGGTCGGTCATGTGGCCGCCGCCGTCCACCGAGTGGATCTTGCCGAAGACCCGGTCGAACACGAAGGAGATCCCGTACCCGAAGAGCAGCCCCAGGAAGATCGCCACCCGCGACCAGAAGCCGCGCAGGCACACCACCGCGAGCCCGGTGAACAGCATCACCAGCAGCGCCGTCCACTGGTCCTGCGGCCAGTAGGTCGAGGCGGTCACCGGGGCCAGGTTGAAGCCGATCAGCATGACCACGGCGCCGGTGACGATCGGCGGCATCGTCACGTGGATGATCCGCGCCCCGAAGTACTGGACCGCCAGGCCTGCCAGGAACAGCACCACGCCCACCACCAGCACCGCGCCGGTCACCGTCGCGCTGGTGCCGCCCTGTGCCCGGATCACGGCGGCGACGCCGACGAAGGACAGCGAGCAGCCGAGGTAGCTGGGCACCTTGCCGCGCGTGGCCAGCAGGAAGATCACGGTCGAGACGCCGGACATCATGATCGCCAGGTTGGGGTCCAGCCCCATCAGCACCGGGGCCACGAAGCTCGCGCCGAACATGGCCACCACGTGCTGGGCGCCGAGCCCTGCCGTGCGGGGCCAGGAGAGCCGTTCGTCGGGGCGGACGACCGCTCCCGGCGCGGGCGTACGCCCGTCACCGTGCAGCTTCCAGCGCACGCCGAGATCCATGTGGGGGTTTCGCTTTCTTCTGTGCGTCGAGCTCTGTACGTCTCTGTACTCCGAGCAATGTCCGCACCATTCTCCCGGTCGCCCGGCCTCCCGCGCGCACCCGGCCCCGCTCCTGACCTGCGCACTCGCCTCTAGAGCAGCTCCGCCCGGGCCGCCTGGATGCCCGCCTGGAAGCGGGTCCGGGCGCCGAAGCGGTCCATCAGCTCCCGCACCCAGCGCTGCACCGTCCGGGTGGACACCCCCAGCTGCCGGGCGATCGACTCGTCGGTGAGCCCGGCCGCCAGCAGCGTCAGCAACTGCCGGTGCCGGTCCTCCGGCGGCTCCTCGGACAGCTCCGGCAGCCGCATCGCGTGCGCCCAGTACAGCTCGAACAGCCCGGCCAGCGCGTCCAGCAGGGTGGAGGGCCGGATCAGCAGCACGCTCTCCAGCTCGGTGCCCGCGCTGACCGGCAGCAGCGCCCAGCGGTCGTCCAACAGGGCCAGCTTCAGCGGCACTTCGGTGTGCACCCGGGCCTGCTCCCCGGCCGCGGTGAAGGTGCGGATCTCCGCGAGGCGCCCGGGGTCGCGCAGCACCCGGCTGTGGTACACCACCCGGGTCGTCACTCCCCGTGCCAGCAGCGCGAGTTCGGTCTGCGGATCGGTGCGGCGCACGTACGGCGGGCGGTCCAGCACCCGCAGCCGCTCGCGCACCCCCAGCTGCAGGGTGCGCCACAGCTCGGCGATCGAGCGGCGCCCGCTGATCACCTCGACCGGCCCGGCCGCCTCGGCGCCCGGCCGGCCCTGCCGGTAGGCGCGCATCAGCTCGCCGATCCGCCCCCGGGCGCGCCGCAGTTCGACCTCGCGCCGCAGCAGCAGCTCCTCCAGCGCCACGTCCGGGGGCACCGCCGCCCACGCCCCCGCCGCGCACGCCTCCACCAGTCCCAGCTCGGCCAGCACGGCCAGCGCCGCGACCACGACCGGGGCCCGCAGGTTCAACTGCGCGGCCAGCCACTGCGGTTCGGCGGCCGCGGTGCCGAGCAGCCGAAGGTAGAGCTGCTCCTCCAGCGCGCCGAGTCCGAGCCCGGCGAGCATGCCCGTCCCCGGCACGACAGCCTCCTCACGTCCTCGACCGCCAGCCGAACAGAGCGACTGTGCGCCACCCGGTGGCCGAAATCAAGGGATTGACGGCTTGACATGTTTACGCCATGTCGGGTTCCGGTCCCCCCGGCTCCCTTCCCGGCCCGACCGGGGCGCCCCCACAGTTGGCGGCACCCCCACAACCTCCAGTCGAGGAGCCCCCCATGGCCCTTTCCCGCACCGGCCGCCTCGTGCTCGCCGCCCTGCTGGCCCTGCCGGTCGCGGTGGCCGCCGCCCCCGCGGCCACCGCGGCCCCCACCGCCCACGCCGCCCACACGTACGGCGCGCACCACTACGGCCACGGCCCCCGCTACGACGGCGGCGTCTGGGGCGGCTACGTCGCCCAGGGCAGCGGCCTCCAGAGCGTCTCCGGCTCCTGGACGATGCCCACCGTGCAGTGCAACACCTCCAACGACCTGTTCGCCCCCTGGGTCGGCATCGACGGCTACGGCTCGCAGACCGTCGAGCAGACCGGCGTGCAGGTCGACTGCTCCAGCGGCTCCCCGGTCTACTCCGCCTGGTACGAGATGTACCCGGCCCCGCCGCAGTACTTCAGCGACCCGGTGGACGCGGGCGACAGTTTCACCGCCTCCGTGGTCAACAGCGGCGGCTCCGACTACACCCTGCAGATCACCGACACCACCAAGGGCTGGACCGAGAACACCACCCAGCGGCTCGACGGCCAGAACGTCAGCGCCGAGGCCGTGATCGAGTCCCCGACCCAGAGCTACCCGTCCTTCAGCCGCCTGGACTTCTCCGACGTCACCGTCAACGGGCAGGTCTTCGACAGCTACTCGCCGCAGGCCATCGACAGCGGCCAGTACACCGAGACCTCGCTCAGCAACGGCTCCTTCGCCATCGTCCCCGCCTGACGCCTCCTCGCCCGCCCCGCCCCACCCCGCCTCGGCCCGCGCTCCCGCGTGCCGGGGCGGCGCGCGGTTCGGGCCCAGGCCCGTCAGCGTCCGCGCTGGCGTTCACCGGGCCGCACGGAGCCGCTGGTACTGCTCGCCGAGTTCGTCGGGCTCGTGGTGATGGCCGGGGCGGTGCTGGGCTCGGCGTCGCTGGTGCCGGGCCGCAGTGTGCTTCCGTCCGGTGGGCGCGGGACCCGGCCGCCGTGGGCGGCTGACGCGTCCCTCTCGGATCAGCTGGTGTGAACAAGTTCTGGACAAAGCTTTCATAACAGTTGACGATCCATCACCACGTCCCCCACGCTGGGCGACACCGACCACGCACTCCACACACCCGGTCGGTCCGCGTCCACCGGAAGGGGTCCTTCTCGCATGCGCCGAACCTTCGCCGCCTTACTGACCGCCCTGCTCGCCCTGATGGGTGTCGCCGTCCTGCCGTCCGTCGCGCAGGCCGACACCCCCGGCAACTGCACCACCGGCCGAGGTGCCGGGATAGCCACCGCGAGCTGCGGAAACGTCCCGCCCGGCACCGTCTGGCACGTCGAGACGGTCTGCTTCTACGTCGTCCAGAACCAGCCGATCACCTACTGGGTCGCCGGCAACACCGTGGTCGGCGACGGGACGTCCAGGTCGGTCTGCCGCCCCGGTGACATCGCCACCGACACCATCCGCCCGGTCGTCATCGGCATGCAGGGCAAGCAGGGCCGCCTGGTCGGCTACGGCGGCAAGTGCGTGGACATCGCGCACGGCAGCACCAACGTCGCCACCCCGGTGCAGATCTACGACTGCAACGGCACCGGCGCCCAGTGGTGGACCCTGGGCCTGGACAACTCCGTGCGCGCCCTGGGCATGTGCCTGAACGTGGTGTGGGGCAGCGCCGACAGTCCCAACGGCACCAAGGTCGAGATCTACGACTGTGTCGGCAGCCAGGGCGAGCAGTGGCTCCCGCAGCCCGACGGCTCGCTGAAGAACGTGCTGACCGGCAAGTGCCTGGACGAACTCGGCTTCAACACCGCCAACCGCACCCAGCTGGGCATCTGGGACTGCAACGGCCTGGACAACCAGAAGTGGGTGCTCACTCCCTGACGCTCGTTGAACGCCGCTCGGCGGGCCCGCCTTCCGGGGGGAGGCCGGGGCCGCCGAGCGACGCGCCCCGGCTGCGGCCGGCCGTCAGCACCGTCCGGGCAGGGCCCGGCCCGCCCCCGGCCGTGCGGCGCGCAGGGCGCGCAGGGCCGCGTCGGCCGCCGCCTCGCCGTCGCCGTACTGGTGGGCCCGGGCGGAGCGCAGGGCGGCGTCGAGGTGGAGCGCGGCCTCCTCCGGGTGGCCGGTGGCGGCGAGCGCGCGGCCGTAGAGGGTCTGCAGCACGACCCGGCGGGTGACCGGGAAGGGCGGCTCGGCGAGGGCCAGGCCGCGGGCGGCGTGGTGGGCGGCCTGCTCGGGGTCGCCGGCCGCCAGGCACTGGTCGGCCAGGTGCTGGCGGGCGAGGGCGACGAGGTCGGTGCGGTCGGCCCGTTCGGCCAGCGTGAGGGCCTCGGTCAGCAGGGCGCGCACCCGCGCCGGCCCGCCGTGCCGTGCGTCGTGGCCGTGCCGGGCGAGGGCGACGGCCAGGTTGGCCAGGGCGACGGCCTGCGCGGTGCGGTCGCCGGCCAGGGCGGCGAGGCCGGGCGCCCGCTCCAGGTGGACGAGGGCCTCCTCGGGCCGGTCCTCCTCCAGCAGGACCCAGCCCAGCAGCGCGCGGGCGCGGGACTGGGCGCCGGGGTCGAGGTCGGCCTCGGCGGCGGCCAGGCCGTGTTCGAGCAGCGGCGCCCAGCCGTCCCGGACCTGCCACACGATCAGCGGCCACTGCAGGAGCACCAGGCGCCAGGCCCGGTCGTGCAGCCCGGCCGCGATCGCCGCCTCGACCGCGCCGCGCAGGGTGTCGCGTTCGGCGGCGTACCAGGCGAGCGCGCTCGCCCGGTCCGGGAACGGACGGACCTCGACGGGCCGCCGCGCCCCGGGCGGGGGGACGCAGCACGGCTCGCTGCCCGGCTCGGCGGCGGCGCACGCGGCGAGCATGGTGTTCACCAGGTGGTCGAGCAGGCGGGGCAGCACCTCGGCGTCGTCCTCGCCCGGGCGCGGCGGCAGGCCGCGGGCGTAGAGGCGGACCAGGTCGTGCAGGGTGTAGGCGTCGCGGCCGATCTCGACGACCAGGTGGGCGGCGGCCAACTGCCCCAGCGCGCCCGCGGCCTGGGGCAGTCCGTAGCCGGCCAGCGCGGCGGCGGTGCGGCTGTCGAGGGTGGCGCCGGTGTGGGTGCCGAGGCGGTGGAACATCCGGCGGGCCGGGTCGGACAGGTGCTGCACGGTCAGCGCCAGGGCGGCCGCGACGCTGGTGTCCTCCATGTCCAGCAGGCTCAGCCGGCCCTGCTCGTCGGCCAGTTCGTCGGCCATGGCGGCAAGGCCCCGGGTCGGGCAGGTGGCGACGCGGGCCGCCGCCAGGCGCAGCGCCAGCGGCAGCCCGTCGCACAGGGCGGCCAGCCGGGCGGCGGCCTCGGGCTCGGCCGAGACCAGCTCCGGGCCCAGGGTGTCGGCGAGCAGGGTGACGGACTGCGGCGCGGACAGCTCGGCCAGCGGGACGGGCCGGGCGGCGTCCGAGGCGACCAGCCCGCCGAGCCGGTCGCGGCTGGTCACCACCGTGACGCAGCCCTCCGCGTCGGGCAGCAGCGGGCGGACCTGGTCGGAGGTGCGCGCGTTGTCCAGGACGATCAGCATCCTGCGCCCGGCGGTCAGTTCCCGGTAGCGGGCGGCCAGCGCCTCGGGGGAGTGGGGCATCCGCTCGGCCGGCAGCCCGAGGGCGAGCAGCAGTTCGCGCAGCACGGCGGGGGTGGAGCGCTCGGGCAGCGGGCTGTGCCCGCACAGGTCGACGAACAGCCGCCCGTCGGGGAAGTCGGCCTGGCGGCGGTGGGCCCAGTGCACGGCCAGGGTGGTCTTGCCGACCCCGGCCCCGCCGGCGACCACGGCGATCGCCCCGGGGGAGGCGGCGGCCCGGTCGAGCGCGGCCAGCTCCTCCTCGCGCCCGGAGAAGCCGCGGGGGCGCCGGGGGAAGGGCCAGGGCGCGGGGGCGGTGGCGGGAACGCCCTCGACGGCCGGCGGGGCGGGCCGCGCGGTGGGGGCGTCGGCGCGCAGCAGCGCCTCGTGCGCCTCGACGAGCTCCGCCCCCGGGGCGATCCCCAACTGCTCGGCCAGGGCCCGGCGGGCGCGGTGGAACCACTCCATCGCCTCCGAGCGCCGACCGGCCTGCCCCAGCGCGGTCATCAGCGCCGCCACCAGCGACTCCCGCAGCGGGTTCAGCGCGGCCTCGGTGCCCAGCACCCCGGCCGCCGACCCGTGGTCACCGAGCCGCCCGTACGCGCGCGCCAGCTCCTCCACCGCCGCGAGCCGCAGTTCCTCCATCGCCTGCGCGGCGCACCGCAACGGCAGGCTCGGCGTCGTCCCGGCCAGCGCCGGCCCCCGCCACAGCCCGAGCGCCTCGCGCAGCGCCGCCACCGATGCGCCCGCGTTCGGCGCCGAGCGGGCCGACCGTACGAGGTGCTCGAACCGCCCGGCGTCCACCGCCGCGTCGGGCACCCGCAGCAGGTACGCACCGCCGTCGGTCACCAGCTCGACCCCGCCGTCGCCGGCCCCGTGCGCGGCCAGCACCGCGCGCAGCCCCGACACGTGGTTCTGGATGACCGCGCGCGAGTGCCGCGGCGGCTCCTCCTCCCACAGCGCCTCGGTCAGCCGCCCGACCCCCACCGGCGCACCCGGGTTCAGCAGCAGCATCGCCAGCAGACTCCGGCGCTTCACCGACCCGACAGCGAGCTCCCGCCCATCCGCGGCCACCACGGCCACCGAGCCCAACAACCGGAACTCCACCCACGCCCCCACCGAGCCCACCAGCAAATACGACAAGCATATGACGGCGGGCAACCTCCCCATCGCAGAGCGTTCCCAGACCGCCCCACGCAGTGCGTCCACCACCGGGACACAGGGCCCGACGGCCTCCAGCAGCGCCCGAGACGCTCCAACTGCTCCTCGAAGTCGCCCCACACCAGATCGTGCTTGGAGGCGAAGTACCGGAAGAAGGTCCGACGCCCGATCCCGGCCGCCCCGGCGATGTCATCCACCGTCGTCCGGTCGAACCCTGCGAGGCGAACAACCGGCTTCATCCCACGCGAGGACGAGAGCGGCGACGGGCGCGGGGATCAGGTACGGGACGACGATCGCGGAGTGGCCCCCGTCTCCGTCGCGGGATCAGCTCTGGACGGTCGCGGCGGGCACCCCGTACGCCCGTGCGGCGGACTCGGCGAAGCGCTCCTCCTGCATGGCCGTCAGCTTGTGGACCACCAGCAGGGCGAAGACCGCGGCGGCCAGCTCCGGCAGGTCGGAGGCGGTGAGCCACAGGAAGGACCGCTGTTAGGTGTCCGCGTACGTCGCCCCCGAGTTGTACTGGGCGTCGAACCGGCCGAGCACGTTGCCCGCCGGCTCCGCGACGCCGCCGGTCCGCCCGTTCGGCTTCACCGAGGGCAGAACGCCGTTCCCTTCCCCTGGCGCGCCGGATCCCTAGGCTGAAGGGGTGAGCACTCATGCGCCGAACGAAGCCCGCGTCATCCCCCTGCGCCCGCAGACCTCGCCGCCCGCATCCGGTGGGGCGGCCCGCGCCCCGCAGCGACCGGCGGGGGCCCCACCGGCACCCGCGCCGAGGGAACCCCTGTGGCGCGACCTCGTCGGCGGCGTGCTGCGGCGCGAGCGCCTCGCCCAGGAGCGCACGCTGAAGGACGTCGCGGAGACGGCCCGGATCTCGATGCCGTACCTGTCGGAGCTGGAGCGCGGACGCAAGGAGGCGTCCTCCGAGGTGCTCGCGGCCGCCGCCAAGGCCCTCGGGCTCGGCCTCGGCGACCTGCTCTCGCTCGCCCAGGACGAGTTGGCCCGGTACGCCCCGAGCCGGGTGGGCCAGAGTCGGGTGAGCGGGGGCCGCACGTCGCCCACGGCGCGGTACGACGGCCTCTGCCTCGCCGCCTGACCGAACGGTCTGACCGAACGGTCTGGCCGAACGGTCTGGCCGAACCGTCTGGCCGAACCGGCGCCCGGTACACCCCCGTCGTACCGGCCGCCGGTTCGGCCATCGGCCCCGGCGCGCGATCAGGCGAACGCGAGCCGCCGGCTCAGCACCTCGTCGGCGAGCCCGTAGGCGACGGCCTCCTCGGCGGTGAGCACCTTGTCCCGGTCCAGGTCCGCGCGCAGCGTCGCCACGTCGTGGTGCGTGTGCCGGGACAGGACCTCCTCCACCTGCGAGCGGATGCGGACCATCTCCTTGGCCGCGAGGCTGAGATCGGAGACCGTCCCCTGCCGGCCGCCGCTGGCCGGCTGGCCGAGCAGCACCCGCGCGTGCTGGAGCACGAACCGTCGCCCGGGATCTCCGCCGGCCAGCAGCACCGCCGCCGTCGACGCCGCCTGACCGACGCAGAACGTGGAGATCGGCGCCTGCACGAACGTCATCGTGTCGTAGATCGCCATCAGCGAAGTGAACGATCCGCCGGGCGAGTTGAGGTAGATCGAGATCTCGCGCTCCGGGTTCTCCGACTCCAGGTGCAGGAGTTGCGCGATGACCACGTTGGCGACCCCGTCGTCGATCTCGGTGCCGAGGAAGATGATCCGCTCGTTCAGCAGCCGGCTGAAGACGTCGTAGGACCGCTCACCGTGCGCGGTCCGCTCGATGACGTAGGGAACCGTGTACGACCCCATGTCACAGCCCCATCCGTCGACGCGAGGAGGCCGGGCGGATGTCGGCCACCGACTCCACCACCCGGTCCACGATCCCGTACTCCCTGGCCTGCTCGGCCGTGAACCAGCGGTCCCGGTCGCCGTCGCGCGCGATCGTCTCCTCGCTCTGCCCGGTGTGCTCGGCGGTGATCCGCTCGATGGCCCGCTTGGTGAACTCCAGGTTCTCCGCCTGGATCTCGATGTCCGCGGCGGTGCCGCCGATGCCCGCCGAGGGCTGGTGCATCATGATCCGCGCGTTCGGCAGCGCGAACCGCTTGCCGGGCGCCCCCACCGTGAGCAGGAACTGGCCCATGCTGGCGGCGAACCCCATCGCCAGCGTCGACACGTCGTTCGGGATCAGCCGCATGGTGTCGTAGATCGCGAGGCCCGCCGTGACCGACCCGCCGGGGCTGTTGATGTACAGGCTGATGTCGGTGCGCGGGTCCTCCGCCGACAGCAGCAACAGCTGCGCGCACACCCGGTCGGCCGACACGTCGTCGACCTGGGTGCCGAGCAGGACGATCCGCTGGGCGAGCAGCTGTGCCGCCAGATGGTCGTCGAAGCGGCTGGGCGGTGTGTCGCCCTGCTCCGCGCGGGGCGGGGGCGTGGTGAGGGGAGTCATCCGGTCTCCTTGTCGAGGAGGTCTGCCGTCGACTCCACTCTCGACCCCGGGAGCACCCCGGATGTGGTTTCTCTGCCCGCCGCAGATTCGCCACGGGCAGAGACGCCCGCCCGGCCCCTCGCGCGCGGCGGCCCGAAGAACGCCCGGCGGGACTCCGACGATCAACAACTGTCCTGAATCGCGCAGGGCGAGGACACCCCCACCACGGCCCGGATGACCTGACGGCGCGGAGCCGGGCCCGTCCTCACGTGAGGGCGGCGTCGAGGAAAAGGACGCGCTCCAGCGGCGGCAGCCACTCGTTCAGCGAGGCGGTGCCGAAGTCCAGCCAGGGCTCGCAGCGGTCGAAGGCCCGGACGTACCGTTCCTAAACAGTGTCCAGGAGTGAACCTTGAGTCCACGTCCCGGTACTGCGCGCATCCCGAACGGTTTTGGGTACGCTGGCCGCCCGCGTTCCTTGAGTGTCCCCGTTCGGGCAGCGTGCATCGTGTGCACGGTCCGTGACGGGGCGGCGGGTCCCGGCCACGCTCGGCGCTCTCGCCCACGATGCCGCCGCCCTGCTCACCGGCCCGCCCGCCGCGACCTGCGGGCCTGTCACGGGCCGGGCTGCGTCCAGGTCTTCGTCAAGGACCACCCGCGCCGCGAGTGGTGCGGCCCCGGCTGCGGCAACCGTGCCCGCGCCGCCCGCCACTACCACCGCCAGCGCGGGCACTCGGCGTAGCGTCCGGGATCCGACTCGTCCACGACCCGGCCACCACCCACTCCCGGCGCGCCCGCGCGGAGATGAGCGCCCGCCTCGCCGCCAACGGCAACCCCCGGTAGCGCCGGCCCCACCGCCCCCGCGGTGAACCGCTACCGGTCCGGCGCGGCGGTCTCGATCGCGGCGAGCAGACGGGCGTGGACCGTGCCGGCGGCGTCGCGGGTGGCCGGGTCCGGGTCGTCCAGCTGCCCGGCGATCAGCTCGGCGGCCGCGGCCAGCACCGGGACCGGCACGGCGGCGGTGCGCAGGTGGAGCAGCTGGGAGGCGGCGCGCTCACCGGCGGTGGTGGCGCGCGTGGTGGGGATGAGGTGCTGGAGGCCGCGCGGGAGCTGACTGGTCATCCGGCCATTGTCCCGGCTCCGGCGCGGACGCCTACCCTGCCGCACCCGACGGCCGTCGAGGCGGGCGACATCCTCGCCGGCGCAGGCGGAACGGGCCGGAACGGGCCGGAACGGGCCGGAACAGACTGTCAGTGCCCCCTCCTACTGTTGGGAACAACGCCGGAGGGGACGCCGAAAAGGCGCCGAAAGAGCGTTGGAAAAGGGGTAGAGCCATGTCTGCGAACCGGATCAAGCACAAGGTCAACCATGTCTCGCTCGTGGTCGACAAGTCCGGCTCGATGAGCCAGCACCAGGAGCAACTCGTCCGCGTGGTCGACGAGTTCGTGAAGGGCCTGCAGGAGGAGTCCGACCGGCTCGGCCACGAGACCCGCATCAGCCTCTACGCCTTCGACCACGAGGTGCAGAACCTGGTCTGGGACATGGACGTCAAGCACCTGCCGTCCCTGCGCGGCCTCTACACGGTCGACAACGGTGCGACGGCGCTGATCGAGGCGGCCGTGAAGTCCGTCGACGACCTGAAGAACATCTGGGAAGGCTACGGGGAGCACTCCTTCCTCCAGGTCGTCGTCACCGACGGCGAGGAGAACGCCTCCGGCTGCTCGCAGAGCGGCCAGATGCACACCCGCATGGGCGCCGGCCAGGGCAAGGCCGTCCTGCGCTCGTGGATCGACCGCATCCACGGCGCTATGGACAACCTCCCCGACCACTGGACCTCGGCGATCCTCGTCCCGAACTCCCTGGCCAAGCGCACCGCCCAGGAGTACGGCTTCCCCGCGGGCAACATCGCGATCTGGGACGCGGACTCCAGCAAGGGCGTCGAGGAGGCCATCGGCACCGTCAAGAACGCCGCCACCAGCTTCCTGCGCGGCCGCGAACAGGGCGTGCGCGGCACCAAGAACCTGTTCGCCATGGGCCAGGACCTGAACACCGCCGAGGTGAAGGCCAACCTCGACGCCCTGGACACCGGCAAGTACATCCTGATACCGGTCGACCAGCAGACCCAGATCCGTGACTTCGTCACCAGTGCCGGCCACACCTACAAGACCGGCTGCGCCTTCTACGAGCTGTCCAAGCGCGAGAAGATCCAGGGCAGCAAGCAGCTCGCCGTAGCGGAGAAGGACCCGACCACCGGCCGGATGACCGGCAGGGTGTTCTCCGGCCCGGCCGCCCGCCAGCTCCTCGGCCTGCCGGCATCGGAGGCCACGGTGAAGCCGGGTGAGAACCCCTCGTACACCGTGTTCGTCCAATCGACCTCCGTCAACCGCAAGTTGGTGCCGGGCACCAAGCTGCTCGTCCTGCTGTAGCCGCAAACCACGACCCGGCAGCCGGACTCGCAGGGGCGCTGCCGAATCCCCCCGCACACGCCGAAAGACCGCCCCGCACCTTCTGCAGGAGCCCCATCGGTGGCGAGCCGCTCACGGGGACCGAGGACGTCGAGCGCTGCTCCCCACCCCAAGGGTCCGTACGACCGATCGCCGCGACCGCGCCCACCGAACTCCGGCGGATCGCCCGCACCCGAGGCCCGCGCGCCTGTCCGCGACCCGCACCACGCTCCTCGCCGCCGGATCCGTCCTGCTCGCGGCCCTCGGCGAGCCGTCCTGGTGGCGGGCGTTCGCGGTGTCCGTCCTGCTCGCCGGCCACCTGCTGCTGCTCGACGCGCTGGGCTCCCGCCGCCCGAGCATCCGCCCCGCCTCCGCGGCCGCCGCCCTGACCGCCTCGCTGCTGGTCCTGCCGTCGGCCTTTGCCCCCACCGCGGCGGGGGAGTGGTCCCGCCCCCTCGCCGTGCTGGGCCTGGCCGCGGCCGCCGTCGGCGTGGGCCTGGCCCTACGCCCGGAGCCGACGCCGCCCCCTGACGGCTCGTGAACGCCACGGTGGGGCCGGCCCTTCATTCGGACCGTCCCCACCGCCGGGTCGCCCGGCGCCTACCTGCCGTCCCGGCGCAGTTCCTCGAACAGCGCGGACTGGCCCTCCAGGAGGCTCTCCAGGAACCGGCTGTGCTTGGTGAGCGTGCTGCTCTGGGTCTCCAGGGTCCGGGTCTGGGCCCGCAGGAGCACGGTCTGCTCCGCCTGGCCGGAGACCATGACACCGACGGCATCGGCGAGCCGGGTCATCGACTGGCGCTGCCCGACCCGGTCCGCGTGGACCGCGTCCGGCACCGGGGTGCGCTCGGGCGCGCTGGGGCGGACCTGCGCGCCGTCACGGTCGGTCGGCGCCGCCGGCGCGCGCGTCGCCGCGGACTCCTCGCGCAGGCGGTCGACCTCCGCCTCCAGCGCCGCCAGCCGCGCCCGCAGGTCGTCCAACTCGCCCATGTTCTCCACCGTCCAGTACCCTCCCCGGCCGTTCACGGCCATTGACGTGCGGCTTCAGCCTAGTCAGCCCATCTCCGCCTCCTCCCGTCGGTCCCCGAGGGGAGGAGGCGGCCGAGTCATCCTCGCGCCGTCACTGACGCGGCATCAGGATCCCGCCCCTGCGGGTGAGTCGGGCCGCAGGGGTCGGCCGGGCCGGGGCGTCCCGCCGGCGGGGCCGCCAGCCGCGGAGCCCGTATCCGGCTCGCGGAGGACACTGAATCCGACACATCTTGAACACATCTGCCCCGCAAGTGGCCGGGCGGCTCCCCTGGCGCCCGGTTCGTCGACCAGGCCCAGCGGACCGCCCACCCCACACCGGCAATTGTTACTGACAGTTTCCGCCCGCGCCTCTCCGTGTTCGCGGCGCCTTTGGTGAATGCGTTCAGGAAGATAACGAAAAGGCCTGGCATGGTCTCGTATTGGATTTACTTCTTGACTCCATCTGGCGTGTAAGGGTTGACTCCCTCCCACCCCGCCGCACCGTCGCGGCGACGTCAGGGAGGCACCCCACATGAACGCAACGATGCGTCGCGCCGTCATCGCCACCGCAGCCGTCTCGATGGCCCTGTCCATGGCCGCGTGCGGCAAGGCCGGCGGCGACAAGAAGGACTCCGCCGCCTCCGGCGACAACAAGTCCATCGGTCTGCTGCTGCCCGAGAACGCGTCCTCCACGCGCTACGAGTCGTTCGACCGCCCGTTCATCGAGGCCAAGGTCAAGGCCCTGTGCGCGGACTGCAAGGTGCTCTACAACAACGCCGAGGGCAGCGCGGCCAAGCAGAAGCAGCAGTTCGACACCCTGATAGCCCAGGGCGTGAAGGTGATCGTCCTGGACGCCTTCGACGCCACCTCCACCCAGGCCTGGGTCCAGGAGGCCGCCGCCAAGGGCGTGAAGGTCGTCGCCTACGACCGCCTGGCCACCGGCCCGGTCGCCGCCTACGTCTCCTTCGACAACGAGAAGGTCGGCGAACTCCAGGGCCAGGCCCTGCTGGACGCCCTCGGAGACAAGGCCGCCGACGCCAACATCGTCATGATCAACGGCGACGACGCCGACCCGAACGCCGGCCAGTTCAAGGCCGGCGCCCACAAGGTCCTCGACGGCAAGGTCAAGAAGGTCGTCTACGAGCAGTCCGGCGAGTGGAAGCCCACCGTCGCCGGCCAGAAGATCGGCGCCGCGATCACCCAGCTCGGCAAGGACGGCTTCCAGGCCGTCTACTCCGCCAACGACGGCATGGCCGGCGCCATCATCACCCAGCTCCAGGGCGCGGGCATCAAGGTCCCCGTCGGCGGCCAGGACGCCGGCCTCGACGCCGTCCAGCGCATCGTCAACGGCGACCAGGCCTACACCATCTACAAGGCCTACAAGCCGCTCGCCGACAACGCCGCCGAACTGGCCGTCGACCTCCTGCAGGGCAAGGACGTCAAGTCCGTCGCCACCGCCACCGCGGACAGCGCCACCGACAAGGGCATCCCCGCCAAGCTGCTCGACCCCAAGGTCGTCACCAAGGCCAACATCAAGGACACCGTCATCGCCGACGGCCTCTACAAGGCCTCCGACATCTGCACCGCCGACTACGCCGCCGCCTGCGCAGCCGCCGGCCTCAAGTAGCCGCCCGGGCGGAGCTCCCCACCTCCCCGGGGAGCACCGCCCACACCGCGCGGCGGGCCCCGCCCCGCCCCGGCACCCCCCTTTTCGACGCTCATCCGCCCGCCCCGCACGGCGCGCGGGCCAGCCCGGCCGCCGACCCACCATCACGGCGCGCACGGGAAGAAGGAGATGGTTCACGTGACAGGCGCACCCGTACTGGCGTTGCGCGGGGTCTCCAAGCGCTTCGGCGCCGTCCAGGCACTGACCGACGTGCACCTGGAGGTACACGCAGGCGAGGTGGTGGCCCTGGTGGGCGACAACGGCGCCGGAAAGTCCACGCTGGTGAAGACCATCGCCGGCGTCCACCCCATCGACGAGGGGACGATCGAGTGGGAGGGCCGGGCGGTCTCCATCGGCCGCCCGCACGACGCCCAGGCCCTCGGCGTCGCCACCGTCTACCAGGACCTCGCCCTGTGCGACAACCTCGACGTGGTCGGCAACCTCTTCCTCGGCCGCGAGCTCAAGCGCTTCGGCACGCTCGACGAGGTCGCCATGGAGAAGCGCGCCCGCGAACTGCTCGACACCCTCTCCATCCGTATCCCGAGCGTGCGCATCCCCATCGCCGCCCTCTCCGGCGGCCAGCGCCAGGTGGTCGCCATCGCCCGTGCCCTCGTCGGCGACCCCAAGATCGTCATCCTGGACGAGCCCACCGCGGCCCTCGGCGTCGAGCAGACCGCCCAGGTCCTCGACCTCGTCGAGCGCCTGCGCGACCGCGGCCTCGGCGTCATCCTGATCAGCCACAACATGGCCGACGTCAAGGCCGTCGCCGACACCGTCGCCGTCCTGCGCCTGGGCCGCAACAACGGCGTCTTCGAGGTGGCCGCCACCTCGCACGAGGAGATCATCTCCGCCATCACCGGCGCCACCGAGAACGCCGTCACCCGGCGCCAGGCCCGACTCGCGGAGGAAGCGAAGTGACCACCGAACAGACCACCCCGGCCAAGCCCGCCCCGACCACCCCCGCGGTCGACCCCCGCCTGCTCGTCCGCGAGGCCGGCCTCGCCGGCTACCTCGCCGAGTTCAAGCGGAAGATGAAGAACGGCGACCTCGGCTCCGTACCCGTCGTCCTCGGCCTGATCCTCATCGGCGCCATCTTCCAGAGCGTCACCGGCGACTTCCTCAACGCCGACAACCTCACCAACATCACCAAGTGGATCGCCGGCCCCGGCCTGATCGCCGTCGGCATCGTCTTCGTGCTCCTCCTCGGCGAGATCGACCTCTCCCTCGGCTCCGTCTCCGGCGTCTCCGCCGCGATCGCCGCCGTCCTGTCCGTGCGCTCCGGCTACAACGAGTGGCTCGCCTGCCTCATCGCCGTCGCCGCCGCCGTCGCCATCGGCGCCCTGCACGGCTTCTTCTTCGCCAAGATCGGCGTCCCGGCCTTCGTCGTCACCCTCGCCGGCCTGCTCGCCTGGAGCGGCCTGCAGCAGTACGTCCTCGGCGACAAGGGCACCGTCAACGTCGTCAACGACGGCGTCCTGGCCAACCTGGACACCTACTTCCTCGGCGACGGCGACATCGCCTACACCTGGGGCCTCGCCGTCCTCGGCATCGCGCTCTTCGCCGCCGGGCAGATCCTCGACGCCCGCCGCCGGACCGCCGCCGGCCTCACCGCGCGCCCGGTCGGCGAGATCGCGCTGCGCACCGGCGTCCTCGCCGTCGTCGCGCTGACCGCCGCGTACACGCTCAACCAGGACCGCGGCCTGCCGCTGCCCCTGCTGGTCTTCCTGGCCGTCGTCGTCATCACCGACTTCGTCCTGCGCCGCACGAGCTACGGCCGGCAGATCTTCGCCGTCGGCGGTGGCGTGGAGGCCGCCCGCCGCGCGGGCATCAACGTCGCCTGGGTCCGGATCTCGGTCTTCATGATCTCCGCCGGCATGGCGGCCCTCGGCGGCCTGTTCATCGCCTCGCAGCAGGGCTCCGCCGACAAGCTCCTCGGCGGCGGCAACGTCCTGATGAACTCCATCGCCGCGGCCGTCATCGGCGGCACCAGCCTGTTCGGTGGACGCGGCAAGACCTGGTCCGCCCTGCTGGGCATCCTGGTCATCCAGTCGATCATCACCGGCCTCGACCTGGTCCACGTCAACCAGGCCGTCCAGTACATGATCACCGGCGCCGTCCTGCTCGCCGCCGTCGTCCTGGACTCCGTCTCCCGCCGCACCCGCAAGAGCGCCGCGCGCTGACCCGCCGTCACGCGCGGCACGGGGCCGGTCCGGTATCCACCCCCTCGGGTACCGGGCCGGCCCCGCCGTCCTCCGGGGGCCCGCGAAAAGAACGGGATGCCTTCCCTGCGGTTAACTGTTACGGCAAGTCAGAACGGTTAGTGCAACCTCCCCCTCTACGCGCAGGTGCTCAACCCGTTCGGCCGGATCGTGGCCATCGACGACGTCGACTCCCTGCCGATGGGCCTGCTCAAGGCGAAGAGCATCGCGTTCCACTGGGAGTCGATGTACACGCGCTCACGGTTCGCGACCGCCGACCGGGCCATGCAGCACCACATCCTCACCCAGGTGGCGCGCCTGGTGGACGCCGGCGTCCTGCGCACCACCGCCACCCGGGACCTCGGACCCGTCAACGCCGCCAACCTCCGCGAGGCCCACCGACTACAGGAGTCCGGTACCGCCATCGGGAAGACGACGCTGACAGGATCTGAACCCGGCTCCCGGGCGGACGCGCGAGGCCGTCCGTGGAGGGTGTCCGCCGCGGACGGGCACCCTCGACCCGCTGCGCCCGGCGTGTCGGAGCGGGCGTCAGGAGGGGCGCAGACCCTCCAGGACGGTCTCGACGAGCAGGGGGCTGCGCAGGGTCTCCTCGGGTCCGGCGCCGAGCAGGATCCGGTAGTAGACCGGGGCGTAGAGGATGTCGACCATCGTGCGGGTGGGCAGGTCGGCCCGGAGCTCGCCGGCGGCCACGGCGGCGTCGAGGCGGCGGACGCACCGCCGGATCCGGGGTTCGAGGAAGGTGGCGCGTAGGGCGGCGGCGAGGTCGGGGTCGCTCTGGGCCTCGGCGATGATGCCGCGGTAGAGCGCTCCGATGTCGCCGGTGAGCATGGCGGCCACGGCGGTGAGCTGGGCGGTGAGGTCGGCGGCGATGTCCCCGGTGTCGGGGAAGTCCATGGAGTCGCCGATCCGGTCGTTGACGGCGTCCAGGGCGATCGCGCCCTTGGACGGCCACCAGCGGTAGATGGTCGGCTTGCCGACGCCCGCGGTCGCGGCGATGGCCTCGATGGTGGTCTTGCCGTACCCCTTGGCCCCGGCCACCTCGAAGACGGCGTCCAGGACGGCGCGGCGGGCGCGTTCGCTTCGGCGTTCGGGGTTCGGCTGGGGGGTCATGGCCCGAGTCTAGCCCAGACGTGACGTTACGTTTCGTTTTGACAGTCGGCTCCGGGTCGTCCTAGCCTCATCGGCGTTACGAAACGTTTCGTAACGTTGACTGCTGCTCACGAACCCAAGGAAGGCCGCCATGACCACCGCCGCCGTCTCCCCGTCCGTGCCCGTGGCCGTGTCCCCGTCCGCCGACCGCTTCGAGCGCGGGCTGGCCCTCCTGCACGAGATCGCCGGCCCCGAGGGCTCGGACATTCTGAACGGCCTCGGCGACATCGCCCCGGACCTCGCCCGGCTGACCGTCGAGTTCGGCTACGGCGATGTGTACGCCCGTCCCGGCCTCACCCTCGCCCAGCGGCAGCTGATCAACGTCGCCGCCCTGACCGCGCTGGGCACCGCGGCCCCGCAGCTGCGCTTCCACATCGACGGCGCCCTCAACATCGGCGTCGAGCCCGCCGAGATCGTCGAGACGGTCCTCCACATGGCGGTCTACGCCGGCATCCCGGCGGCGCTCAACGGCATGGCCGTGGCCAAGGCCGCCTTCGCGGCCCGGCCGGAGCTCGACGTCACCCCCGCGCGAAGCGGCACCGACGGCGAGCAGACGCTGCGGGAGCGCCACGAGCGCGGGCTCGCCGCGCTCAAGCGGGTCGACGGGGAGGCCGGGGAGCGCGTCGTCGCCTCGCTGGCGGACATCGCCCCGGTCTTGGCCGACTACATCGTCGACTTCGCCTTCGCCGACGTCTACTCGCGTCCCGCCCTCGACCTGAAGACCCGTGAACTGGCCACGGTGGCCGCCTGTACCGCGCTCGGCACCGCCGCCCCGCAGCTGCGGGTCCACCTGCACGGGCTGCTCAACGTCGGCGGCACCCGGGAGGAGGCGATCGAGGCGATCGTCCAGATGGCGGTCTACGCGGGCTTCCCGGCGGCCCTCAACGGGATCGCCGCCGCCCGCGAGGTGTTCGTCGAGCGCGACGCGGCGGGCCGGGCGGGGGAGTGGACGCCCTCGCCCGCGGGCCGGCCGACCGCGGGCGAGCCGAACGGGGGTACGTGATCCGGGTGAACGGACGCGACGCGGCGCCGTGATGGCACGGCAGGCCCGCGCCGGACGGCTAGGACGGGGGGATGCGCCTTCCCTCTCCGACCGCGCTCCTGGCGGTCTCGCTCGTCATGCTCCCCGGTACCGTCCACGGGCGCGCTCCCGGCACGTGGCAGCCGGCCGCCGTACGGTCGACGGCACCTTCGGCCGCCCGTCCCGCGCCCCTCGCCGCGCCGCCCGACGGCTCCACCGAGCCGCTGCCGGAGTACCGGTTCACCGGGGCCGGGTTCGACGCCTGCTCGGCCCCGCCGGAGGAGGCCTTGTACGTCTGGCGCACCGCCTCGCCCTACGGCGCGGTGAACATCTACAGCAGCGGCGGCCAGCGCGGCTGCGAGCAGCCCCGGTTGACGCCCCAGTGGGTCGCCGCGGTCCGGGCGATGGGCTGGAAGCTGGTGCCCACCCACGTCGGACTCCAGGCACCCTGCGCCGAGCGCGAGGACAAGCCGCTGCGGATCGACCCGGACCTGGCCGAGGAACAGGGCGCACAGGAGGCGGGCGAGGCGGCGGCGGCGCTGCAGGCGCTGGGGCTCGGGCCGGGCAGCCCGGTGTACCTCGACATGGAGGCCTACCCGGCGGGCGACGCGGTGTGCAGCCGCGCGGTGATCGACTTCACCGCCGGCTGGACCCGGGCGCTGCACGCGGCCGGGTACCGGTCGGGCTTCTACTCCAGCATGGACTCCGGCATCGCGGACGTCGTCGCCGCCGCCCGGGCCGGCCGCGACCCGATGCCCGACGCGCTCTGGTACGCCCGCTGGGACGGGCGCCCCACGACCAACGGACAGGCCGGGCTGCCCGACGACCTGTGGAGCGGCCACCGCATCCACCAGTACCGGGGCAGCGCCGACGAAACGTACGCGGGAGTGACGCTCAGCGTCGACCCCGACGAGCTGGACGGCCTGGTGGCCGGCGGGGACTGAACCATGACGGGCCGTCCGGGACCGGCCGCGGGTGCCGTGCGCCGCAGCGCGTCCTCCCGCTCCCGGCCCGCCGGTGCTGGCCACCGCACCCGGAAGGGCGTGGCCTGCACCGGCCTGTCGTGCCGCATCGGGCCGGAACCGGGCCGGAACCGGGCCGGCTACCGGTCCGCGGTGAGCTTGCCGGCCGCGCCCCAGTTCTCCGCCTGGTACTCCTGGATCCACACGAACACGCTCTCGGCGGGAACCTCCAGGGTCTCCACGAAGGCCTCGGTGACCCTCTTGACCAGCTCACGCTTCTGCTCGACGTTGCGCGGGCCCTGCTGAATGGTGACGATCGGCATCTTCGGCTCCTAACCGGGATTCCCTACCGGGGATTCCCTACCGGGGATTCCCTACCGGGTCTTCCTCTGCCGGTTTTTCCGGCTGGGAACAGTCCACCCGATCGGGGCGCCCGCACCCAGACCCGAATCGCTCTGGCAGCGATCACGAATCCTGATCGTCCCAGGTCGGGGCCGTCTGGCGGCAGGCTTCCAGGAGCAGCCCAGGGAACGGGGCCGAGCGCCGGACGGCGATCGAGGTCGGCAGGGCCAGCGGGGTGCGGCAGGGGCGGAAGGCGACCCGATGGGTGTTCACCATCCGGGCGTTGGCCGCGTACACCACCGTCCACATCGGGATCCCGGCGCCGATCGCGGCCAGGGTGTCCTGCAGGGTGCTGTGAGCCGGGCCCAGGACCGGCTGGAAGCCGACCTGCGCGCAGGCACCCATCACCAGGTCCACCAGCGCCGGGTGGTTACGGCGTTCGGTCAGCCGCAGCGGCAGGGCGGCCAGTTCCGCGAGATCGACCTCAGCCTGGTCGGCGAGGGCGTGCCGGGCGGGCAGCGCGAGCACCAACTCGTCCTGCCAGACGGGCAGGAAGCGAAGATCGGCGCTGTTCTCGGCGATGGCACCGCGCACGAACGCGGCGTCGAGGCGGCCGTCCGCCAGCCGCGCGAGCCGCTCCCGCACCGGGGCGGAATGAAGTTCGACGCGCACGCCGGGGGCCCGCCGCTGGTAGGTGTCCAGGATCAGGTCGAGCCGCTCGCCGAGCCCCGTGATGGTGCCGAGCCGCAGCACGGCGGGTGCGGCCAGATCGGCGGCGAGGGCGCGGGCGGCGTCCTCGGCGGCCAGCACGTCCCTGGCGGCGGGCAGGAAACGCTCGCCGGCCGGGGTCAGCCGGACGTACCGGGGCGAGCGGTCGAACAACTCGACCTTCAACTCCCGCTCCAGACGCCGGACCTGCTGGCTCACGGCGGGCTGGCCGAGCAGCAGCCTCTCGGCGGCCCGGCCGAAGTGCAGTTCCTCTGCGACGGCGACGAAGCAGCGCAGCTGCCGTAGCTCCATGCGGTCCCCCTGCTCGATCAGCCGACGGGGCCCATCGTCGCAGGCCAGGCCCGCGGCCCCGGCGACGCCCCCGCCGCCGGGGGGCTCGGCCCGTCACCTGGCCCTGTTTCCGCCAGCCCTTCCGCACGGGACGGGGGACCTCCCCACGGGCCCGTACACCTTCGCCCGCCCCGCCTGCGAGGCCGCGCTCACCGAGCCGCTCCACCTCGCAGGGGATCCACTGGCGCCCCACGCAGAGACGATGCCTTGACATCCTCCCCCGGCTAGAGCCGGGGGATTCCTCCCGCGTCTGCGGCACGGGTATCCGTGGGTCGCAGGTCGCCGAGGCGGGTTCCCCGTTCCACGGGCCGTGCCTGGCGTGGGATCGCCACGCCGGGACCGGTGTCCGGACCGCGCACCAAACCGCCGCCACCGACGTCCAGCATTGCCGACTGTTACACGACAGTGACGTTCCGCACCCAACCGGTGGCGTCGAGTGAGGCGTCCCACCGGATGACAGCGCCCGAACCACACCGACCGTGTCTTCGGGCCGAACGACCACCTCCCCCTGAAAGGGGTGCACCCGTGATCGTCTCCAAGCGGAACTCCCTGCGCCTGGCCGCCGTCGCCGCCCTCAGCGCGCTCCTCCTCGGTACGGCGGGCACCGCCATGGCGGCCGCCCCGGCCGCCCCGGTGGCCTCCTCCGCCTCCTCCGCGTCCGCCGCCATCACCGCCAAGCCGGCGGTCTCGTCCGTCCAGACCTGGCAGCTGTTCCGTGTCACCGGCGCCACCACCGGCCTCAAGGCCGGAAGCACGGTGACCCTGCAGCAGAAGCAGCACGGCACGTGGGTCACCCTGCCGGCCTCCGTGCACACGACCCGCAACGGCTCTTACTCCCTCGGCGTGAAGCTCGGCATCAAGGGCCTGAACGAGCTGCGCATCATCAGCAGGAACACCGCCTCTCCCGTGTTCACCGTGACCGTGCGCTGACCCACGGCCCACAACCCACAACTCCCGCACACCCGACGGCCCGCCGCGTGCAGTGTCCTCGCACACGGCGGGCCGCCGCCGTCCGGTGCGGGTGAGGCCCGGCCGTCCGGCCAGTGCTCCGCACGCCGGGCAACCCGCCCGCGCGATCCGGTCGCCGGTCGGCCGCCGCCCGGGTCGCGGTCGTCGGGTGGGGGACTGCCGGCGGTCGCGGTTCAAGCCTCGATGCTCGCCCGGCGCAGCAGGTAGACGCCGGAGGCGGCGGCGAGGAGGGTCATGCAGGCGGCGAAGACCAGGCCGGCGTGGGCCAGGCCGAGCGGCCCGGTGAGCAGGCCGACGCCGATGACGGGGATCGAGATGCCGAAGTAGGCGACCACGAAGAGCGCCGAGAGGGCGCCGCCGCGGTGCTCGGCGGGGCTCGCGGCGGCGACCTCGCCCACCGCGCCACGCAGGCCCATGCCCTGGCCGGCGCCACCCACCAGCGCGGCCAGCACCAGGGGCGGCAGGACGGTCCAGGCGAGCGAACCCGCCAGCAGCGCCAGCCCGCCGATCAGCACCAGGCAGCCCAGGGGGACCGCCCGCGCGGTGCCGAACCGGGGGACGAGGAGCTGGCCGAGGGTGGAGGCGAGGAAGACCGTGAAGACGACCAGGCCGACGACCGCGCGGTTGTGGACGTTCAGGCCCTCGGCGAGGAAGGCGGGGCTGACGGAGGTGAACAGGCCCAGCAGGGAGAAACCGGCGAAGGCGGCGATCCCGGCCGGGACGAACACCCGGCGCACCTGCGGCGGCAGGTCGGGCCGGTTGGGCCGGGCGGCGCGCAGCGGGCGGGTGCCGGCGACGGTCTCCGGTAGCAGCAGGAGGAGGGCGAAGGACGCGGTGAGCAGCACCAGGTGCACGGCGAACGGCAGCACCAGGGGGTAGGGCGCGTACTGGGAGAGCAGGCCCGACAGCAACGGTCCGCAGCCGAGGCCGCCCATGTTGGCGGCGGTCGCGACGAAGCCCGCGCGGCCCCGCTGCCGTGGCGGGGCGAGCTCCAGCACGTACGCGGTGGCGGTGCCGGTGAACAGGCCCGCCGACAGACCGGACAGCAGGCGGCCCAGGCACAGCAGCGGCACGCTGTCCGCGGCCAGGAAGACGACGGCGCTGCCGGCCGCGCAGACCAGCCCGCAGAGCAGGACGGGACGGCGCCCGACGGCATCGGAGGCGTTGCCGACCAGCAGCAGGACGCCGATGACGCCGAAGGCGTAGACGGCGAACACGACCGTCACCGTCAGCTCGGAGAAGCCGATCCGCTCCTGGTAAAGCCCGTACAGCGGAGTCGGCAGGGTGGTTCCGGTCATGCAGACGGCGAAGGCGAAGGCGGCCAGGAGGTAGCCCGTCCGGGCGACAGCGGGTCGAACAGTCCGATGATCGGTCACCGACCCACGATAGGCACGCCACCCGGCCGCACCCGCGGCTCACGGGCGCGCGCTGGGCCGACCGGCCGTATTCCACCGAGAGGTCCTCGAACGGCGCGGCCGTCAGGCCGGTCAGCCGCGTCGGGCCCGGGTACGTCCCGCTTCGTCGTACGTCCCGCTTCGTCGCCGGGCGGTCCTCCCGGCGCCGGCGGTCCGCGTCAGGCGATCTGCCGCCTGCGCTGCCCCGGGGCGGGGCGGCGGCCGGTCAGGGCGTCGACCGCCACGACCGTGCCCTTGACGCCCGTCACGTAGACCAGGCCCCCGGCCACCGTGGCCGCCGAGCAGGAGCCGTCGCGCAGGTGGTTCCCACCGCTTCCGGCCGGTGTGTGCGCCGGTCGCGACCAGCGTGCTGGGGAGGGTATGGCGCAGCGCGAACTGCGACATGGTCGCGGTGTAGACCACACCGTCGGCGACGGTGGGCTCGGCCGAGGCGCCGACGCGGGTGTTCCAGCGCTCGACGCCGTCGGCGGTGCCGACCGCGCGCAGCAGGCCGTCCTCGCCGACCGGGTAGACGGTGTCGCCCGCGACGGCGGGGGTATGGATCACCCGGTCCTGCGCGTGATGGCTCCAGCGCGGTTTGCCGGTGAGCGCGTCCAGGGCGTAGCAGTGCTGGCCGGCGCTCCGGTGGGGGGTTCACCGCCGTCCGGGCGCGTTCTGTGGGCCGTTCGCGGCAATGTGGCCCGCGCCCGCCCGCGCCTGTCGCCGGGACGCCCACGCCACGCTGAACAATTCGGCCTGGTCGAGACACAGGGACGTGTCCGAGTGGCATCGAGGGGAACAACCGATGGACGGAGCCGGACACCCGAGTCGTAGGGCGCTGCTGGCCGGCGGGCTGGTGGGCGCCGCGGTCGCGCTCGCGGGGTGCACGACGACCAGGGCGGCCTCGCCCGCGACCAGCGCTTCGCCGGAGGCACGGCCCACCACGCCGGCCGCGGCGTTCACCAGGCTGATGGATGGCAACAAGCGCTGGGTGAGCGGAGACCTTCAACACCCCAACCGGGATCCGAACCGGCGTCAGCTCGTGGCCCAGGAACAGGAGCCCTTCGGGTCGATCCTCTCGTGTATCGACTCGCGAGTGCCGCCCGAGCTCCTCTTCGACACCGGCCTGGGCGACCTGTACGTGATGCGCACGGGCGGGGAGGCGGTCGGCCCGGTGGTCACCGGTTCCGTCGAGTACGGGCCCATGACGAGTGGCACCCCGCTCATCGTGGTCCTCGGGCACCAGCGCTGCGGCGCCGTCAAGGCGGCGTACGAGTCCATCCGTGACGGCAAACCGTTGCCCGGCAACCTGCAGGCCATCGTCAAGGCCCTGCAGCCGGCGTACGACCAGGCGGTCCGGGAGGGTGGCGCCGACCCGGTCGAGACCATGGCCCGTGCCCAGGTCACGCTGACCGCGGCCGACCTGCGCGCCAACCAGGACCTGGCCCCACTCGTGGCAAAGGGCGCCCTCGCCGTGGTCGGCGCCTACTACTCGCTCGACACGGGCCAGGTGGAGGTCCTGGCGGGCGCCCCCTGACCGGTCGGACGAGCCCGACGGGCGCGCTCGCCCCACCTGGCGGGCCTTCGTCGCCGCTGTCCGCACCGACCCGGAGGGGGAAGCCGGTCCTGACCGCGTCACGGGTCTGGACAGCGGTGCGCGAGTCGGTCAGTGTTCGACGTCATGACTCTCCCGCTCCCTGAGCACGGCCCCGGTGCCGCGCGCGGCGCACTCTTCGAGGCGGTCACCGCGGTCGGTGACGAGGCGGTCGCGCTGCTCGCCGGCTGCCGCGGCGACACCCCGGTACCCGGCGCCGAGTGGACGGTCGCCGAGGCCGCCGCCCACTTGGCGATGGCCAACGAGCTGATGGCCGCGCTGGCCGCCGGCGAGGAACGGCCGTACGGGGACGGCACTGCGGGCTCGCTGGCCGCGGCGAACGCGGCCTCGCTGGCCGCGCGGCCGGAGCGGGACCCGGCCGTGCTCGCCGAGGAGATCGCCCGGCAGGCAAGGAAGTTCACGGCGGCGGCCGGTCCGCGTGCCGGGACCGAGCCGGTGCTGACCCCACTCGGCCCGATGGACCTGGACACCCTCGGCGCCTACCTGCTGACCCACATGCTGGGCCACCTCTACGACATCGCCGTCGCCCTGGGGCGGCCGCACCCGATCGACCGGTACCGCGTCGGGCTGACGATGCCGTTCCTGCGGGCGGCCATGCCACGGGTGACGGACGCCCGCGCCGCGGCCGGCCACAGCGCCTGCTACCAGTTGCGGGTGCGCGGCCTGGGAGCCTTCGCGGTGACCTTCACGGACGGCGTCGCCGTGGTGAGCCAGGAGCCGCCGCGGCGCCCGGACTGCACGATCCTCACCGAGCCGGTGGCGTTCCTCCTCATCGCGCTGGGCCGCTGCACCGCCATCGGCGCCCTCGCCCGGGGCAAGGTGCTCGCCTGGGGCCGCCGGCCGTGGCTGGCCCCGGCCTTCCCCGGGCTGTTCGCCGCCCCCTGAGCACGGCCGGCGAGGCCGGCGGGAGTGCGTACTCCAGGACGACCACGGACGCATCGGGGCCCGGTGGACGGCCGGCCCGTCCTCGGTTGTCACCGCCCTGGGGCGGGCGGCGCGGCGGTGGCCTGCGACGCCATGGCGGCGGCCAGGAAGGGCGCGGCGATGACGGTGACCAGGGCCCGACGAAAGTCGACATGGCGTGCCTCCTCGCGGGGAGAGCAGCCGTTTTTCACCGTGCGCCGCCCAGGGGGCCGGTCCTTGCCGCCGGGGCCGCCGTTGGCGGTGCGCTGGTGTCGGTGATCCGGTTACGTTGATAGAGCACCTGGTCAGAGGGGGGTAACAAGCCGTAACCCACCGGGGACGCTGCATGACTGGCCTGACCGTCATCCTGCTGCTCGTGGTCCTGGCCACGGCCGTGGCCACCGGTGCCCGGCGCTGGCGCCTGCCCGCTCCCTCGCTCCTCGTCATCGCCGGTCTGGTCGTCGGGCTCATACCCTGGGTTCCCGAGGTCCGCCTGCCGCCTCACGTGATCAGCGTGCTGGTGCTGCCGCCACTGCTCTACGCCTCGGCCGGGGAAATCTCCGTGCGCGACCTGCGCAGCGTGTGGCGGCCGGTGACCGGCCTGGTCTTCGGTCTGGTCCTGGCCTCGGCCGTCGCCGTCGGGTACGTCGCCCGAGCGATCACCCCGCTCACCATCGCGACCGCGTTCATCCTTGGCGCTGTCCTGGCCAGCACCGACCCCGTGGCCGTTACCGCACTCGGCCGGCGCCTGTCCCTCCCACCACGGGTGCAGGCCATGGTGCAGGCGGAAAGTCTGTTCAACGACGCCACGTCGCTGGTTCTGTACAAGGTCGCCGTGGCGACCGCGGTTTCCGGCAGCGCCATCACCGTGTCCGCGACGGTCGAGCAGTTCCTGATCCTCGCGGGCGGAGGAGCCCTCATCGGCGCGGCGGTCGCCGCGGTGGTGACCCTCATCCGCAGACGGACCGAGGACCCCGTGCTGGAGACCGTCATCGCACTGGTCACTCCGTACGCCTCGTACGTCATCGCGGAGGACTCGCACGCCTCCGGCGTGACCGCCGTCATCGTGTCCGGGGTGGTCCTGGGCAGCACCGGCCACAAGCTCGGCAACGCCCCCGTCCGTCTCCAGGTCCACGCCGTCTACGACACCGTGACCTTCCTGCTGGAGAGCGTCGTCTTCGCCCTCATCGGTCTCGAGCTCCCCTCCGCGGTCCGTCACCTCGCGCACGACGAGCACGGCTGGCCGCTGTGGGTGCCGGTGATCGCTTTCACCGTGCTGGCGATCCGCCTGCTGTGGATCTTCCCGCTGTCCGCCCTGATCCACTACCGGCACAAGGAGGGCGACAGTCGCCTCTCCTGGCGCGTTCCGGCCGTCCTGTCCTGGGCGGGCACCCGAGGCGTCATGCCGCTGGCCGCCGCGCTCTCCATCCCCCTGGTCACCCACACGGGGGCGCCGCTGCCGCACCGGGCGCTCATCCTCACGCTCACCACCGGGACCGTCGCGCTCACCGTTGTGTTCCAGGGCTTCACCCTCGCTCCCGTCGTGCGCCGCTCGGGCATCGCTCTGGAACCGGAGCACACCGCCCGCGAGGAGGCCCGGACCCGCCGACACATCGCCCACACCGCTCTCGACGAGCTCAAACAGCTCGGCGATCTGGATGAGCTCGCCGAACTGGGCGCCGCCGCTGAGGCCGCCGTGAAACAGGCTCGCCGCGATCTGGAAGCGCGCATCCACCAAGCGGAAGACGCCCACTACAGCGACCCGGACGCCCGTCCCGCCGACGCCTACCGCGAGATACGCCGGACACTCATCGACATCGAGGCGACCGAGCTCCAGCGCCTCTACGAAGCAAACATGATCAGCAACGCCACCCGGCGCCGGATCCAGCGCGAACTCGACCTCGAGGAAGCCAGCCTCCGTGCCCGCGACTGACGAGTCCGCGCCGCAAGCGATACCCGCATCCAGACCGGGCGGAGCGACAACACACCCGCTCTCCTTCGCCCTCACCGCCCACCTGCTGCCCGCACCCACCCGCGCACCCCGGCCGCGGGTGGTCACCGCCGGACTCAAGGTTCACTCCTGGACATTGTTCAGGAACGGTCCTGCCCCCGTCCGGACGGTGCGCCGGGCACGGCGTGACCGCCCGGCTGGTTCTTCCCGGGAGAACACCACGCGCGGTCACGAGCCACGCGTGGAGCACCAGGTCAGGGCAGCGACCAGAACCGGGTCGTCACGAGGTAGAAGACGACGGCCCAGAACGCGGTCACCGCAGCGACGATGCCGGGACCGACGAGGTTGGTCCTCGCCGCGGGTTCGTCCGGTGACGGCCGCAGCCACCGCCTGAGCAGCGGGTTCACGTAGTAGGGCATCGTGAAGAAGCTCATGATGAAGCTCGACAGCAGGTTGCCCACCAGCAGCCCGAGCCAGAGCGGCAATTTCAGCGGCGACAGGACGAGCGTCAGCAGCACCACGGTCGGGTACAGGCCGACCCAGACCGCCACGGCGGTTTTGGTTTCCGAGGGTGGCGGCGCTTGCCGGCGGTCGCCTTCGAAGGCGAACCAGCTGCCGAACGAGTTGTCGATCGTGCGCAGTTCGAAGGAGCTGAACTCCTCGCCCTCGGCGAGGAGTTCCCGCCGCTTGGCCGACGTCAGCCAGGCGTCGAGGTGCTCGGCGGTGTCGAACCGGTACAGCGTGGTCCACTCGTCCTGAAGACCCTCGATCGGGCGGAAGAGCTCGGTTCCGCGGAAGCCTTCGAACGTGCTCTCCTCCTGGCTCATGCGGTCCTGCCAGGCGAGGAAGTCGTCGACGCGGCGCGGGTGGACTCGATGGGTGACCACCACGGTCACCAGTGGATCCGCTGTTCGAGTGCCGCCGGTGACGACCTGCTGGGTCGCGGGGCCGTCGAAGTACTTGCTGCCGGCATCGAGAAAACGCTGCCGGGTCGCGCTGTTGATCCACACCTGCATGTGGGCGATCGAGTCGAATCGGTAGACGACGACCCAGTCGGGTTGCCGGGGCGTCGGCGGGGAGATCTCGGCGCTGAGGAACCCGGCGTAGCCGGCGGCAGCGGCGTTGACGTCCTCCTGCCACGTCTCGTACTCCCGCTCCAGTCCGGGCAGGACCTTCTGGCCGATGATCGCCGTCGCCGCGGCGTCCTCGTGCCGGCCGCTGTTCAGCTGCCTGTCCGTGTTCATGGCTCAGGCCGCTGGCACCGGCCGGCTCTCGTTGAGCCGACCGTAAATCCGTTCCGGGGTCAGGGGCAGCGCGCGGTAGCGGACACCCGTGGCGTCGTGGAGCGCATTCGCCAACGCGGGGGCCACCGGATTGATGCAGCACTCCGCGATCCCCTTCGACCGCAGGGGCCCGAAGGAATCCGACGACTCCACCAGGAGCACGTCGGTACGGGGGACATCGGCGTAGGCGGGGATGCGGTAGTTGCGGAAGTTCGGGTTGACCATGACGCCATTGGCGTCGACGAGGTAGTTCTCGGTCAGTGTGAAGCCGATCCCCTGGGCGACACCGCCCTCCACCTGTCCCCGGACCTGCGCGGGGTTGATGACCGTGGCGGCGTCGGTCGCCTGGACGCTGTAGAGGATGCGGATCTCGCCCGTCACCCGGTGGACGGCGATGCGGAAGCCCTGCGTGTTGGAGGCGACGCTTCGGGGGGAGCCGTAGGCCTTGCGGGCGGCGGTGAACCGGATTCCGCGCGCGCGGGCCAGGGCGACGAGCTCGGCCAACGACACCCGCCGGTCGCCGCACACGACGCCGTCGTCGTCCATCGAGCACATCACGACATGGACGCCCGTGTGAGCGGCGGCGAATTCCAGGACCCGGTCGCGCACGGCGTTAGCCGCTCGAAGCACCGCGTTGCCCGCCACGAAAAGGCCCGCACTCGCGAAGGCGCCGGTGTCGAATCCCGTGCGGTCGGTGTCGGACCGCACCAGGCGGATCCGCGACGGGGTCGTGCCCAGCTGGTTGGCCGCGATCTGGACATGGGCGGTGGGGGTGCCCTGGCCGAACTCGACCGTTCCCACGGCCACCTCGTACCTGAGGTCGTCGCCGAGCGTGACCCAGGCCTCCGAGGTGTGCTCGGTCGGGGGCGCGGTCTCGTGCAGGGAACTCGCCACGCCGACCCCGACGAGCCACCCGGGGCCGGGGGGCGGCTGATCGGCCGTGCGGGCCAGCGCGTCGTCCACGAGGTCGATGCACTTCGCGAGTCCGTCCTCGGTGAACAGCAGGTCGTCGGGGCCGTCGTGCAGGGCGAGGAGCGGATCACCCGGCCGCACGATGTTGCGGCGCCGCAGTTCGAGCGGATCGAGGTGCAGGGCGCGTGCCAGTTCGTCCATCGCCGACTCCACGGCGAACGCCGGCTGCGTCATCCCGTAACCGCGCAGCGCCCCGCTCGGAACGGTGTTCGTGTAGACGGCGAAGGCGTCGTACTTCTTGTTGGGACAGCGGTAGATCATGCCGGCCGCGCCACCCGCGTACAGCGTCTCGCCGCCGTGGTTGCCGTAGGCGCCCGTGTTCGACACGTTGCGGACCTGGAACGCCGTCAGCGTTCCGTCCGCCTTCGCGCCAAGCCGGACCGTCAGCGTCATCGGATGCCGGGGCGAGGCCGTGGTGAACTCCTCCTCGCGGGTGTACTCGAAGCAGACGGGCCGCCCGGTGTCCAGGGTGGCGAGCGCGGCCAGATCCTCCGAGAACACCTCCTGTTTGCCGCCGAAGGCGCCGCCCACGCGCTTGCAGAACACGCGGAGCTGGTCCGGGCGCAGCGCGAACAGGTAGGCGAGTTTGACCTTGGCGATCGACGGCGACTGCGAACTGGTACGGACGTTCAGGCGGCCGTCCTCCATCCAGGCGATCGAGCCGTGGGTTTCGAGATGCGCCTGCTGCACGCGCGGCGAGGAGTACGTGCCTTCGTGGATCACGTCGGCCTCGGCGAACCCCGCGTCGACATCGCCGATGTGCGCATGGAGCTCCAGCAGGATGTTGCGCACGGGGTCGCGGACGAAGGGGTCGTGCGAGCCGTGCAGCTGCGGCGCTCCCTCGGCCATCGCCTCCTCGGGGTCGAAGACCGCCGGCAGCACCTCGTACTCGACGGCGACCCGCCTGCAGCCCTCCTCCGCCGCCCCGACGGTGTCGGCCAGGACCGCGACGACCCGCTGGCCGACGAAGCGGACCGTGTCGTCGAGGATGAAGGTGTCGTCCGGATCGACGAGATGGTCGGTGTGGATCGCCGTGGTGAAACGCCTGCGCGGCACGTCCTCCCAGGTGTAGACGCGATGCACGCCGGGAACCGCGAGTGCGGCGGTCTTGTCGATCGAGACGACCCGGGCGTGTGCGTGCGGCGAGTGCAGCACCTTGAGGTGCAGCATGCCGTCGATGCGGGTGTCCATCGTGAACTCGGCGCGGCCGGTGACCACGTCGTCGGCCGCCGGGGTAGCGACGCTCGTCCCCACGGCCTTTCCCGGGGCGGCCGTCTCGACACCGACGACGCCCTTCACGGCATCCTCGATCCCCCGGTAGCCGGTGCAGCGGCAGAGATTGCCCTTCAACGCCCGTGGCAGGTCCTCCTTCTGGGCCTCGGTGAACGTCGCCGACGTCATGATCATCCCTGCGGTGCAGAAGCCGCACTGGAATCCCGGGGCGTCGCGGAACTGCCGCTGCACGGGATGCAGATCGCCGGGTGATCCGAGGCCTTCGATCGTCGTCACCTCACGACCGTCCGCGCGGAACGCGGGGGTGATGCAGCTGTGGATCGGACTGCCGTCCAACCACACCGTGCACGCACCGCAGTCGCCGGCGTCGCAGCCCTTTTTGACGCCGTAGTGGCCGAGTGAGCGAAGGAAGGTCCGCAGGCACTGGCCGGGCTCCGGTTCCTCGTCGAAACGTCTGCCGTTCACGATGTAGGTCACGCCGGGCTCCCAGCCATGAGTTCGCGACGAATCTCTTCGGCGAAGTGCTGTGTCAGGTGACGGCGGTGGTCGGGGGTCCCGTTGGGATCCGCGAACCAGACGTCGGCGGGGACGGCGTCGATGCTCTGCCGCAGAGTTCGGGCATCGGGCACGGCGTCGAAGGCGAGGCGCACCGGCCGTGTGGTGCCGGCCGTGACGGTGAGCAGCAGGTCGTTCGTACCGGGCGTCTGAGTACCGATGAGGAAGACCGTCGAACGGCCGAGGCGGGTCAGCGTGAAGCGGCGGTGCGTGGCGCGTTTCCTCAGCGCGCGCGCCGGAATGGTGATGCGCCGCAGGACTTCCCCGGGAGTCAGAACGTTCTGGTTGTCGCCGGTCACGAAGTCGAGGGCGTCGACGACGCGCGCGGACCCGTCCGGGGCGCACAGTTCGTACGTCGCCTCCAGGGCGACCGTCAGCGTGATCATCGGGCCGGCCGGCAGGGACAGGCAGATGTTGCCACCGACGGTCGCCGAGTTCCACACCTTGAACGAGGCCAGGAACGCGTCGCAGCTCGTCGCGAGAAGGGTGCCCGCGATCCAGTCGTCCGGCGGCACGAAGGCATACAGGTCACGGATGGTGCACGTGGCGCCGATCTCGAGGCCCGTGTCGCTCGGCACGAGGGCATCCCAACGCAACGCCGTCAGGTCGATCAGGCGACGCAGGCCCGGTTGCTCCGTGGAGAACAGCCACGTTCCCCCGGCGAGCCAGGCGTCGCCCTCGCGCCAGTGCGCGCCCGGTCGATCCGGCGGACGGCGGACGACTTCGGTGATGGTGTTGAGATCCACGGGAATCGATCTCCCTTGCGACGATCACCGCGCGACGGACCGCCCACCGAACTCGACCAGCCCAGGGCGCGGCGCCGATCGCGTCCATGACGGCACCGGGAGCGGCGCAACCTCGCGCGGCAGAATCGGACGCCGGCCGCCGCGGTCGAACACTGCCGCAGGAAGACCCGGAGGGCCCGCGGTCGAGCCTATGCAGAACGGGCCGGCCTCGCCATTTCAGCCATGGCCGGCGCCCGGCGCCCGGTGGCGGGCGCGGTGTAGGCGGTGAGGGTGGCGCGCAGGCGCAGGCGCTGGCGGTCAGGGCAGTGGCGTAGGCGGATCCGGTGGGTGCGGTGGGCGGTGTCCGCCGGGCCGTGGGGGAGGCAGACGGTGCCGTTCGGCGGGTCCTGGTGTCCAGGGGCAGTTCACCGGCGGCGTTCCAGCGCTTGCACCTCGTCTCCCGGCCGCTCCCAGGACAGGCCGCGTGCAGGAGGTGGGGCCGGCGATGACCGCCACGGTTCGGCGGGGTGTGGTGGCGGTCTCAGTGGCGGCCGCCTGGTGTTGACTCAGCGTGGTGGCGGTGGGTCGGTCGGTGATGTCGCCGGGGCCTGTGCAGTGAGTGCGCTCACACGTGGATGTGGTGCACGAGGACGAATAGTAGTGTCCGTTTTGCACCCTTT
>NZ_JBVHHW010000045.1:0-42086 GCF_055560875.1 Kitasatospora sp. NPDC023118
GCTGTTGAGTTCTCAAGGAACGGACGCTTCCTTCGGACCGCCTTCCAGCGGGCCCTCCGGGCGCTTCGTTCTTTCGTGTTTCCAGCTTATCAGATCTTCTCGGCCGTTCTTACCGGCTTCGTTTTCTCTGAATTCCCGCTGGCGGGATTTCCTTCGAGCTTCGCGCCGAAGCTTATCAAAGCTTTCAGTGTGCTCAGTCCGCAGGATTTGCTTCGTCGGAGGGCGCGCATTTCGTGAAACGCGCTCGCCTCGATTTCGGCGGTGTCGTAGACACTAACGCCCGGTCCTGACCGTTGTCCAGTCAGTCCCAACCGTTCAAACCTACTAGCCCACCCTCGCCACGTCAATGGTTTGGCCGGGATGCGAGAAGAGTAGCAGGTCAGCGGCCTGTTGATCACGCCAGCTCAGGCCGCGACAGGCTGCAGGTCCGCCCGATCGGCCGCATCCACATCACCGGACTCTCCGCCCTCGGCAGCCCTTCGGCCCAGCACCAGGGCGTACAGAAGGAAGGCCACCTCGGCCAGCGCGCCGATGGAGATGCGCGCCCACGTGGGCAGACCGGACGGGGTCACGAAGGCTTCGAGGACGCCGGAAACCGCCAGTACGGTCGCCAGACCCATCGACATCCCGATGATCGAGCGACCCTGTTCCGCCAGCGCCACGGTACGGGTGCGCGGGCCGGGGTCGATGACGGTCCAGCCGAGACGCAGGCCGAAGCCGCCGGCCACGAAGACCGCGGTCAGCTCCAGCAGGCCGTGCGGAATGAGCAGACCGAGGAAGATGTCGAGCCTGCCGGCGGAGGCCATCAGTCCGACCCCGATGCCGAGGTTGACCACGTTGCTCCACATCACCCACAGGACCGGGATGCCCAGCGCGACTCCGTACAGCAGGCACTGCACGGCGATCCAGGCGTTGTTCGTCCAGACCTGCGCCGCGAAGGAACTGGCCGGCCGGTCCGAGTAGTACGCCTCGTACTGGCCGCCGGGGCGAGTCAGCTCCCGCAGCTCGTCTGGGGCGATGAGGCTGTTGCGGACCTCCGGGTGGGTCGCCATCCACCAGGCGAGCAGCACGGTGGCGATCATCGACACGACCGCCACCGGCACCCACCAGCGGCGGGCGCGGTACAGCGCGGCCGGGAAGCTCACCGTGTAGTAGCGCGCGACGTCCCGCCAACCGTTGGTCCGGGCGCCGGTCACCGCGCTGCGTGCCCGCGAGACCAGACCGGTCAACCGGCTGACCACGGCCGGGTCCGGCGCTGCGGCCTGGACCTTGGCCAGGTGGCCGGTGACGCGCTGGTACAGCCCCACCAACTCGTCGGCCTCCTCGCCGCTGAGCCGGCGCCGACGGGCGAGGGCGTCCAGCCGGGCCCACTCCCCCTGGTGGGTGGCGACGAAGACGTCCAGGTCCATTCGGCGGCTCCATGGTCGGCGGTGGGCGCGTGGCGCGCGTACGCGGTCGGGCAGGTACGTACGGACACGTGCGGCCCAGCATGCCAGGAGCCGTCGCCGCCACGGCCGTCGGGATCTCACTTCCCGTGCGCCCACCGGGCGCCGTATGTTGGCGGCTGCGGATCGGACTGCGGAGAGCGGGTCGTGGGGGCCGATCCATTCGAACTCCCCTTTCCCCGCATGAGCGTGAACGGACAGGTGTCTTGAGCGACCTGGTGACGGGTGAGGCGGTCGTCCTCGACCTGCAGACGGCGAAGCTTCCGAGCAGGGCGCTGGCGATCGTGCTCGACCTGCTCGTCGAGTTCGCCGCCCTGTTCATCGTCTCTCTGGTACTGAGCGTCACCCTGATCGACCTCGACGGCGCCGCCGCGGCGGCCGCGCTGCTCGGCCTGATGGTGTTCTTCCTGGTCGGTCTGCCGGTGATGATCGAGACCCTCACCCGCGGGCGCTCGCTCGGCAAGGCCGCGCTCGGCCTGCGGGTGGTGCGCACCGACGGCGGCCCGGTCCGGTTCCGGCACTCGCTGGTGCGCGGGCTGGTCGGCTTCATCGAACTGATCGTGACCACCGGCGCCGCCGCCGTGATCACCTCGGCGGTGAACTCGGACGGCAAGCGGCTCGGCGACATCTTCGCCGGGACGGTGGTCGTCCGCGAGCGCACCCCGGGTGCGGGCGGGCCGACCAACCCGCTGCCCCCGGTGCACCCGCAGCTGCTCCACGACATGGGCCGCGAGCTGGTCGCGATGGACCTGTCCGCGGTGCCCGAGCCGCTCTGGCTCGCAGTCCGCCAACTGCTCGGTCGGATAGGCCAGTTGGATCCGTCCGTCGCGCTCCGGATGGCCGTCGGGCTGGCCGGGGACCTGTCCGCCCGGACTGGCCACCCGGTACCGCCGGGGCTGCACCCGGCCGCTTACCTGGGCGCGGTGCTCACCGAGCGCCAGCGCCGGGAGTGGCTGCGCGCCCAGCAGCAGTTCGCGGCATACGCAGCCGCGCAGGTGACCGCCCCGCACCCGGCCACCCCGGTGGCTCCGACGGCCCCGATGGCACCGGTGGCACCGGTCGACGGACGGCCCCACCGCGTCCTCGGAACGCCCGCGCCCGCCCCGGCGCCGACCTCCCCCGCGCCGGCCCCGGCAGCACCCCTGCCCCCCGCGGTCCCGTCCTTCGACAAGCCCGCCCCCGACACCGGCTTCGCCCCGCCCGCCTGAGCCCGGTCGCGCCCTACTCCCCCACCGGCTACTCCCCCACCGGCCAGGCGTTCGGCGGCGACGCCAGCTCCTCCAGCTCGATCCCCTCCGCCGCCAGCACCACGTCCCCCGCCAGGTGCACGACCTGCTGCTCCCCCGTCTCCAGGTCAGCCACCTGGTACCGCTCGACGAGCAGCGGCCCGGAGTCCGTCTCATGGGTGTCGACGCCCTCCAGCAGCCACCCCTGGTCGAAGGTCCGCGGCGCCAGCACCGGCTCGGTGAACGCCACCAGCCGCACCCGCGCGCTCGCCCCCTCCCGCAGCCGCAGCATCCGGGCGGTGGCGACCAGGAAGCCCGGCGAGCGCCCGGTGAAGCCGTGTGCCCGGTCGTGCCCCTCCACCGCCGACGCGCCACCCGGGTCCGCCGCGTCGGTACGGACCCAGGCCACCCCGTCCACCGCACCGCCGCGCACCTGCCAGCCGCCGGCCCGCAGCTCCATCCGCAGCGGCCGGGCGCGCGAGTCCAGCGTCAGGTCGACGCTGCCGATCACCCGGCCGTCCGGCGCGTAGGTCTTGGAGACGTACCGCCACCCGGCCGCCCCGGGCGCGCAGCTGAAGCGCTCCTCCCCGAGCAGCAGGTGGTCGTGGGTGTCGTGGAGCGAGTACCGGCCGTTGGGCATGCCGGAAGCCTACGCGGACGCCGTTGGCAGGTCGCATGCAACGTTCGGGGCGGGTGCCCGCATTAGGGAGGTGGACGGCGCGGGAGAGGCGCCGCCGCCACGACGAGAGGGGGTGCGGATGGCGAAGCAGACACGCGACGCGGAGTTCACGGAGTACGTGGCCTCCCGGAGCGGCTGGCTGCGGAAGGTCGCCTATCTGCTGTGCGGGGACTGGCACCGGGCCGACGACCTGGTGCAGGAGACCATCACCAAGCTGTACGTGCACTGGGCGAAGGCAAGCCGCGCGAAGAACGTGGACGGCTACGCCCGCCGGACACTGGTGAACACGTTCCTCGCCGAGCAGCGCACCTCCTGGTGGCGCCGGACGGTACGGACCGGCACCGAGCCGGACATCGCGGCCGCGAGCATCGACCTGGACGTCTCGCTCGACCTGCGAAAGGCCCTGGCGGCGCTCCCGCCGCGCCAGCGCGCGACGGTCGTGCTCCGGTACTACTGCGATCTGTCGATCGATCAGGCGGCCGAGGCACTGAACTGCTCCTCCGGCAACGTGAAGAGCCAGAGCGCGCGCGCCCTGGACACCCTCCGCCGCAGTCTCGTTCTCGTCCCGGCCCTCGCAGAGAGGACGTCATGACCGCCACCGATCACTATGAGCTGACCGCCGCCCTGTCGGCCCTGGCCGACGAGCCGGCCCCGCCCGCGGCCTTCGACATCACCGCGTCCATCACCCGCGGACGGGCCCGCCTGCACCGCCGGTACCGGGCCACGGCCGGCGCGGTGGCCGTCGTGGCGGCCGCCGCCCTCACGGCCACGATGCTGATGAAGCCCGGCACCACGGCACCGGCGGCGCAGACCCTCCCGGCGGTCGCCGCGCCGGCGACGCCGACCCCGACTCCGACGTCGACCGCCACCGGAGCCGCCGCGGACCCGCTCAGCACCGAGATCTCCTACGGCTGGCTGCCCGACTGGGTGGACCAGCCGGGCCGGATCACCCGCGAGGGATCGAACCCGGACGCCGGCTACTACGCGGACAAGGACACCGGTCGGAACATCCCTCGCCTGAACCTCCACCTCTACCCGGCCGGAGTCGAGCCACCGATGGAGAACCAGGCGTTCCCGCACGGCACGCACCTGGTGCGCGAGGACGCCCCGCCGATCAACGGGCGAACGGCCTACTGGACGACCCTGTCGAGTGGGTCGGCGACGTGGTCGCTGCGCTGGCTGACCCCCTCGGGCCGCTGGGCGGAACTCATCGCGAGCAACGGCACCCCGGAGCAGACCAGTCGTGACGTGCTGCTCAAGGTGGCCAACGGCGTCAAGTACGGACATCGGGACGTCCCGCTGCCGGTCCAGTTCACCAGCCTGCCCGAGGAGTTCGGAACGCCCGACGTGGTGCAGCTCTCCCGCCCGGACCCGGGCGGCCGGGGGGCCTGGAACCTCTACCTGAACTTCAAGGTCCAGGGGAAGACCGTCACCCTCGAACTGCGGCCGGACACGGACGAGCCCGGCACGATGCCGACCGGGCACCCCACCCCGGCCCCGACCTGCGAGTCCCGGAACGGGGTGTGGATCTGCGCCAACGCCTTCGGAGGCACGCCGCCGGCCCTGGAGCAGATCGGCGGGCTGTCCGGGCTGCTCGCGCGCACCGAGCCGATCGGTGTGAACGAGCGCGACTGGACCACCGACGTGTTCGTCCGTTGAACAGCCGGACGACACGCGTCGGTGGCCGGCACCCACGGGGGGTGCCGGCCACCGGCGTTCGTCCGTCACCGCGCCAGCGGCGGCTCACCGCATCAGTAGCGGTACTGCTCCGACTTGTACGGGCCCTCGACCGGGACGCCGATGTAGTCGGCCTGGTCCTGGGTCAGGGTCGTCAGCTTCACGCCCAGCGCGTCCAGGTGCAGGCGGGCGACCTTCTCGTCCAGGTGCTTCGGCAGCACGTAGACGCCGATCGGGTACTGCTCGGTCTTCGTGAACAGCTCGATCTGGGCGATCGTCTGGTTCGCGAAGGAGTTGGACATCACGAAGGACGGGTGGCCGGTCGCGTTGCCCAGGTTCAGCAGGCGGCCCTCGGAGAGGACGATGACGGTGCGGCCGTCGGCCTTGCGCCACTCGTGGACCTGCGGCTTGACCTCGGTCTTCACGACACCCGGCAGCTGCGCCAGGCCGGCCATGTCGATCTCGTTGTCGAAGTGGCCGATGTTGCCGACGATGGCCTGGTGCTTCATCCGCTCCATGTGGGAGGCCAGGATGATGTCCTTGTTGCCGGTGGTGGTGATGAAGATGTCGGCCGTCTCGACGACGTCGTCCAGGGTGGCGACCTGGTAGCCGTCCATCGCCGCCTGGAGCGCGCAGATCGGGTCGATCTCGGTGACGATGACGCGGGCGCCCTGGCCGCGCAGCGACTCGGCGCAGCCCTTGCCGACGTCGCCGTAGCCGCAGACGACCGCGACCTTTCCGCCGATCAGGACGTCGGTGGCGCGGTTGATGCCGTCGATGAGCGAGTGGCGGCAGCCGTACTTGTTGTCGAACTTCGACTTGGTGACCGAGTCGTTGACGTTGATCGCCGGGAACAGCAGCTTGCCGTCACGGTGCATCTCGTACAGGCGGTGGACACCGGTGGTGGTCTCCTCGGTCACGCCCTTGATGGTGGCGGCGACCTCGGTCCACTTGTTCGGGGTGTCCTTGAGAGTGCGGTTGAGCAGCTCCAGGATGATCCGGAACTCGTCGTTGTCCGCGGTGGACGGGTCCGGAGCGGCGCCGGCCTTCTCGAACTCGACACCCTTGTGGATCAGCAGGGTGGCGTCGCCGCCGTCGTCCAGGATCATGTTCGGGGTCTGGCCGTCAGGCCAGGTCAGCGCCTGCTCGGTGCACCACCAGTACTCCTCCAGGGTCTCGCCCTTCCAGGCGAAGACCGGCACGCCCTGCGGGTTCTCCGGGGTGCCCTCCGGGCCGACGGCGATGGCGGCGGCCGCGTGGTCCTGGGTGGAGAAGATGTTGCAGGAGCACCAGCGGACCTCGGCACCGAGCGCCGTCAGGGTCTCGATCAGCACGGCGGTCTGGATGGTCATGTGCAGCGAGCCGGTGATCCGGGCGCCGGCCAGCGGCTGCGACTCGGCGTACTCGGCGCGGATCGCCATCAGGCCGGGCATCTCGTGCTCGGCCAGCTGGATCTCCTTGCGGCCGAACGGCGCCAGGGAAAGGTCGGCGACCTTGAAGTCACCGGTGATGTCGGTCGACATGCGTCTGCTCCTCGCTGATGGGGTGGGGCACGGCCATGGTCCGGATGTGTCGCGCATGGCGGGCCGTACGGACGCACGGCTACGCCGGGGCTGTCGGCTCCCGTGGTGGCGGGTCGACTCCCTGCTGCGCAGCACAAACCGTCGGAGGACCTCTCTCCCTCGACCGGCGCACACCCTACGGGCACGGACCGCCGATCGACCGCCATCAGCAGCGACGTTCTGGCTCTGGTGACGAATCTACACCGGCGGCCCCACCGGCCGTCCGCCGATGACCGATTTAGGTCGCGGATCCGACCGCCGCTCGACCCGGGCACCAGCCCGGGCCAGGACGGTCCGTCAGTGCGCCGCGCCGGGGCCGGGCCCGCCCGGAGTGGCGGCCGGGTCCTCGCCCGCGGCGGCCTTCTCAGCACTGTAGACGTCCGGTTCCAGGTAGATCGCCCGGGCGATCGGGACGGCGGCGCGGACCCGCTCCTCGGCCGCGTCAATCGCCTGCGCCACCCGGGCGGCGCTGTCCTGCGCGTTGACGGAGACCTTGGCGGCGATCAGCAGCTCCTCCGGGCCGAGGTGCAGGGTGCGCATGTGGATCACCCCGGTGACCGCCTCGCCGTCCACCAGCGCGGCGCGGATCCGCCGCACCGACTCCTTGTCGGCGGACTCGCCGAGCAGCAGCGACTTGGTCTCCAGGGCGAGCACCACGGCGATCACCACCAGCAGCGCGCCGATGCACAGGGTGCCGACGCCGTCCCAGACGCCGTTGCCGGTGATCACGGTGAGCGAGACGCCGAACAGCGCGAGCACCAGGCCGATCAGCGCGCCGGTGTCCTCCAGCAGCACCACCGGCAGCTCCGGCGCCTTGGCGGTGCGGATGAACTGCACCCAGCCCTGACGGCCCTTGGCCTTGGCGGACTCGCGCATCGCGGTGCGGAAGGACCAGCCCTCCATCGCGATGGCGAAGACCAGCACGCCGACCGCCCAGCCCCAGGAGTCCAGCGCCTCCGGGTGGCTGACCTTGTGCCAGCCCTCGTAGATCGCGAACAGGCCGCCGACGCTGAACAGCACGATGGCCACCAGGAAGCCGTACACGTAACGCTCGCGGCCGTACCCGAACGGGTGCTCCTCGTCCGCCGCCCGGCGCGCCCGCCTGCCGCCGACCAGCAGCAGCACCTGGTTGCCGGAGTCGGCCACCGAGTGCACGCCCTCGGCCAGCATCGAGGAGGAGCCGGTGAAGCCGAAGGCGGCGAACTTGGCCACCGCGATCGCCAGGTTCGCGGACAGCGCCGCGACCAGTGCCCTCGTCCCGCCCTCTGCACTCATGCGCCGAGAGTAGCGGCAGCCGGCTCAGGACTGCGCGGCGGCGAGCCCCAGGTAGACGGCGGCGAAGTCGGTCAGCGCGATCAGGTCGGCCAGCGCGAGCAGCGGGTCCGCCAGGGTACTCGCGTACTCGGTCAGCCGGACGTCGTGGGCGACGGCCAGCCGGTGCGCGCGGCTGACGCCGAAGCTGCGCGGGCGCACGTCGTCCTCCGGCACCTCGGCCGGGCCCTCCGGCTCCTCCGGCGAACCGGTGCCGGGGACGTGCCGCAGCAGCAGGACCTGCAGGTGCAGCGGGTCGGGCTCCTCGACCCGGTCGCGGAAGAAGTCGTCCGGATCCGCGCCCGCGCCCAACTGGCCGGTGAACATGCCGCGGTGGGCGGTGAGCACCTGGGGCAGCGGCCCGGCGAGCGCCGGACGCCCGGCCCGGTCGGCCAGCTGGCCGGCGAACCGGGCGGCGGCCGCCCCGGCGATCGGGCCCTCGGCCCACAGCAGCGGGACGGTCCCGGCCAGCCGGGCGGCCAGCCCCTTCGCCGGGTTGGTGTACGCGGCGGCGTCCGGGCGGCAGCGCACGGCGGCGGCGTCCAGCAGGTCGGCGACGCTCGGCAGGGCGTCGTACGGCAGCTGGGTGAGGCCGAGCTTCTGGGCGAGCGCCAGCATCGGGGTCAGGTGGGACCAGAGCGCGGCCGGGTCCTCGGCCGGGAGGTCCGGCTCGGCGGCCGGCACGACCGGCAGGCCCTCGTCGGGCAGCACCGAGGCCGTGTACGGCAGCGGCAGCGCGCGCACCTGGAGCGCGGCCTCGGCCAGCGGGCTGCCCGCCGGAGCGGTCACGACGAGGGAGCAGCCGCGCGCGTACGCCTGCTCGGCGAGGCTGATCAAACCCTGCTCGCCGCCGTCGGCGGAGCTGATCACCAGCAGGTCGAGCGGGCCGGCCCAGCCGGGCAGCTGCCAGCCGAGTCCGGCGGTGAAGGCGGGCGGTGCGCCGGTCCGGTCGGTGCGCGGGGCGGCGGCCTCGGTCGGCGGCAGCGGGGTGACCAGGCTGGCGGACCCGGCCAGCGCGGCCAGGATCTCGCCCGCCGTCAGGGCGCTGCCGTGCCCGGCGACCAGGACGGCGCGCGGGCGGCCGTCCGGGCGCAGTCGGTCGAGGCCGGCCGCGTCGGCCTGCCGCACCGCGGTGCGGACCCGGGCGCCGGCGCCGGCCAGGGCCAGCAGGGCGCGGTCGTGGTCGGCGCGCTGGAGGGCGGCCGGGTCGTCGAGCAGGGTGTCGTCGAGCATGCGGCAGGCCTCCGGCTGTCCTGTGGGCGGCGGGCGCGGGTGGGGGCTTCCCAGGATCAGGCCGGGCGGCGGGCCTCGTCCACCAGGAGGACCGGAATGCCGTCCCGGACCGGGTACGCGAGGCCGCAGTCCGCGCCGGTGCAGACCAGCTCGGGCTGCTCCTCGGTGCCGCCCTCGGCGAGCGCGGCCCGGCACTGCGGGCAGACCAGGATCTCCAGCAGGAAGGATTCGAGCTTCATGGGGCTCTCCAAAGTTCGGGGGTGGCACGGAGGTGCCCCGGCCGATAGGCAACCCTACCGGCCGGGGCACTGGGGCCTGTTGCCAGGCGCGCTTCGCTCAGCGGCGTCGGTCAGGCGCGGACGATGGCGAGCACGCCGTCGCGCAGCTCTGCCATCTTCGCCGGGTCCTTGGCCTCGACGTTGAGGCGCAGCAGCGGCTCGGTGTTGGAGGCACGCAGGTTGAACCACCAGTCCGGGCCGGCCACGGTGAGGCCGTCCAGCTCGTCCACGGTGGTGCCCTCCAGGCCGGCGAAGGCGGCGCGGACGGCGGCCGAGCGGTCGGCCTGGTCGGCGACGGTGCTGTTGATCTCGCCGGAGGCGGCGTAGCGGTCGTACTCGGCGGTCAGCGCGGAGAGCGTGCCCTGCTGCCCGCCGAGCGCGGCCAGCACGTGCAGTGCGGCCAGCATGCCGGTGTCGGCGCGCCAGAAGTCGCGGAAGTAGTAGTGCGCGGAGTGCTCGCCGCCGAAGACGGCGTCGGTGACGGCCATCTCCTGCTTGATGAAGGAGTGGCCGACCCGGGTGCGCACCGGGGTGGCGCCGAGCTCGCGGACCACCTCGGGGACGGTCCAGGAGGTGATCAGGTTGTGGATGACGGTCGGCTCGGCCTCGCCGGCGGCCTTGGCGCGGGCGATCTCGCGGACGGCGACCAGGGCGGTGATGGCGGACGGGGAGACCGGCTCGCCGCGCTCGTCGACGACGAAGCAGCGGTCGGCGTCGCCGTCGAAGGCCAGGCCGATGTCGGCGCCGACCTCGCGGACCTTGGCCTGCAGGTCGACCAGGTTCTTCGGGTCGAGCGGGTTGGCCTCGTGGTTGGGGAAGGTGCCGTCCAGCTCGAAGTACATCGGGACGAGCTCGATCGGCAGGCCGTCGAAGACGGTCGGCACGGTGTGGCCGCCCATGCCGTTGCCGGCGTCCACCGCGACCTTGAGCGGGCGGATCGCGGTGAGGTCGACCAGGCCCAGCAGGTGGTCGGCGTAGCCGCGCAGGGTCTCCTGCTCGGAGAGCGCGCCGGGCTTGACGGCCTTGGCCGGGACGGTGACGGTGTCGTCCTCGGCGGTCCAGGACTCGACCAGCTCGCGGATCTCGGCCAGGCCGGTGTCCTGGCCGACCGGGGCGGCGCCGGCCCGGCAGAGCTTGATGCCGTTGTACTGGGCCGGGTTGTGGCTGGCGGTGAACATCGCGCCGGGCAGGTCGAGCTTGCCGCTGGCGTAGTAGAGCTGGTCGGTCGAGCAGAGGCCAATCTCGACCACGTCGGCGCCGTAGGCCGCGGCGCCCTCGGCGAAGGCCCGGCTGAGCGACGGGGAGGAGGGGCGCATGTCGTGGCCGACCACGATCGCGGACGCGCCGGTGACCTGCACGAAGGCAGCTCCGAAGGCCCGGGAGAGGCTCTCGTCCCACTGGTCCGGGACGACGCCTCGGACGTCGTACGCCTTCACAAGCTGCTTGAGGTCGCGCACTGCGGCTCCACCCTGGTTCTGTGCTGATCGATACGTCGGGCCACCGGCCCGTCCGGTCGACGGGTCACGGTGACGTCAGACGGGCAGCGTACCCGGGCCGGGCGAACGCTCCGTGCCGGGTGACGCGTCAGTTGTCGGGAGAGCGCAGCACCCGGAGGTGGCCGCGGCGACTGCCTTCGGTGGACTCGCCCTCGGCGGCGCGGCCCTGACGGGGGGTCGGCGGGCGGGCGGCCTCGCGCACGGCGTTGGCGAGGGCCTCCAGGTCGTCGCTGCTGCGGCGCAGCGGCCCGGCCTCGGCGGCGAGCCGGACGACCTCCCAGCCGCGCGGGGCGGTGAGCCGCTCGGCGTGCTCGGCGCACAGGTCGTAGCAGTGCGGCTCGGCGTAGGTGGCGAGCGGGCCCAGTACGGCGGTGGAGTCCGCGTAGACGTACGTCAGCGTCGCGACGGCCGGTCGGCCGCACGCGGTCCGCGAACAACGACGTACAGAGCTCACGAGGGTGGACGGTACCGCACTCCCCGCCGGGGAGCGAAGACCGCCTGCCCGGAGGCGGTGCCGTGTCGCCCGCCGCACGCTCGTCAGTGCGCCGATCCCCCGGGCGTTTCCCCGTCGGAGTGGTCCACTTCCGACCGCCCAAGGACTACTCTCGGCAGTGATATGGACAGCTCCGCACCGCAGTCATCGACAGGGCCCACGCGCCGCCCCCGGCACCGCGACCGGCACGGCAGAGGGCTGCGCGGCCCCCTGGCGCCACCCCAGGTGCCGATCTCGCTCACCCGCTCCGAACTGTTCGACGACTACGTGCGCGAGTCGGTCGAGCGGCTGGAGCGGCGTTGGCCGCAGCTGATCGAGGTGGAGTTCGCCGTCCAGGAGGTGCCGCTGCACGAGGCGGGCGGCGCCGACACCGAGGACGGCGTGCCGCTGGGCCGGGTGTCGCCGGGCGAGAAGGGGCGCAAGAGCCAGATCGTGGTGTACCGGCGGCCGGTGGAGATCCGGGCGAAGACCCGGGAGGACCGGGCGGCGCTGGTGCACGAGATCCTGATCGAGCAGGTGGCCGAGCTGCTGGGGCTGTCGCCGGACGCGATCGACCCGCGCTACGACGAGGAGTGACCCCCTCGGGAGCCGAAGGGCGCACCGGTGCCGAAAGCGACGAACGACAAACGAGCGCAGCGAGTGCCGGAACGAGGAGCGTCGGCACCGGGTCGAAAGCGCCCGGAGGCGAGCGAGGAGTGACAGCCAGGGGCGGGCACCCGCGAACGGGTGCCCGCCCCTGGCGCGCGGTCAGCGCAGGACGACGGCCGGGTCCTGGGCGGCCTGCGGGACCTTGACGGTGCTGTGGTCGTCGCGCAGTGCCTGGACGGTGAACATCGGCACGTCCTTGGTGGGGACGGCGAGCATCCGGGCGGCCACCACCGGGCCACCGGACTCGGTCTCCACGGTGAGCGCGAAGACGCCGTTCAGCCCGGCGGGCTCGGGCGCCGGGACGGCCACCGTGCCGCCGGCCGGGATCTGGACCTCCTTGGTCGCCGGGGTGCCGCCGCCGCTGCCGGCCGAGCCGGTGACCTTGACGGTGGCGGCGTCGCCGGTGGACGTCAGGAACAGCGTGGAGGCGCCGGCCCGGTTGTCGGCGACGGTGGCCCGGGCGCCGATCGGGTTGCTGCCGGTGAGCCAGGCCGCGTCGCTCTTGCCGTTGTTCCCCGTACGGTCGACCCGCAGGCCGGCCACGATCGGGGTGGGGTGCTTGTCGTCACTGGGCGACAGCCGCAGCCCGGCGACCTCGTCGCGGGTGATCTTGCCGAGGTCGACGGCGGCCACCATGCCCGCCTTGACGTGGATCGACTCGTTGCCGGCCGGGGTGAACCAGCCGTTCTTGCCGGAGAGCTGGATCTTCAGGTCGGCGTCGTCCTCCGGCGGTGCCCAGACCACCAGGCGGGCCGCCGAGGTGTCGGCGGGCAGGCCGGGCAGCACCTGGGTGGCGGCCGGGTCGGCCGACGCGGGGATCCAGTCGGCGCCCTTGTTGCCGTCGGCGGCGTGCAGCGCTGCGCCGACCCGCCCGGAGCGGACCACCACGTGCACGGCGAGGTCGGTGACGGCGCCCTTGCTGATGGTGGACAGCAGCACCGACTGCGAGCTGCCGGGTGCGACGGTGATGCCGTTGGCGGCGTCGTTGTCGATCAGGCCCTTGTCGCCGTACAGCTTGATGTCGACCACGGCGGCGGAGGACTCGGTGTTGACCAGGCTGACGTAGTCGACCCGGTCGCCGGCCGTGCTGGCCCCGGCGAACCAGAAGTCGGTGCCGGCCGGGGTGCACGTGAGACCGGACAGGCCCAGGCCGCGCTGCTCGGTGACCACCGTGGTCTGGGTGACGGTGAAGCCGGGGGCGAGCGCGCCGGTGGCGACGGCCCCGGTGCCGGGCGCGGCGTCGCCGTTGGTGGCCGGGCCGGTGGCCGGGGTGCCGGGCTTGGTGACGGTCAGCTTGGCGTCGGCGGGCGCGGCGTTCTTGTCCGGGGCCGGGGTCGCCGGGGCGCCCGAGCCGCTCGGGGCCGGGGTCGCCGGGGCTCCCGCCGTCGGGGCGGCCGAGGGCGCGGTGGTCGGCGGGGTGGCGGGGGCGGCCTGGTCGGAGAGCCAGCCGGCGCCGCCGGCGGCCGAGCCGGTGCCGGGCGGGGTGTAGGCGGTGAGCGTGGTCGAGCCGGTCAGGCCCTGGAGCGGCTGCGGGCAGACCGCCGCGGTCCGCTCGACCTGCGCGGTGGTCGGGGCGACGCCGTCCGCCTTGGCCGGGCCGGCCGGCTGGCGGACCTGGGCGATCCCGAACACCGCCGCGAGCACCACGGCCGCGGCCAGCAGGGACTGGGTGGTCTTCGTCCCCGCGGACCGGCCGGGGGCCTTCGCCTCGGCGCGGGCGGGTTCGGCGGCCTGCGCCGGCTCGAAGGCCTGTGCCGGCTCGATGGCCTCGGCCGGCTCGAAGGGCTCCTCGGCCCGGCCGCCGGACTTCTTCCTGAAAGCGGGCTTCTTCATCGCGGGTCAGCTCCCCGATCCGTGCTGGTGCGGGTACCGGCCGCCTGGGTCGTTCGGGTCGTAGTAGGGCTCGCCCTGCTGCTGGCCCGGCAGCCAGGGCTGCTGGTGCTGCTCGGGCTGCTGCTGGTACGGGTCGTAGCCGTACTGGCCCTGCTGGTACGGCTCGTAGCCCTGCTGCGGGTAGGCCTGCTGCTGGCCGTCGTACCCCTGGGTGTCGTAGCCCTGGCCGCCGTACGGCGCGGCCACCGGCTGCTGGGCCGCGTACTGGTCGTAGCTGTACGGGTCGGCCTGCTGGTAGGTCTGGTACGGGTCGCTGTACGGCTCGGCCTCCTGGACGGCGGCGGCCGCCTGGACCGCCTCGGTCACCGGCTCGCCGGCCGACTGGGCCGGGACCGCGCCCGGCCGGCCCTCGTACACCCCGGGCTCCTCGGCGCCGGGCTCGGCGCCCTCGCCGCGCTCGGCCATCCGGCGGGCCCGGCGGCTGCCGGGGGCGGGGGCCTGCGCCTGGGCGGCGGCGGCCAACGCGGCGGCGGCCACCACCTCCTCGGGCAGGTCGTCGTCCTTGTGGCTGCGGCGGCCGGGCAGGGCCAACACCAGGATGGTGAGGCCGAGCAGCACCTGGGCCCAGATCCAGCCGGTGTGGGCGAGGCTGCCCGCACGGGTGACGGACAGCTTGCCGCCGGCGGCCGGGAGCTTGAAGCCCTGCGCCCAGCCGTCCACCGTGGTGGGCTCCAGGGCGGTGCCGTCCACGGTGGCCTTCCACTCGGGGGCGGCGGCCTCGGCCAGGCGCAGCACCCGGCCCTCCGGGCCGGCCGGGACGGTGGTGCTGAGGTCGCGCACGCCGGCCGGGACGACCACCGGGTTGGCGCCCGGGGCGGTGATCACCGCGCGGACCGCCGGGGCGCCGTTGACCTGCCAGAGCGCGGCGTCGCCGTCCTGGTTGGCCTTGACCAGGCCGGGGGTGGTGTCCAGGACGTCCTTGAAGGCGTCGATCACCGGGCGCTGGACGAGGACGTAGGCGATGCCGTAGCCAGCCAGGGCGTTCGCCTGGTCGGCGCCGGAGCCGGCCAGCAGGCTGCCGACCATCTTGTTGAGGCCGTCCTGGGTGCCGGTGGCCGGGTCGACGGTGGACTCGGCCTGGCCGAGCGTCAGGCCGGCGCCGCGGACCACGGTGTAGCGGACGGCGCCCTTCTCCCCGGTGACGACGAGGGTGCGGGACCGGTCGGTGGTGCCGGCCTCCTCGGCGATGAAGGCGGGCACCTGGCCGGCGTCGCCGCGGTGCAGCGGGCCGCCGGCACCGGTCAGCGCCCACCACAGGCCGGTGCCCAGCGGAGCCAGCACGGCGGCGGCCACCACCAGGGCGGCGACCGGCTGGCGCCAGCCGAAGGCGATCCCGGCGACGCGGGCGTTGGCGCCGTCGGCGCCGATCGCGGCGGCGGCGAGCAGGGCGATCCCGGCGATCAGGGTGGCCGGGCCGGCCCAGGCGGGCACCACCGGGCCGCCGGAGGCCGGGGTGACGGAGGTGCCCGCCACCGCGACCGCGAAGACCAGGCCGGCGCCGGCCGCGCCCCAGGCTGCGAGCACCGCGCGGCGGCGGTCGGCGCGCAGCAGCGCGGCGAGCGCGGCGAGCACCACACCGGCGGAGAGCCAGACCGGCGGCACCCCGGCGCCGCCCGGGTTGACCAGCAGCAGGCCGGCCGCACTCGCCCCGGCGCCGTGCAGGCCGGGCAGTCCGGCCTCCAGCAGCAGCCACTGCGGGTGCGACAGCACCTTCAGGGACCAGGGGGCCAGCACGGCGACCGGCACCGCGAGGATCACCAGCACGCGCAGGCCGAGCAGTCGAAGCGTCGTACCGCCGGAGCCGAAGGCGCCGCCGCGCAGCACCGCGACGAGCAGGGTGGCCAGGCACAGCGGCACCGCGAGCGCCCAGGTCAGCGGGACGAAGGCGGTGGTCAGGGTGAGCAGCAGGACGGTCATCCAGACCGGCCGCCAGCCGGGGCGGGCGCCCTTGGCCGCGCTCTCCGCGCGGATGCCGAGGCCGGCCGCGATCGCGGCGGCGCGGGCCAGCGGGGGCAGCAGCACGGCGAGGACGGCGGTGCCGATCCGGCCCTGGGCGAGCGCGCCGGTCGCGGCGGGCAGCAGCGCGTAGGTGGCGCTGGCCCAGGCGCGGACCAGCTTGGAGTCCAGCAGCGGCCGGGACACCAGGTAGGCGCTGACCGCGGAGAGCGGGACGGTGAGCACGACCAGCACGGTGAGCGCGAGGTCGGCGTGGCCGAACAGCAGCCAGGAGAACACCGCGAGCACGCCGAGGTACGGCGGCGCGGCGGCGGTGGAGCCGGTGCCGATCGGGTGCCAGGCGTCCGCGTACATCGACCAGAGGCCGCCGGCGCCGTCGGAGGCGGGCAGCAGCGCGCCGCCGAACAGCTCGCCGCCGCCGAGCAGGCTGCGGCAGGCGACCAGGGCGAACACCAGCAGGGCTGCGAACAGCACCGGCGCGGGGCGCCGGGCCAGCTTCTTGAGCAGCGCGAACTGCTCGACGACCAGGTCCTCGGACTCCTCGTCGCCGCCGGCCTCGACGCTGCCGTGCCGGCTGCCGGTGTCGTCGCCGCCCCCTATCCCGAGCGAGCCGATGACGCCCTCGACGGCCAGCCGGGCGGTGGCGCCGGGGGCCGGGAAGAGCGTGCGGTCGTCCAGGGCGTCCGCCGCCCTGGTCCGGGAGCGGCGTTTGCGCGCGGCCAGCACCCTCGGGAAGCGGATGAGTTCGTGGCCGAGGCCGGCCAGTTCGTCGACGGCCTGGCGCGGGTCCTTGCCGAGCAGGTTGGTGACGGCCCGCAGCAGGGTGCCGAGCACCAGGCGCAGCAGCACGTACGGGAAGAGCGCGCCCTTGCAGTTGGCGAGCAAGGTGAAGACGGAGCCGGCCTTGTCCACCCGGTGCGGGTGGGAGGAGCCGCAGTCGATGGCGCGGCGCTCGCGGCTGGCCGCCTCGGCGTGCCGCAGCACGGCGTCGGGGGCGATCACCACGCGGTGGCCGGCGGCGTTGACCCGCCAGCAGAAGTCGGTGTCGTCCCGCATCAGCGGGAGGGCCTTGTCGAAGCCGCCGAGTTCCTCGAAGACGTCCCGTCGCACCAGCATGCCGGCGCTGGAGACGGCGAGCACCGGGCGGACCTGGTCGTGCTGGCCCTGGTCCTGCTCGCGGCGGTCGAGGCCGGTCCAGCGGCGGCCGGAGCGGGCGATCGTCACGCCGACCTCAAGGAGCTGGCGGCGGTCGTACCAGCTGCGCAGCTTGGGGCCGACCACGCCGACGCCGGGGGTGGAGTCGGCGACCTGGAGGAGGCGGCGCAACGCGTCGGTCTGCGGTTCGCAGTCGTCGTGCAGCAGCCAGAGCCACTCGACCGGCTGGGTCTCGCGCGGGCCGCCGCGGCCGAGGTCGTCCTCCTGGGCGAGCGGGTCGCCGAAGTCGTCCCAGCCGCCGGTGACCGGGTCGTAGCCGGAGGGGTCGAGCCGGTACGGGAGGTCCTCCGGACGCAGCGGCGGGCTGTTGAAGACGGCCTCGGCGACGGCGGTGCCGAAGCCGGCCCGGCGGCCGAGGACCAGCGGGCCGCTCTCGGGCATCCCGTCGGCGAGGCCGAAGTCGTCGAGAGCTTTCGCGAGCAGTTGCGGGGAGTTGTCGGTGGATCCGGTGTCGACCGCGAGGATCCGCTGGACCTGGCGGTCCTGGCCGAGCAGGCCGGCCAGGGCCTGCGGCAGCCAGCGGGCGCCGTCGTGCGAGACGATCACCGCGGTGACCAGGTGACGCGGGTAGGCGGGCGGCCTGGAAGCGGTGAAGCCGCTCTGGTGGCTGTAGACGGTCATCGAGTGCGCGGGCCCCAGTTCTCGGTGGACACAGCCGGTGAACGGCAACCGGATGGCGCACCACACTAACGGCTCCGGATGGCCGCCTCGTGCGCGGTGCCGGTGCGGAGGCGGTGAAGGAGGGGCTCGGAACACCGGAAGTACTGCCCGGGAACACGAAAGCGCCCCACCGTCGCGGTGAGGCGCTCGTTCAGCTGTGTGGTTGTCCGTCGTTGTCGGAGGGTCAGCGGGGGCCAGGGGTCGCCCCGGTCAGACCGCGCTCTTCTTGAGCCGACGGCGCTCGCGCTCGGAGAGGCCGCCCCAGATGCCGAAGCGCTCGTCATTGGCGAGGGCGTACTCCAGGCACTCCGATCGGACCTCGCAGGCGAGGCAGACCTTCTTGGCCTCGCGGGTCGAGCCGCCCTTCTCGGGGAAGAAGGACTCCGGGTCGGTCTGGGCGCACAACGCGCGCTCCTGCCAGCCGAGTTCCTCCTCGTCCTCCGCGATGCCGTCCCCGATCAACAGCTCAAAGAGCTCGCTCATGTGGCGCGCCTCCTCTGCCCCTACTTGGCGTCCCCGTGGTTGCCGTTGCCTCGTGCGGCCGACGACACGAGTGAAATTACAGTTGCGTCACTCTGACCCAGTCAAGCCGAGCTCTGGTATTGGGGCCGGGATTCACTCCCTGGCACCAAACCGCTACGAATAGTATACATATCCGGACACATCGGACTTTTGGCTCGAAAGCCTCGGGCGGCATCGAACCATCCCCAACCATTCGCGGAATGACGCCCCGTCACTATCACAGGCCGGTCATCGGCCTGCCTTCCCGGCGATCTTCCCATCGAAACATAGAGGGTGATGAATCACCCCATCAGGGAAAGATCCGGACCTAACCCACTCGAATGCCGCATCCTTCGGGTTGACACCGACCCCGCACATGCGGTGTCCTTGCCCCTATGTCAGAGTTCGCCAGCCCCCGGAGCGGTTCCACCCTCCGCCGTGCCGTGAACTCTTGTTGTCGCCTCTGTTCCTGCTGTATCTAGGCGCCCGCGTCCCACCGCGCGCCGCCCCCAGGAAACACAGAGGCCGCCCGCGATTCCCGCCCCAGGACATCCCGGATCCGGCTGATCCCGACGAACCAGCCGACCCCTCCGAGGACGACTCCCGTGCGCATCATCCGCATCCGCAAACGGAACCGCGACCGCAACAAGCTCGCCCGCCTGGGCCTCCCCCGTACCCGTCCTTGGACGGACGGGCTCAGCGACGTCTCCATCGCCGGCGACCCGCTCGCCTTCCCCCACCTCACCCGCACCGACCTGCCCGGGCATCCCGGCACCGTCGCCGAGTACGCCCGGCTGGTGCGCGAGATCGCCGCCGACCGCGCCCGCTGGGAGCCGCTGGTCCGCTACGACGCGCTCACCCGCTGGTACGCCCGGCTGGAGACCGGCCCCGGCTACGAGGTCTGGCTGCTCAGCTGGCTGCCCGGCCAGAGCAGCGGCTTCCACGACCACGGCGAGTCCTCCGGCGTGCTGACCGTCGTCCAGGGCGAGCTGATCGAGCGCTCCCTCACCCGGGCAGGCGAGGGCGTGCGCACCCTGCGCCCCGGCGGCCAGCGGGTGTTCTCCTCCGGCTACCTGCACGAGGTGGTCAACGGCGCGCTCGAACCCGCCGTCTCCATCCACCTCTACACCCCGGGCCTGACCGAGATGAACCAGTACGGCGCCGCCACCGCCGTCCCCGAGCAGCACCCCCGGCCGCACCCGGAGCCGCACCCGCGGGCGCGGGCCGAGAGGCCTTGAGCGCGGACTGACGAAGAGTCCGACCGTGGCAGGATGGCTCCATGCGCATCGTGGCACTGGCAGGCGGAATCGGCGGGGCGCGCTTCCTGCGCGGACTCCTCGCGGCGGTCGGACCGCAGGACGAGATCACCGTCATCGGCAACACCGGCGACGACATCCACCTCTACGGCCTCAAGGTCTGTCCCGACCTCGACACCGTGATGTACACCCTCGGCGGCGGTATCCACGAGGAACAGGGCTGGGGCCGGACGGACGAGACCTGGTCGATCAAGGCCGAGATGAAGGAGTACGGCGTCGGCCCCGAATGGTTCGGGCTCGGTGACCGGGACTTCGCCACCCACCTCGTCCGCAGCCAGATGCTCACCGCCGGGTACAGCCTCAGCCAGGTCACCGAGGCGCTGTGCGTGCGCTGGAAGCCCGGCGTGCGGCTGCTCCCGATGAGCGACGACCGGGTCGAGACCCATGTGCGGATCACCGACGAGCAGGGCACCCGGGCGGTCCACTTCCAGGAGTACTGGGTCAAGCTGCACGCCGCCGTCGACGCCGAGGCGATCATCCCGGTCGGCGCGGACACCGCCAAGCCCGCGCCCGGTGTGCTGGAGGCCATCGCCGAGGCCGACGTCATCCTCTTCCCGCCCTCCAACCCGGTCGTCTCGATCGGCACCATCCTGGCCGTCCCCGGCATCCGGGAGGCCGTCGCCGCCGCGCCGGCGCCGGTGGTCGGGCTCTCCCCGATCATCGGCGGGGCGCCGGTGCGGGGCATGGCCGACAAGGTGCTCGCCGCCGTCGGCGTCGAGGCCACCGCCGAGGCGGTCGCGCTCGACTACGGCGCGGCGCTGATCGACGGCTGGCTGGTGGACACCGCGGACGAGAACGCCGTCACCGCCGTCGAGGCCGCCGGGATCGCCTGCCGGGCCGTCCCGCTGCTGATGACCGACGTCGAGGCCACCGCCGAGATGGCCCGGGCGGCGCTGGCGCTGGCGGAACAGGTGCGGAAGTGACACTGGAAATCCTCGGCGTCGAGGGGATCCCGGAGGTCGACGCGGGCGCCGACCTCGCCGGGCTGATCGCCAAGGCCGGGACGTACCAGGACGGCGACATCCTGCTGGTCACCTCGAAGATCGTCAGCAAGGCCGAGGGCCGGCTGCTGCGCGCCGCCGACCGCGAGGCCGCGATCGACGCCGAGACCGTCCGGGTGGTCGCCCGGCGCGGACCGGCCCGGATCGTCGAGAACCGCAACGGCTTCGTCATGGCCGCCGCCGGGGTCGACGCCTCCAACACCGCCCCCGGCACGGTCCTGCTGCTCCCCGAGGACCCGGACGCCTCGGCGCGCGCGCTGCGGGCCCGGCTCCAGCGGCTCACCGGCCGCCGGCTCGCCGTCCTCGTCACCGACACCTTCGGACGGCCCTGGCGCAACGGGCTCACCGACGTCGCGATCGGCGCCGCCGGACTGTCCGTCCTGGAGGACCACCGGGGCCGCACCGACAGCCACGGCAACGAGCTGGTCCTCACCGTCACCGCCACCGCCGACGAACTCGCCGCCGCCGCCGACCTGGTGAAGGGCAAGGCCACCGGCGTCCCGGTCGCGATCGTGCGCGGCCTCGGACACCTCGTCACCGACGAGGACGGCGCCGGCACCCGGCCGCTGGTGCGGCCCGCCGTCGACGACATGTTCCGGCTCGGCACCTCCGAGGCGCTGCGCCAGGCCGTCACCCTGCGGCGCACCGTCCGCGCCTTCACCGCCGACCCGGTCGACCCGGCCGCCGTCCGCCGCGCCGTCGCCGCCGCCGTCACCGCGCCGGCCCCGCACCACACGACGCCGTGGCGGTTCGTCCTACTGGAGTCCGCCGAGACCCGGGTTCGGCTGCTGGACGCGATGCTCGCGGCCTGGCGGCGCGACCTGCGCGAACTCGACGGCTGGGACGACGCCAAGATCGCCCGCCGCACCGCCCGCGGCAACGTCCTGCGCGACGCGCCGTACCTGGTGGTCCCCTGCCTGGTGATGGACGGCTCGCACGCCTACCCGGACCTGCGCCGGGCCACGGCGGAGCGGGAGATGTTCACCGTGGCCGCCGGTGCGGCCGTGCAGAACCTGCTGGTCGCACTGACCGGCGAGGGTTACGGCTCCGCCTGGGTGTCGTCCACGATGTTCTGCCGTGACACCGTCCGGGCGGCGCTGGACCTGCCGGACGGGTGGGACCCGATGGGGGCCGTGGCGGTCGGCCGGCCGGCGCAGGCGCCGCGGGAGCGGGCGGAGCGGAGCGTGGACGGCTTCATCGAGGTGCGGTAGCGGCTGCGCCTGGGCAGCGGGGTGTCTGTTGCGTGGGGGTGTCTGTTGTGGGGGGCTTTCGGGAGGGTGGGTGGCCGGGGGCGGCTCCGGGGGTGGCCGCTCCGGGGGCTGGATGATTTTCAGACTGCCCATTCGGTTGGGTGGGGCGTTGGGTGCGGTGGCAGTCTGAAAATCACCCGTCACGCCCCTCTCCGGGCCACCCCCTGCGCCGCCCCCTTCCGCAGCGCGTCCCTCTCGCTAGCGGGAGAGGTACGGGGTGGTGGGTGGGGGTTGCTGGGGGTGGGCTGCGGGTGGGTGGGGGTGGGTTTTTTGGTGGGCGTCCGGGTCAGCGGTGGCGGTGGTCGTTGGGGGTGAGCCTCGGGCCGTAGCGGGGGGCGCGGGCGCCGGTGGCCATCAGGAGGCGGCAGACGCGGTAGCGGTGCGGGCGGTAGGGCTCCAGGAGGGCGAGCATCTGGGCGTCGTCGCTGCGGGGACGCCCGGCCAGGGCCCAGCCGACCAGGTTGGGGAGGTGGAAGTCGCCGACCGACACCGCGTCCGGGTCGCCGTTGCTGCGCTGCAGCGTCTCGGCGGCCGTCCAGACGCCGATGCCGGGAACGGCCGTCAGCCGGGCGAAGGCCTCCTCGTGGCCCATCGCCGATGCCTCCTCCAGCCGGGGTGCCAACCGCACCGCGCGCATCACCGTCGCCGAACGCTTCGGGTCCACGCCCGCCCGGTGCCACTCCCAGCTCGGGACCATCGCCCACTCCCGGGCCGACGGCGCCACCCGCATGCCCTCGGCCGGGCCCGGTGCCGGAGTGCCGAAGTCCCGCAGCAGGGTGCGCCAGGCGCGGTAGGCCTCGTCGGTGGTGACCTTCTGCTCCAGGATCGCCGGTACGAGGGACTCCATCACCAGGCCGGTGCGGGTGATCCGCACCCCAGCCGTACGGCGCTGGGCGTCCCGCAGCGGGCCGGGCGGCAGCACCAGCGCCTCCGGGTGGTCCTCCGCCCCGAGCAGCGCGGGCAGCCGGTCCAGCAGCCACTGCGCGCCGGGGCCCCAGGCGGTCGCCTCGACTTCGCCCTCGGCGGGGTGGGGCCGCAGCCGGAGGGTGCCGACGCCGGCCGGGGTGCGGGAGGCGCGCCAGACGGCGCCGTCACCGGCGGTGCGGTAGGAGGGATCGGCGGGGCCCCGGCGCAGTGGCAGCAGCGTCCGGGCCACGTCGAGCGGGAAGCCCGGCCGCCAGCGCCGTACCGCCTCGCCGCCCGTCACTGCCGTCGCCTCCTGTGGTCCCTGGGGCTATGAACGATACGGGCTGAGGCGGGGGCCTTTCGGGGCGGCCAGTGGGCGGGGGCGACCCCGGACATCGGCGAACGGCCAGACGACGCTCCGGTCACCGCGCCTGCAGCCGCGCCGCGGCCGTGCGTAGGGCCGGGAGTAGAGCGCGGCGCCGGGGCATTCGGTGTCGGCGGCGGCGTCCCGGGTGCGGACCCGGACGGTGGCGCCGGCCTTCGCCGCCGCCGGACCGTCCCAGCCGACGCCGAGGAGTCCGAACGGCCGGGTGGCGCGTGGCGCGAGCCGGTGGCCGGTGGTCAGGGGAGCGAGAGGGTCGTGCCGCCGCCGGGGAAGTCACGGCGTTCGGCGGCGGGCGCAAGGAGCGCGGCGGTGGCGGTGGGAGCGGGTTGGAGCAGCAGGGCGGCGGTGCATCCGGCGAGCAGCGCGGCCGGGAGGGCGCGACGCGCGGCCCTGGTCGAACGGCGCACGGCCTGGGTCGAGGGGCTCACAGCCTTGGTTGAGGAGCACACGGCCTGGACGGGGAGCACATGAGGGGGATCGTCGCCGCAAACCGGGCGGCCCGCCGTGCCGCCTCGCGCCCGCTCGGCCGCCCCTCCCTGCCTCCCACCCGAAGGCCGTAGGCTGGGGCGCACCATGACTGCGCCATTCGCTGCCGATGCCCGCACCCCCGTCGAGCTGCTGCACGCATACCTGCGCGGCGGCACCCCTTCGGTCGATCCCGCGGCCCCGCTGGTCACCTTCTACGACGACGCCACCGGCGAACGGGTGGAACTCTCCGCCCGGACCTTCGACAACTGGGTCGCCAAGACCGCCAACCTCCTCCAGGACGAGCTGAACGCCGGTCCGGGCGACCGCGCCGCGCTGCTCCTGCCCGCCCACTGGCAGAGCGCCGTCTGGCTGCTGGCCTGCTGGTCGGTCGGGGTGACGGCGGTGCCGGGCGGCGACCCGGCCGCCGCCGACCTGGTGGTGAGCGGTCCGGACGGCCTGGAGGCCGCCCAGGCGTGCGAGGGCGAGCGCGTCGCGCTCGCGCTGCGGCCGCTCGGTGGCCGCTTCCCGCAGCGCCCGGACGGCTTCCTCGACTACGCCGCCGAGGTGCCCGGCCAGGGCGACCGCTTCGCGCCGTACTCCCCCGTGCCCCCGGAGGGGCCGTCGCTGGAGACCTCGGTGGACGGGCTGCCGCTGAAGCTGACCGGCGAGCAGACCGTCGCGCTGGCCCGGGAGGGGGCCGTGCGCCTCGGTCTGGAACCCGGCGCGCGCGTCCTGTCCACGTCCTCCTTCGACGACTGGGCGGGCCTGGAGGCCGGTCTGCTGGCCCCGCTGGCGGCCGGCGCCTCGGTGGTGCTGTGCCGCAACTCCGAGGGCCTGAGCGCCGAGCAGTGGGAGAAGCGGGTCGAATCCGAACGGGTGACACTGCGCGTCGGCTGACCCCCGGCGAGGGCCCGGCGGGTAGGGATCCCTGCCATGGCCGAGGACGACACCGAGCACCCCCCGACCGATGACGCTCCCCCGACGGACACTCCCCCGAGCGGACCCGGACGCCCGCGCAGGCGCCGGCGGTGGCTGATGATCACCGCCGGCGTCGTCGCGTTCCTGCTGGTCGCCATCGGAGCGCTGCTCTACACCGCCTACCGCAAGCTGGACGGCAACATCCGCACCGACTCGGTCACCGACAAGCTGCTGGCCGAGCTGGAGGCCGAACGCCCGAGCCGTACGGCCGGGGCCGGCGGCGCCGAGAACCTCCTGTTGATCGGCAGCGACGACCGCTCCGGCGCGAACTCCTCCTACGGCGGCGAGGCCGGCACCCGGCGCTCGGACACCACGATCCTGCTGCACCTGGCCGCCGACCGTAAGCACGCGACGGCGGTCTCCATCCCGCGCGACGTCATGGTCACCGTCCCGGCCTGCGAGAAGCCGGACAGCACCCGGAGCAAGCCGGGGCTGATGCAGTTCAACTGGGCCTTCGAGCTGGGCGGCCCGGCCTGTTCGATCCGTACCGTCGAGCAGCTCAGCGGCATCAGGATGGACCACTACCTGATCCTCGACTTCAACGGCTTCAAGACGATGGTGGACGCGATCGGCGGGGTCGACGTGTGCGTGCCGCAGCCGATCCACGACAAGGACGCCAAGCTGGACCTGCCGGCCGGCCGGCAGGTGCTGCACGGCGAGCAGGCGCTCGGCTACGTCCGGGCCCGGGAGAGCCTGGGCGACGGCAGCGACACCCAGCGGATGGGCCGTCAGCAGCAGTTCCTGGCCTCGCTGATCCGCAAGGTGCAGTCGCAGGGGGTGCTGCTGAACCCGGCGAAGCTGTGGCCGGTGCTGGACGCGGCCACCTCCTCGATCAAGGCGGACGGCAGACTGTCGTCGCTGGGCGCGCTGTACGACCTCACCCAGGACCTGCGCGGCATCCCCTCGCCGGACGTGGTGTTCCTGACCGCGCCGCGCCGCCCGTACCGCTACGACTCGGACCGGGACGAGTTCGTGCAACCGCAGACCACCCAGCTGTTCACCGCGCTGCGGGACGACCGGCCGATCGCCGTCCAGCCGCCCGGCTCGGTGCCCACGGCGGGGGCGAGCCCGTCCGCCGGGGCGGGGTCGGACCAGGCGACGGCGTCACCCTCGGCGAGCGCCTCACCCACCTTCGAGGGACGCACGGCCGACGTGGACGCCTGCGCGCAGCACTGACGCCCCACGTCGGCTTTACCTCTCCATTGCTCTTTCGTGACGGATGTCATATCAGGAACGATTCCCCCGTTCGGCTCGTCTAGTGTGTCCGGATCAGCCCGCTACCCGAGTGGGCCGCCCCCGTGACCGGCCGGACGTAGGGAGCCCCGTGCAGCAGGACATACCGGAAACCGGCCAGGGCAACGGGGAGGGCCGCCGGACGACCAGGCGCCGGGCCGCGGCCGCCGCCAAGCGGAACCGGCGCCGACGAATACTCAAGTGGACGGCCGGCACCGGCGCGCTGGTGATGGTCGCGGGCTGCGGCGGGGCGTACTACCTTTACCAGCACTTCAACAACAACCTGACCTCGGTCAAGGTCCAGCTGGGCGACGAGGCCGAACGGCCCCGGGCCGCCGGGGACGCGCTGAACATCCTGGTGATCGGCACGGACAGCCGGCAGGGCCTCGGCCGCGAGTACGGCGACGAGGGCAGCACCGGGCACGCCGACACGACGCTGCTGTTCCACATCGCCAAGGACCGCACCAACGCGACCGTGATCAGCATCCCGCGCGACCTGATGGTGCCGATCCCGGAGTGCCGGACCGACCAGGGGAAGAAGATCCCCGGCTCGGCGCGGGAGATGTTCAACACCAGCCTGGGCCAGGACGGGCGCGACGCGGGCTGCACCTGGAAGACCGTCGAGAAGATGACCGGGATCCGGGTCGACCACTTCGTGCAGGTCAACTTCGAGGCGGTGAAGACCCTGTCCACCGCCGTCGGCGGCGTGGAGGTCTGCGCGGCCAAGGACATCGACGACAAGGACTCGCACCTGAGGATGTCCAAGGGCCGCCACACCGTCCAGGGCGAGGAGGCACTGGCCTTCGTCCGCACCCGGCACGCGGTCGGCTTCGGCGGCGACCTCACCCGGATCCCGCTCCAGCAGCAGTTCATCAGCTCGATGATCCGCAAGATCAAGAGCGACGACACCCTGACCAGCCCCGCCAAGCTCTACAAGCTCGCGGACGCCGCCACCAAGGCGCTCACCGTGGACTCCGGCATCGGCAGCGTCGACAAGCTCAAGGACCTGGCGCAGGACATCAGCAAGGTGGACACCAAGAACATCACCTTCGCCACCGTGCCGGTCCTGGACGACCCCAGGGACAACGACCGGCTGATCCTCAAGCAGCCCGACGCCGGGCAGGTGTTCTCGATGATCGCGGGCGACCGCTCGCTGACCGGGACGGCCACCCCGCCGACCGCCGAGACCCCGGCCCCGGCCGCCCCCTCCTCCGCTGCCCCGGCCACCACCGCCCCGGCCACCACGGCTCCCGCGGTGGACGCCAAGGACGTCCGGGTGACGGTGCGCAACGGCAGCGGGACGCGCGGGCAGTCCGGTCCGACGGTGGAGAAGCTGAAGGAGAAGGGCTTCGCCAAGGCCGCCGTCGCCTCCGACGCGGCGGTCACGGCGACCACCACGGTGTCGTACCCGACCGGCCAGGAGGCCGAGGCCGCCGCGCTGGCCGCCGCCCTCGGGCTGCCCGCGGACGCCGCACGGCAGGCCCCGAAGGCGGACCCGAAGGGCGCACTGGTACTGGTGCTCGGCAAGGACGTCCTCGCGGCCCCCGCCCAGGCACCGGCGGAGGCGCCGAAGGACCTCCAGCGGGTGCAGGCGGACGACACCGACGCCTGCGCCAAGTAGCCGGCAGCGGGCGGGGGTTCCGTCGTCATCGGTGAGGACGGCGGCCGGGCTCGCACTCGACCCGCCCTCAACCGCCCCCGGGGGTGACGGCGGTAGCGGTCACCACCCTCAACCCGCCCGGGAGAGCACGTCCTTCGAGGACGGGCCGATGCTCCTTATCACCCGGCGGGCCAGTGAGCGGGGCGAGGTGATGAAGCCGAAGCCCCAGCTGAGGTGCATGGTCGCGAGCGCCACCGGCAGCAGCGCCTTGGCCTTGAGGGACAGGCCGCGGCCCTCGACCACCGCGCCGCCCAGGATGCCCAGCAGGTAGGCGCCGGGCACCGCGAGGAACGCCGGGTGGACGGCGGCTCCGAGCACCAGCCCGAGCACGACCGCGAGCAGCGCGGACGGCGGGGCGAGGTAGCGCAGGTTGACCGAGCCGCGGTGGTAGCGGGTGACCACCCGGCGCCAGCGGCCGTAGTCCTTGTACTGCTTGGCCAGCGCCCGGACCGACGGCCGGGGCCGGTAGGTCACCTTGAGCTGCGGGGTGAACCAGACCAGCCCGCCGTCCTGGCGGATCCGGTAGTTCAGCTCCCAGTCCTGGGCGCGGATGAACTCCTCGTTGTAGCCGCCGAGCTTCTCCAGCACCTCCCGCCGGAACACCCCGAGGTAGACGGTGTCCGCCGGGCCGGCCAGGCCGCCGGTGTGGAAGGCCGCGTTGCCGACACCGATCTTGGAGGTCATCGCGGCCGCGACCGCGTGCTCCCACTCGGTCTCGCCCTCGGCGTGCATGATGCCGCCGACGTTGGCCGCGTCCATCTCACCGAGCAGCCGGACCGCCGTGGTGATGTAGCCCGGGGTGAGCAGGCCGTGGCCGTCCACGCGCACCACTATCGGGTGCTGCGAGCCCCGGATGGCGGCGTTCAGCCCCGCGGGGGTCCGGCCGGTGGGGTTCTCCACCGTGCGCACCCGCGGATCCTCGGCCACCAGCGCGGCCGCGATCTCGGCGGTACGGTCGGTGGAGGGGCCGAGGGCGATCACCACTTCGATCGGCCCGGGGTACTCCTGGTCCAGGATGCGCCGTACCGCCGTGCGCAGGTGTCGTTCCTCGTTGAGCACCGGCATGATCACGGAAACAGCCGGCAGCTCCTCAGCAGCCTTGGTGTTCATCGGGGCCAACCGTACCGGTGCCGACGCGTATCCGTCTTGTCCCGGTCTGGGCGGCCTCGGGTACCCCGAAGGGCGGTACCGGCGCTGTGATCACGCCCACCGTACCGCTCCGTTCCCCCGGGCCCGAATCGGAGTGGGAACGGTGCAGGTTCGGGGCAGGTTCAGAGCCAGTGGTGAACGACGGTGAACAGCGCGAAGCCGGCCACCGCAAGGATGTTCACCAGGCGCTGCGGACGGCCCAGCTGGTCCGGCAGCGCCTGCTTGGGGCGCAGGTCGGGGCGGTGGGCGGCGGTGGCGACCACCCGGGCCAGCTCCACCGGGTCGTACCGCTCGCCGAGGTGGCGGGCCAGCCGGGACATCGGCCAGCCGGCCACGGAGAGGTCCTCGCCGCCGCGCAGCCGGATGATCAGCCGCTGGCGGTGCACGGCGGCGGCGGTGATCTGCTGCCACCGGAAGTGGCGGACGCGCAGCGCGGCGGCCACCCGCAGGCCGTCCCGGTCGGCCACGATCTGCCAGGACAGCGCACGGCCGCAGGCGAGGATCGCCGAGGAGCCGAACCAGAGCGGGCGCAGCAGCCCCTGCCACCAGCCCCCGCCGCTCAGGAACACCACGGCGACGCCGAGCAGCAGCGCCATCGCGGGCCCGGGCAGCACGCGCAGCGGCACGGGTATCTCCCAGCGGCGGGCGGCCACCGGTCGGGCGTCCGGACCGGCCGGGTGGGCGGCGGCCACCGTCTCGGCGGTGAGCTCGGCGACGGCGAGTTCCTGCTCGCGTTCGCGCTCGGCCTTGCGGTTCGGCCGCGGGGCCCGGGCGACGGGGGCGACTTCGGCGGCCACCCAGTGCGGGTCGTGGTCCAGCAGTCCGGGGCGGACCAGGAGCTGCCGGTCCGGGCCGTCCGGGCCGCGGTAGAGCACGGCGGGGACACTGCGGCCGGTCCGGGCCAGCCGGGCGACGGCCTGCGCGGGGGTCGGCCGGTCGTAGGGCCCGGCCTCGTCGGACGGCGGGTCGGAGTGGTCCTCGTCGTCCTCGCTCTCCGGGAGGTCGGGCACCCAGGCCGGGCCGTCGGTGTCCGGGTCGCCGTGGCGGGCCCAGCGGTAGCGGTCGCGCTCGACCACGCGCCAGAGCGCGGGCCCGTCCGGCGGGCCGTCCAGCGGCAGCACCAGCAGGTCGCCGCGGGCATCGGCGCGGACCCGGACGGCCAGGGCGGGCGCGGAGCCCTCGAAGGCGGGCCGGGCCCGGCGGGCCCGCGCGACGGCGTCCGAGCCGAGCAGCAGGAGGCCGAGCAGGGCGCTCAGGCCGCCGAGCGTCACCTCGTCGGAGAGGTCGTAGTCGTCGCCGAGGGCGCGCACCGAGTCGCCGTCCACCAGCAGCGGGACGGGTTCGCCGGGCTGCGGCTGCCGCTGCCACCGAACGTCCAGGGCGGCGGTGCGCTCCGGGCCGCCGCCGGGCGGCCGGAAGCGGACGGTCAGCACGCCGTCCTGGTCGCTCGCCCCGGCGGTGCCGACCACCCGGGTGGCCCGCTCGTCGGCGGCCCGCTGCCCGGCCTGCGCCCAGAGGCCGTACAGCGGGAGCGCCAGGGCGGCCAGGAGCAGCAGGCCGCCGAGGGCGCGGCGGGCGACCGGCGGTTTCTCGGGGTGGACGGGCGAGGGCGCCCCGGCGGCCGTCCACGGGAAGGGGACGGGCGGGGCCGCCAGTTCGTCCAGCTGCTGGCGGGCGCGGCGGCGGCCGAGTTCGGCGCCGATCAGCACGGCGGCGAGCAGCAGGTTCATCAGGACGGCCGACCAGCGGCCGAGCGGGGAGACCAGGCCGCCCGGGGCGTACCAGAGCACCGCCAGGGCGACCGGGGGGACCAGCGCCCGGATCCGGGGCTTGGCGATCAGCAGGACCACCTCGGCCAGCACCGTCCAGAACGCCAGTGTGGAGCCCCAGGTGTCCTGGCAGACGCCATGGACGTTGCAGCCGCCGGTGTCGGTCGGCTCCACGGCGGTGGCCAGGACGAGGAAGGCGGCCGGGGCGAGCGCGAGCCGGCGGGTGTCCAGCCGCCAGGCGGTCCGGGCGGCGCGCCAGCGGGCGGCCGCGGCGGCGGTGAGGGGTGCGGCGCTGGGCAGGGGCGGGGCGTCCGAGGGGAGCATTCGGCGATCATCTCAGTATCGGATGATCGTCTCGGCCGTCCGGTGGCCGTCCATGCCGCAGGGGCCGGGCGCTGTGCGCGCCCGGCCCCTGGCCCCCGTTCCCCCCCGTTCCCCCCGGTTTCCCCCGTTCCCCCGTTCCCCCGTTCCCCCGTGGGGGTTCGACCCGACGTCCCCCGTCGCCGGGTCAGTCCGTCGCGATGGCCGCGAGGACGTTCATGCGTCCGGCCCGGAAGGCCGGGACGAGTGCGGCGACCAGGCCGATCACCACCGAGGAGACCAGCGTCACCACGATCGTGGTGCTCGGGACGGCGAGCGTCCCGAGCCCCTGGTCCCGCAGCACCCGCTGGGCGGTGATGCCCCAGGCCAGGCCCAGCCCGGTGCCGAGGACGGCGCCGAACACCGCGATCACCACGGACTCCAGTCGGATCATCCGGCGCAGCTGGCGGCGGGAGAGCCCGATCGCCCGCAGCAGGCCGATCTCACGGGTCCGCTCGACCACCGACAGCGCCAGGGTGTTGACCACGCCGAGCACGGCGACGGTGATCGACAGGCCGACCAGTCCGTAGATCAGGTAGAGCAGGGTGTTGACCTGGGACTGCACCAGCTCCTTGTAGCCGGCCTGGTCCTTGACGGTCAGCTGCGGATACTGCTTGAGCGCGTCCTCCAGGGCGGTGAGCGTCTTGGCGACGTCGGTGCCGGAGGCGGCCTTGGCGAAGAAGGTCCAGACCGGAGGCTGCTCGGCGGCCGGGACGACCTCGGTCATGGTGTCGAGGCCGACGAAGGTGCCGTCGCCCAGCAGCCCGCCCTTCTCGAAGACCACGCCCACCGGCAGGGTCTGGGTGCGGCCCTTGCCGTAGTCGACGGTCAGCCGGTCGCCGACCTTCAGGTCGTGGTCCTTGGCGAAGGTCTCGCCGATCCCCAGCGAGCCGTGTCCGACCGAGTCCACCGCGCCGGCGGTGACCGTGGGGTGGAAGTCGGTGCCGAAGAAGCTGGTCGGCACGGCGGTCAGGTCCGTCTTGGCGCTCTGCCCGCCGGGCAGCTGGACCTTCGCGTGGTTGAAGGCCTCCTGGGTGGTGATGTGGTCGATGCCCGGGGTCCGCTTCACCGCGTCCATCATGTCGGTGGTGACCGGGGTGCGGCCGCCCGAGATGATGTAGTCCACGCCCACCGACTTGTCGATCTGCGCGCTGGCCGAGGTGACGGCCGAGGAGCTGAACACCGACGAGCCGATCACCAGCGCCAGCCCGATCATCAGCGCGGCGGCGGTGGCGCCGGTGCGGCGCGGGTTGCGCATCGCGTTGCGCTGGGCGAGCTTGCCGGAGGGCCCGAACAGGGCCGGGAGCAGGGCCCCGAGCACCTTGATGACGACGGTGGCCAGCAGCGGGCCGAGGACCACGAAGCCGATCAGGGTGAGCAGCAGGCCCAGGCCCAGGAGCTGGCCGCCGGTGGACGCCTTCTGCGCCGAGCCCGCGAGCACCAGCAGCGCGGCGCCGCCCCCGGTCAGCACCAGGCCGGTGATCGTCCGGACGATGTTGGAGCGGGCCTCGGCCGGGGTGCCGTGGTCGCGCAGGGCGGCCATCGGCGCGATCCGGCTGGCCCGGCGGGCCGGGATCCAGGCCGCGATGACCGTGATCAGGATGCCCACCGCGTAGCCGGCCACGAACACGTCGGGCCCGATCTCCAGGTCGCTCGCGTCGAGGTCCATGCCGATCGCGTTCATCAGCTTGATCAGGCCGACCGCGACACCCAGGCCGACCGCCACCCCGAGGGTCGAGCCGAGCACGCCCAGGATCAGCGCCTCGACCAGCACCGAGCCGTTCACCTGCCGGCGGCTGCCGCCGATGGCGCGCAGCAGGCCGATCTCGCGGGTGCGCTGGGCGACCAGCATCGAGAAGGTGTTGATGATCAGGAAGCCGCCGACGATCAGCGAGATGCCGGCGAAGCCGAGCATCGCGTACTTCATGAAGCTGAGGCCGCTGCCGATCGACTTGGTGTTCTCGTCCTTCTGCTCGGTCGCGGTCTTGACCTGGTAGCCGGTGCCGACCTTGGCCAGGGCGTCGGCCTTGAGCTGGTCGTCGCTGCGACTGCCGTCACCGAAGGCCTCGACGGAGGTGTAGGCCTGCTCGCCGAGCAGCACCTGCTGGGCGGTCGGGGTGTCCAGGAAGGCCAGCGCCGCGCCCGGGTTGGTGGTGACGAAGGTGGCGATGCCCACGATCGTGTACTGGTGCTGCCCCCCGGTGTTGTCGACCCGCAGCTTGTCGCCGAGGCCGAGCTTGGCCTTCTTGGCGGTGTCCGCGTCCAGGACCAGCTCGCCGGAGTTCTGCGGGACGTGGCCGGAGGTGATCTTCACCGGGTTGCGCGGGGTGTCGGTCCAGTTGCCGAGCAGGGTGGGCGCGCCGGTGGTCGGGCCGACCAGCTTGTTGGTGGCCGGGTTGACCAGGATGGCGTTGCCGACCATGACCTGGCCGACGGCCGTCTTCACCCCGGGCACCGCGGCGACCTGCTGGGCGAGCGAGACCGGGACGGTCGGCGGCTTGTCGCCGGCCTGCTGGTCGTCGTCGGCCGGCTTGGGCGGCTGGACCGAGATGTCCGAGGCGGTCGCGGCGAACAGCTTGGAGAAGGTGCTGGTGGCGGTGTTGGAGAACACCAGGGTGCCGGACACGAAGGCGACCGACAGCACGACGGCGATGAGCGAGAGCGCCATCCGGCCCTTGTGGGCGAAGAAGCTCCGCAGTGAGGTCTTGAGCAGCACGGTGAGGTCGTCCCGCCGCTCAGCTGGTGCGCTTGCCGTCGAAACGGCGCATGCGTTCGAGGACGGAGTCGGCGGTCGGCGCGTGCATCTCGTCGACGATCACGCCGTCGGCGAGGAAGAGCACGCGGTCCGCGTAGCCGGCGGCGACCGGGTCGTGGGTGACCATGACCATGGTCTGGCCCAGCTCGTCCACCGAGCGGCGCAGGAAGGTCAGCACCTCGGCGCCGGCCCGGGAGTCCAGGTTCCCGGTGGGCTCGTCGCCGAAGATGATCTCGGGGCGGGCGGCCAGTGCCCGGGCCACCGCGACGCGCTGCTGCTGGCCGCCGGAGAGCTGGGTGGGGCGGTGCTTGAGCCGGCCGGCCAGGCCGACGGTCTCCACCACCTGGTCCAGCCAGGCCTGGTCGGGCTTGCGGCCGGCGATGTCCATCGGGAGCGTGATGTTCTCCAGCGCGTTCAGGGTCGGCAGCAGGTTGAAGGCCTGGAAGATGAAGCCGATCTTGTCGCGGCGCAGCCTGGTCAGCTGCTTGTCCTTGAGGCCGGTGATCTCCGTGTCGCCGATCCAGATCCGACCGCCGCTGACCGTGTCCAGGCCGGCCAGGCAGTGCATCAGCGTCGACTTGCCGGAGCCGGAGGGGCCCATGATCGCGGTGAAGCGGCCGCGCTGGATGTCCACGTCGACCGCGTCCAGGGCGGTCACCTTGGTCTCGCCCGAGCCGTACGCCTTGGTGACCTGACGGGCGGACGCGGCGACGGCGGACGGTCCGCCGGGAAGCTGGGGGTCGTACACGGCTGCTGCTGCCGTCGTCACTGGAGTCTCCTAGGAAGTGGGCCCACCCGTTGGCCCCCACCCTGCCGACGCGGTCGGCCGCGGACCCGACGGAATCGGGCCGCGTTCAGGCGGGCGGGGACGTGGGATCCACGGTAGGAGTCGGTTGCGGGCCGCTCGTCCTCCGTCGGAATGAAGCGGTGCAACCAAGGTTCTACGGGGTGCGGCGCCCCCTCCCCCTAGGGGGCGCCGCGGGCCGTCTCGGGGTCGCCCCGTACGGGGTCGCGCCGGCCGCCGCTCAGCCGGTCAGCGCGGGTGCGGCCGACCGCTCCAGGGCATCGGCGAAGCCCGCCACGACGGGGGCCAGCAGGGCGTCGGTCTCGCGCTCGACCAGGGTGGTGCCGTCCTCCCTGGCGGTGATGTGGCGGTCGAGCACGAACCAGCCCTGGGTGATGTGGTCGGCGCCCATCGAGCTGAGCACCGGGCGCAGCGCGTAGTCGACCGCGAGGACGTGCGCGGGAGAGCCGCCGGTGGCCAGCGGCAGGACGGCTTTGCCGGCCAGTGCGTACTGCGGGAGCACGTCCAGCAGGGCCTTCAGCAGGCCCGAGTAGGCGGCCTTGTAGACGGGGGTGCCGATGACCACGCCGTCGGCGCGGGCGAACAGCTCGGTGACGGCGACGATCTCGGGGTGGTCGAGGTCTCCCGACAGCAGCGCGTGCGCGGGCAGGCTCCGGGCCTCGAAGGGGATGACGTGGTGGCCGCGGTCGGCGAGGCGGGCGTCGACGTGGCGCAGCAGGCGGGTGGTGCGGGAGGTGGCGGACGGGGAGCCGGAAACGGACAGGACGGTGGCCATGGTTCACCTCTGGCTGGAAGCGGGGGCGGCTCTTCGAAACGGCGCCGCAGCGGGCGGGGCGCTGCGGTTCGGTGCTCGGAAGGGGGCGTCTCGACGGGCGCGAGGCGCGAGTGTCAGCCGCGACAGAGCGAACAGGCCACCCCACGCCGCAGATCGACGTGCCGCCGACGCGTGAGTGCCCAACGCTGATCCATGCGTGAAATGCAAACACGCTGTGTTCGAGGCGGTCAAGAATCGTTTCGGCAGCCGGAACGCGGGTGACGGGACGTTTCGGCGGAACGATCCGGTACGTGCATCAAAATTGCTACAAGAGGCCTGGTGGGGCCCCGGGGGGGAGTCAGGCCGAGCGGGGTCGGGCATCCTCGACGGCATGAACACGTGGCAGGAGGGCCGCCCGGGCGGCGGCGGGAACCCGTACGGAGGCAACGGCGGAGGCGGGGCGGCGGCCGAGCCGCCGCTGCCGGCCTCGCTGAACCCGCGCGGGCCGGGGGCGCCCGCGCCGCGGCAGCCCGAGCCGTCCCGGTACGGCGGCGTCCCGCCGCAGGCCGTGCCCGGCGGCCCGGTCCGGCCCGGTGGCCCCGGCGGTCCGGGCGGTCCCGGCCGTCCCGGCGGCCCCGGCGGCCCCGGCGGCCCGGCCGGTGCGCGGCCGGCCGGTGCCCAGGCCAAGCGCTGGCCGCGGCGCCGGATCGTCAAGTGGTCGGTCTTCGGCGTGCTGATCGCCGTGATGGTGACCGCCGTCTCCACCTACTTCTGGGCGGACTCCAAGCTCAACCACGAGAACGTGCTGGCCGACTACCCGGGCCGCCCGGCGGCGGGCAAGGGCACCAACTGGCTGATCGTCGGCTCGGACAGCCGCGAGGGCCTCACCGATGCCCAGATGGAGGACATGCACACCGGCCACGACGTCGAGGGCAAGCGCAGCGACTCGATGATGATCCTGCACATCGGGGACAACGGGAACACCCTGATGAGCATCCCGCGCGACTCCTGGGTGCCGATCCCCGAGTTCAAGACGAGCAGCGGCAAGACCGTCAAGGCCACCACCTCGAAGATCAACTCGGCCTTCGCCAACGGCACCGGCCGGCTCCTGGCGCAGACCGTGGAGATGAACACCGGCATCCACATCGACCACTACGCCGAGATAGGCTTCACCGGCTTCGTCGGCATCGTGGACTCCATCGGCGGCGTCGAGATGCACATCGACCAGGACGTCAAGGACAAGGACTCCGGCCTCGACCTCAAGGCCGGCGACCAGACCCTCAACGGGAAGCAGGCCCTCGCCTTCGTCCGCCAGCGCCACCAGATGGCCGACCAGGACCTCGGCCGGATGCGCAACCAGCAGAAGTTCCTCGGCGCCCTCGCCCACCAGGCCGCCTCCCCGGGCAATGTGCTCAACCCGTTCACCTTCTACCCGCTGGTCGACTCGGCGCTCGGCACCCTGATCGTCGACGACGACTGCGGGCTGACCGACCTGGGCTCGCTCTTCCTCGCCATGAAGGACGTCAACGGCGGCAACGGCAAGACCATGACCGTCCCGATCGGCAACGCGGACTACCACACCAAGACCGGCGAGTCCGCGGTGCAGTGGGACGCCGGCAAGTCCAAGCAGGTCTTCGACGCCTTCAAGAACGACACCGCGGTGCCGGACTTCAAGTAACCGGCGACTCCGGGCGACCTTTCCGCCACAATGGGTGAATGTCCCTCGTCACCGCACTCGTCTACCGCCGACGCCACCGCCTCCTGGGCCGCCTGGTCCAGGAGGCGCTCGCGCTCTACGGCATGGAGGTGCCGGCCGCCTGCGAGATCGGGCCCGGACTCGCCGTGTTCCACCGCGGCTTCGGCACCGTACTGCACCCGCACACCACGCTCGGCGCGAACGTGACGCTGTACAACGGCGTGACCGTCGGCCGGGCCGACCCGTGGGTGCCGCAGGAGCGCAGCGCGATGCGGCGGGTGGTGGTCGAGGACGGCGCGGTGCTGTGCGCGGGCGCCAAGGTGGTGTGCAAGGACGGCGTGCTGACCGTGGGCGCGGGCACCGTCGTCGGCGCCAACGCGGTGCTCACCCGCTCGACCGGGCCGGGCGAGATCTGGGCCGGGGTGCCCGCTCGCAAGGTGGGCATGCGGGAAGGGACTTGGGCGCCCAGCTCCGCCCCCGTCTGACGGCACGCCGCGGTTCCCGGCCGTCGGCACACCTCCGCCCCGGCGTCAGGCCGACGGAGGGGTCGGCAGCCGGTCGAGCGCGATCCCGAAGTGCTCCCGGTACGCGGACAGTGCCCCGGCGTCGGTGAGTTGCTCCTCGGTGCGGCCGCCGTCGGGGGCGGTCCGGATCAGCCGGGTGCCGCTGAGGGTGGTTCGGCCGCCGTCCGGGGCGAGCAGCGAGCAGGTGGTCGACCGGGTGAAGTGGGACTGCGGCGAGGTGGTCTGCCACCAGCAGGTCGGCCCGAAGTCGGCCAGCCGGTACGGGCGCGGGTCGAGCCGGTACTGCGGCACGCCGTCCAGTCGTACGTCCAGCTCGCCGTGGTCGCCGTACGGACTGATCACGACCGTGCCGTGCGGGTCGGGCTGGGCGCCGCGCTCGTCCAGGCACAGCGGGAGCAGGCTGAAGCGGCCGAACCCCACGTCGACCAGCCAGGGTTCGTCCAGGTCGACCCGCAGCGCCAGGTGGTCGAACGGCGGCCCGGGCCGCTCCCCGTCGAAGACCCGGGCGGCCAGCAGGCTCACCCGGTAGCCCAGTGTGCGCAGCAACTCGGCGAAGGCTCCGTTGAGTTCGTAGCAGAAGCCGCCGCGCCGCCGGTCCACCAGCTTCGCCACCAGGGCGGCCGGCTCCAGCACCACGGGCTCGCCGAGGTGGATGCTCAGGTTCTCGAACGGGACTGCCCGCAGGTGGGCCCGCTGCAGCAGCGCCAGGCCCTCCACCGAGGGCGGCCCGGGCTCCGTCACGCCGATCCGCTCCAGGTACGCCGCCCGTACGGCCGGTGCCAGTGCCTCGTACGCCGTCTCGTGATCCACCCGCCCATTCCACCCGGGCGGCGGGCGATCGGCCATCGGTCCTTCGACCTAGGACGTCCACGGCGGGCGGGAACGCCACCGCCCCGGAGCGGGAGGTCGGCAGGCCGGACTCCCCGCTCCGGGGCGGCGGGTTGTCACCGGTCCCGGAGGACGGTGATCAGGCGATCTCGCCGGACTTGGCGATGGTGATCTTGGCCGAGGTGCGGCCGCTCTGCGAGCCCAGGCCCTCGATCTTCTTCACCAGGTCCATGCCCTCGACGACCTCGCCGAAGACGACGTGCTTGCCGTCCAGCCAGTCGGTGACGACGGTGGTGATGAAGAACTGCGAACCGTTGGTGTTGCGGCCGGCGTTGGCCATCGAGAGCAGACCCGGGCGGTCGTGCTTCAGGTCGAAGTTCTCGTCCGCGAACTTCTCGCCGTAGATGCTCTTGCCACCGGTGCCGTTGTGGTTGGTGAAGTCACCGCCCTGCAGCATGAAGGCGGGGATCACGCGGTGGAAGCCGGAGCCCTCGTAGCCGAAGCCGTTCTGGCCGGTGGCCAGCTCGCGGAAGTTGCGGGCGGTCTTCGGGACGACGTCGTCGAAGAGCTTGAAGACGATGCGGCCGGCCGGCTCGTCGTTGATGGTGATGTCGAAGAAAACGTTGGAACCCATGCAGGGATCATGGCACGAGCGGCCCGCCGTCGCGCGCCACCCCCGGAGCGCGCGAGGTCGGATCGGCGTGTTATCCGGCGAGCGCCGGGCGGAAGCTAGCATCGACGTCAGGTTCAAACCTTGAAGTGACTCGACGGGCGTCTCGACCGGGACGACGGGGTGGACGGCATGCGGATCGGCGAACTGGCCCGGCGGACGGGCGTGAGCGAGCGCTCGCTGCGGTACTACGAGCAGCAGGGCCTGCTGCTCGCGCAACGCACCCAGGGCGGCCACCGGGAGTACCCGGAGATGGCGGTGGACCGGGTGGTCCACATCCAGGAGCTGTTCGCGGCCGGGCTGCACAGCCGCACCATCCACAAGATCCTGCCCTGCATGCGGGACTGCGACGGCGGCCCGAACAGGACCGCCACGCCGCTGCTGGTCGCGGAGCTCACCGCGGAGCGCGACCGGATCGACCGGATGATCACCGACCTGCTGCGCTCGCGGGAGGTGCTGGACGAGGTGATCGCCGGCGCCTCCGGGAAGTCGGCGCCGGCGTAGGGGGGCTCAGGCCTTCAGCTTGCGCCAGACCGTCTCCAGGGCGGCGATGTCCGCCTCGTCCAGCCGCTCGGTGAAGACCGGCGCGAGGACGGCCCGCCGGGTGGTGTCGGCCTCGGCGAAGACCGCGCGGCCCTGCTCGGTCAGCTCGATCCGCACCGAGCGCGCGTCCGAGGCGGAGGGCGCGCGGGACACCAGCCCGCGCCCTGCCAGGGCGTCCACGACCCGGGAGACCTGGCTGCGGCTGAGCATGGTCTTCGCGCCGAGGTCGGAGGCGGCCACCGGCTCCCGTTGGCCGTTCAGCCAGAGCATCACCTCGAACCAGGACAGCGGCAGCCCGTGCACCCGGGTGAGCTCCCGGTCGATCCGGGCGGCGAGGGTGGTTCCTGCCCAGACCAGGCCGTAGAAGGCGTGGTCCTGCTCCGACAGCGGGCCCAGGGTGAGATCGGCGCGGTCCATGGCGTTCATCGTACCGAGGTTGCGTGCGTACGCACACAGTCCCGGGCTCCTACCCCGCAACCCCGGCGGCACCAGTAGCATCGACCTCCAACACCTTGGGGGCGGAACATGAAGCGGATCGGGGTCTACCTGGCGCATCCACGGCCGGGCAGCTTCAACCACGCGCTGTACCAGGCCGTGGCGGACGAGCTGCGCGGGCGCCGCTGCGAGGTACGGGCGCACGACCTGTACGCCGAGGGGTTCGCGCCGCTGCTCACCGCCGAGGAGACCGGCACGGTGGCCGACGCCGGGGCCACCGCCGACCCCCAACTCGCCCTGCACCGCGCCGAGGTGGCCACCCTGGACGCGCTGGTGCTGATCCACCCCAACTGGTGGGGCATGCCGCCCGCCGTGCTGACCGGCTGGGTGCAGCGGGTGCTGGCCCCCGGCGTCGCCTACAAGCTCGGCACCGCCGACGGCGAGCCGGCCGGACTGCTGCGGGCCGGGCGGGCCCTGGTGCTGAACACCTCGGACACCCCCGGGACCCGGGAGCGCGAGGAGTTCGGCGACCCGCTGGAACGGATCTGGACGGCCTGCGTGCTGCCGTACGTCGGCGTCACCGACGTCCGGCGGACGGTGTTCCGCACCGTCACCGACTCCCCCGCCGACGAGCGGGCCGAGTGGCTGCGGCAGGCCCGGTCGCAGGCCGCCGCACTGCTCGACTGAGCCCTCACAGCTCGACCTCCGCCACCTCCTGGCCGCCGCTCAGCTCGCCGGTCGGGCGGAAGCCCAGCCGGGCGTAGAACCCGGCCGGGCCGTCCGGGCCCGGGTGATAGGTAACCGTCGCGCGGGTGCCGCCACGGCGGCGGATCTCCGCGCAAACCTGCTCGACGGCGAAGCGGCCGTAGCCGCCGCACTGCCGCTCGGCGTCGACCAGCAGGCGCCAGAGGCCGGAGCGGGGGCGGTCGCCGGGCCGCTCCGGGCCGAAGCGGACGTCGAAGAAGGCCATCACGAAGCCGACCGGCCGCCCGCCGTCCAGGATCAGCCGGGGCCAGGCCGTCTCCCCGTGCACGTACGCCTCGGCCAGCGACTCCGCGACCGGTGTGACCAGGCCCTCCTGGTCCGGGCGCACCCGCAGGGCGAGGGCGGCGTCGATGTTGTCGGGGGTGAGCACGGCGAGGCTGAGCGTGGTGGACATGGCGGGCAGCCTACGGCGTGTCTGAGCAGTCCGGCTGCCCGCCGTCGCGAGGATTCCCGCGGTGTTACGCCCCGGCCGGGAAGTCGGTGGCGCGGCCGACCGCCGCCCAGGCCTCGGCCTCGCTGCGCGCGCCGTCCAGGTTGCCGAGGATCGCGTCCACGGCGTCGGTGCCGAGCGCGAGCCGCAGCGGGGTCTGCTCGGCGTCCAGCGCGGTCAGGATCGCCTCGGCGGCCTTCACCGGGTCGCCCGCCTGCTTGCCGTCGGAGTCCGGCAGGCCGGTGCGGACCGGGCCCACCACCGGCTCGTAGGCGTCGATCGGGGCGGAGCGGGCGAGGGCGCCGCCGCCCGCGAAGCCGGTCCGGAACGCGCCCGGCTCGACGATCAGCACCTTGATCCCGAAGCCGGCCACCTCCTGGGCCAACGCCTCGGACAGCCCCTCCAGGGCGAACTTGGTGGCCGAGTAGGCACCGACGCCGGGGAAGGAGAACCGGCCGCCCATGCTGCTCATCTGCACCACGGCGCCCGAGCCCTGGGCCCGCATGTGCGGCAGCACGGCCCGGGTGAGCGCGGCCGGACCGAAGAAGTGCAGGTCCATGAGGTCCCGCAGCTCGCGGTCGGTGGTCTCCTCGACGGCGCCGATCATGCCGCGCCCGGCATTGTTCACCAGGACGTCGATCCGGCCGAGCCGGGACACGGCCTCCTCGACGACGGCGGAGATCTGCTCCTGGTCGGTGACGTCCAGCCGGACCGGGACGACCCGGCCGGGGTGGGCGGCCGCCAGCTCGGCGAGCGCCTCGGGACGCCGGGCGGCGGCGACCACGGTGTCGCCGGCGGCGACGGCGGCCTCGGCGATGGCCTGGCCGAAGCCGGAGTTGGCACCGGTGATCAGCCAGACCTTGCCGGTGGTCTCGTGGGCGGTCATCCGCGTTCCTCCGTACTCGGGTGCACTACAGGAAAGTTGACGATCATTTATACGACACCGCCGCGGCCGGTGATGAGGCCCGTCCGGAAACGCCGGAGCCCCCGGCCGATCGGAATCGGCCAGGGGCTCCGAGGAGTTCGAGGTCGGGCCTGGTTACGGGAGGTTGCGGGCCATCACGATGCGCTGGACCTGGTTGGTGCCCTCGTAGATCTGGGTGATCTTCGCGTCACGCATCATCCGCTCCACC
>NZ_JBVHHW010000046.1:0-39096 GCF_055560875.1 Kitasatospora sp. NPDC023118
GTCAGCGTCCTGTGGGCCCTCCTGCGCGACAACCGGGTCTTCACCCCCGATCCGGCCGCGCAGACGGCTTGACTCAATCATTGAGACTCCTCGGGTTCGGTACGGCTTCGGTACGGCGGACGGACGTGCTCGGACCCTACTCGACGGTAGCGGCGGGCGGGAGCGGGGGCCGGGTGCTCACCTGGGGCGACTCGACGGGCGATGCCGAGGGCGGGTCGTCGGTCGGCCGCCCGGGCTCCGTCCGCGTGCCGGCCGGCTGTTCTGGAACGCGTTCTAGTCCAGCCTGGCCGCCCGTGCCAGAATCGGCCCGACCGTCGATCCACGCACACCGGGAGCAGCTCCATGCGCGCAGCCGTCCTGCACAAGACCGGCCAGGACACCCTCGACGTCCGCGAGGACGTCACGACGGTCGGCTTCGGACCGGGCACCGTACGGGTCCGGATGCGCGCCGCCAGCCTGTGCCACTCCGACCTCTCCGCGATGAGTGGCGTCCTGCCGCAGCCCGCGCCGTTCGTCCCCGGGCACGAGGGCGCCGGGGACGTCGTCGAGGTCGGCGAGGGCGTCAGCGGCGTCGCGCCCGGGGACCGCGTGGTGCTCTGCTGGATGGCCCCCTGCGGCCGCTGCGCCCACTGCGAGCAGGGCCGCGGCCACCTGTGCATCGCCAGCCTGCGCCGGCTCGGCGCCCCCGGCTTCCGGTTGGCGCACGACGGTACGGAGGCCTCCGGCTTCTACGGCACCGGGGCCTTCGCCGAGGAGGTCGTGGTCGCCGCCGACGCCGTGATCAAGGTGCCGGCCGACCTGCCGTACGAGGCGGCCGCGCTGATCGGCTGCGGGGTGACCACGGGCATCGGCGCCGCGGTCAACACCGCCAAGGTCGAGCCCGGCGCCTCCGTCGCCGTGATCGGCGCGGGCGGCGTCGGAGTGGCCACCGTCCAGGGCGCCCGGGTCTGCGGCGCCGCCCGGATCACCGTCGTCGACCCGGTCGCCTCGCGCCGCGAACGCGCGCTCGCCTTCGGTGCCACCGAGGCGATCGCGCCCGAGGAGCTGAAGCCCGTCGCCAAGGGCCTGCCGGGCGGCGGCTTCGACTACGTCTTCGAGGCGGTCGGCCGCTCCGCCACCGTCCGGGCCGGCTACGACGCGGCCCGGCGCGGCGGCGCCCTGGTCGTCATCGGGGCGGGCGCGCAGGACGACCGCGCGCATTTCACCATGGGCGAGCTGTTCTTCAACGAGAAGCGAGTGCTGCCCTCGCTGTACGGCGGGGCGCCGGTCGCACGCACCATCGGGCTGATCGTGGACCTCTGGCGGGCCGGGCGGATCGACCTCGACGGGATGGTCACGCACCGGGTCGGGCTGGCGGACGTGAACGAGGCGATCGCGCAGATGCGCAGCGGCGAGGCGCTGCGGACGGTGGTCTCGCTGGGGTGACGGCGTTTCGGCGGTGACGCGCGAGGGCCCGCCGGGTGTGTTCCCGGCGGGCCCTCGTCGTTGTCTCCCGAGGGTTCTCCCCAGGCTGGAGGCCTGTCCTCAGACCTGAGCACCGGCCGCGCGGTGGCGGCCGTGCGGGTCGGAACCGGGAGTTTCGTCGGCCGCGGACGCGCCGCGGTGGCGGCCGTGCGTCGCGGTGTCCTTGGCCGTCTTCTCGTCGGCGTCGGTCCCGTTGATCGCGGGTCCGGTGGTGTCGGTGAGGGTGTCGGACATGAGAATCGTCTTCCGTGCGAGGGTGCAGGTCATCGGCGCCCGTCCGGCGCCTGCGGCGCACGGTCGGGTCCCCGATCGGGGCGCTCGGTACGCGCCCACAGCCGGTGATCGCGGCCCGTGCCCGGGCCACCATAACGGCCGGGACGGACGAGATCCTATCGAGATCATGCCGCGAGTCCCGCGCCGAGCCAGTGCCCGACCAGCTCCCGGTAGAGCGGCGACAGCACCTGCAGGTCCCCGTGCCGGGCGAGCACGCCCCGACCACCGTCCAACAGCAGCACCCGGTCCGCCCGCAACGCCGAACTGATCCGGTGCGCGATCACCACCAGCGTCCCGTGCCGCGCCGCGAAGGCCCGTTCCACCCGCTCCTCGGCCGCGGCGTCCAGATGGCAGGTCGCCTCGTCCAGCACCACCAGCGACGCGGACGACAGGTACGTCCGCACCAGTGCGATCAACTGGCACTCACCCGTCGACAGTTCACCCGGATCGCCCAGCGTGCCGTGCAGCCCGCCCAGACGTGCCACCAACTCCCCGGCGCCCAGCCGCTCCACCGCCTCGGCCAGCCGCGCGTCGCTGCTGCCCGGGGCGAGCCAGGCGAGGTTCTCCCGCACCGACCCCGGAAACACATACGCCTCCTGCGGCAACAGCGAGGCCGGCGGTGCTGCCACCGTCCCCGCCGTCGGCACCACCAGCCCGGCCAGCAGCGCCGCCAGCGTCGACTTCCCGGTCCCGCTCGGCCCCACGACGGCGACGTGCTCCCCGGGGCGGAACACGGCGTCGAGCCCGTTGAGGACGGGGGAGGCGGTGAAGCCGTGCGCATACCGAACGCCGTGCAGCCGCACCTCCCCGACGGGTGGCGGTGAGGCTTCGGGTACGGCGCCCTCCGCGCCTGCGGCCTGCGCGCTGGGCCAGGTGCCGAGTGCCTCGCCCGGTTCGCTGACGTCACGCCGGCCGCCCCGGTCTGTGGTTCCCCTGGCGTCCGGTGCCTGCGTCCCGGGCGCCCGGCCGGCACCGCGCCGACCGTCCGCGCCCGCCGTCGCACCGGACGGGTCACCGTCGGCCGTGACCGTCGCCAGGCGGTCCAGCACGACAGCGAGGTCGAGCAGCCAGCCGCCGACCGTACCGGCCAACGTCCGTACCGCCGGGTCGAGTTGTTGCAGCAGATAGGTGGCGACGCCGAGCAGCTCGCCCGCGGTCAGCGCGTCGTGCGCGAGCAGCCACGGTGCCGCCGCGAGGACGGCCGGTACCGGCAGCCGTCCGCCGAGCGCCACGACGAGCGCACGCAGGGCCGAGGCCCGGCCCAGCGCTCGGGAGGCGGCCGCGCTCTCCTGCGCGGCCTCGGCCAGCGCCCGGGCGGCCTCCTCCCCGGTGCCCGTCGCCTGTACATCGCGTAGCCCGTGAAGGGTCCGTCCGGCGTCGGCGGCGAGCCGCTCCTCCGCCAGCACGACCGCCCTCCGCCGGGACACCATCGGGCGCAGCAGCCGGACGAACAGCACCCCGGCCGCGGACAGCGGCAGCAGCACCAGTGGCAGGACGACGGGCGCCAGCAGCGTCAGCCCGATCAGGGCGGCGACCAGCGTGACCCCCACCCCGCGCAGGGTGCGGAGCAAGGTCGCGGTCAACTGCCGCGCGGACTCGACCTGCTCGGTGAGCCGGGCGACCTCGGCCGGATCCGCCGAGGGGCGCGCGAGCGCACTGCGGACCACCCGCTCGACCAGCGCGTCCCGCAGCGGCTCCACCACCCCCGCGAGGTAGGGGAACCCGGCCCGCGCCGCGTACGCCCGAACCCCCGTCGCCACCCCGAACCCCGCCAACCAGGCCACCCCGCCGCGTCGCGGATGGTACGGCCGACCAGTGACGGACGGGCGAAGGCGTAGCCGACCGCCTGCCGCAGCCCGGCGGCCGACAGGGCGCCCACCGGGACGCCGTCGATCAGTACGGTGCCCTCGTCCGGGTCACGCAGCCGTCTGGGCAGGGCGGCCAGCAGCGACTTGCCGGAGCCGGAGCGTCCTACCAAGGCGACCGTACGGCCGCCGGGGACGGTGAGCTCGAGCGGCCCGAGCAGCACCCGGTCTCCGTCGCGCACCACCACGCCCCGGAGCGAGACCTCCCCGGGCCCGCCCGCCGGGAGCGCCGCCGTACCGATCGGCGCGGGCGCGAGGGCCAGCAGTTCGTCCACCCGGGCCTGTCCGGCGCGCGCGTGCGCGACCCCGACGAGCGCCTCGACCTGCTCGAACAGTCCCGCGCCCAGCGCCGCCCAGCCCGCCGCCGCGGTGAGCGCGCCGGGGGCCAGGGCGCCGTCCGCGAGCAGAGTGCCGGCGGTGGTGAGCACCGCGACCTCGACCGGCGTGATCAGCGCGGTCGCCTGCCAGGCGGTGCGCCGCTGCGCCGCCCAGAGCGCGTGCCCGGCCGCGGAGAGTTCCGGTAGTGGCGCCAACACCCGTGCGGCCTCGCGCGGTTCGGCGCGTGCGGCGTGAATGCTGCGCAGTCCGGCCAGGGCGCCGCCGAGCCGGGCGACGATCTCGGCCTGGACTTCCTGGTAGCGGGCGAAGACCGGCCCGGCCTGGCGTAGGGAGAGCCGGATCAGCAGCACACCGGGCACCACGCCCGCGAAGAAGGCCAGTGCCAGCCACGGAGACAGCACCGCGAGCCCGACGATCGCGCCCACCGAGGTGAGCAGCGCCGTGGCGGCGCCGAGGGCGGCGGGCAGCCGGCCGCCCGCGTCGCCCGCCGAGCCCAGCAGCCGGGCGGCGAGGTCGCCGGGAGGCGGCCCGCCGTGCAGTCGGCCGCCCGGCCCGAGGGCGAGCAGGTGGCGGACCACGCGTCCGCGCAGGGCGGCGGTGGCCTCGGCCGAGCAGGCCGGTCCGGCGGCCGCGGCGGTGGCGTTGGCGGCGGCCGCCGCGCCCAGGGTGCCGGCGAGCAGCGCGAAGGCGCCGGGCCCGGACCGGTGGCCGAGGACGGCGTCGACGGCGCCGGCGAGCACGGCCGGCAGCGCGAGGGTGGTGGCGGCCTCGACCGGCAGGGCGATGCCCAGGGCGAGGGTCCATCCGGTGGGGAGGCGGGGCACGTCATGGCTCCCGTCGGGGAATCGGGAAGTCAACGGAAGAAGTCAACGGAAGGAGAAGCCAGCGGAAGGAGAAGCCAGCGGAAGGGGAAGTCAGCCGGAGGGGACCGAAGAAGACGGGTGCCGTCCCCGCCTGTCCGGACGGGCGGGGACGGCACCCATGGGCTACTGCCCGGTCAGCCGATGGCTCAGCTGTTGGTGAAGATCAGGCAGGTCAGGATGAGACAGGTGTACTGGCAGCCGCTGCCGTGGCCGGTCAGCTCGACGGACTCGGTCTCCGGCAGGTCCTGCAGCGCCGCGAGGTCGGTCTCGAAGTCCACCATGTTCTCCATGATCGGGTCCTCCCCTTGGGTTCACGCCCGCCGCGATCTGCCTGCGGGCGTCGGGTGTTGCCCCCGGGCGGCCTCCATCCGCCGCACCGGGGGTGGTGCCCCGGACCGCTGTGGGTCCGGGAGTCTGTGGGAAGCCGGGGTCAGCCCGGCCGGCCGGTCCGCAGGAAGGCGGCCAGCAGCTCGTGCAGCACGGCGGCGCCCTCCTCGGCGAGCACCTCGTGCCCGGATCCGGCCGCCTCGACGTACCGGAAGTCCACGCCCTCGACCCGGCCGATCCGCAGCAACTCGTGCCGCAGTGACCGGGATTGGCTGACCGGCACGACCTCGTCCCGGTTGCCGTGCACCACCAGCAGCGGCGCGCTCAGCCGGTGCGCCAGCTGGAGGACGTCGCGCGGGCCGCGGGCGTCGGCGATCGGCTCGCCGCCGCCCAGCCGGGTGGTCAACGCCCGTACGGGGGGCGCCGCTTCGGCCAGCAGTCGGGCGCCGGACAGGAACGGCGCGACCACCGCGCAGCGGGCGACCTGCTCGGCCGGTGCGTGCGCGGCCGCCAGCAGCGCCAGGAACGCGCCGTAGCTGACGCCGAACAGCGCGGGCGGTTCCAGGCCGAGTGCCGCGCGCTGGCCGGCGATGCCGTCCAGCAGGTACAGCACGTCGTCCAGGTCGGGTCCGCCCCAGGCGCCCCGGATGGCCAGCGCGTGCGGCACCCCGTAGCCGGTGGAGCCGCGTTGGTTGGGTGCGACCACCGCCAGGCCTTCGGCGGCCATCCGTTGCAGCGCCGGGTCGAACTCCAGCCGCCAGGCGTCCGCCGGGCCGCCGTGCAGCGCCAGCACCAGGTGCGGACTGCTCAGCCAGGCATCTCCGCCGTACACCACCGCCTCCAACGGGCCTGCCGGGCCCGCGAGTTCGAGGCTCTGTGCGGGCTGCCAGCGGCCGCCGTCGCCGGGCGGCGTGCTGCCGTCGAGACGCCAGCCGGCGGGCGGGGTGCGGGCGGCGCGCAGCCCGCCGGGCTGCCAGGGCAGTACGGTGTCCCGCCACGGGCCGGGCAACCCCGAACCCAGCGGCGCGAGTTGGAGCGGCAGCGGCATGGGGCTGGAACCGGCCGGGACCGGGCCGTGCGCCAGTAGTGCGTCCACGTCCAGGGTGGCCAGTGCCGCCGGGTGGTCGGGCGAGGAATAGGGGAGCCGCAGCCCCGCCTCGCTCCAGTGCCCGACCGCGCCGAGCCGCCCGGGCGGCACCGGCAGCGGGTCCAGCCGGCCGACGCCGGGCCGCCACAGGGCGAGCGCCGACCCGGCGCCGTGGTCGATCTGTACGGCTACCCGGGGGCCGTCCGCCGCCTGCCGCAGTGCGACCGGTCGCAGGAACATGCCCGCGACGTGCAGGCATTCCGGGAACCGCAGCGGTTCGCCGCCGCCCAGCACGCCCCAGCCGAGCCGGTCGGTGCCGGGCGCGTCGCTGCGTACCATCGCGAAGCGGGTGTCAGGGTCGAACAGCACCAGCCGGTCGTTGCTGCGCTCGCCGATCTCCAGCAGCGCGGTGGTGGTCCCGCTGCGCAGGTCCAGTACGACGGTGCGGATCAGTCCACCGGCCACCCGGTCCAGCGCGAGCAGCGCGCCCGCGTGGTCCAGCCAGGCGCCGCCGCCGTGCAGGCCGGGGATCTCGGCGAGCTGCTCGGGCTCGCTGCCGTCCGCCCGGACCAGCCAGACGGTGGTCGCCGGACGGGTGTCCGTGCCGAGCGCGAGGGCCACCGGGGTGCGCGGGCCGGCGTCGGGCGGCACCGGGAGCGGCAGCAGGCGCAGTCCGGGCATCCGGAGCGAGGCCAGCTGCTGTTCCACGGCGGCGTTTTCGCCTGGCAAGCCGGACGGGCCGAATGGGCCTGACGCGCCGGACGATCCGGATGGGCCGTGCGAGAGGCGGACCAGGTCGTGCCGCTCGCCGTCGTGCCGGCAGATCAGCGCCGAGCCGTCGGGCAGCGCGACCAGCTGTGAGCGCAGGTTCTCCGAGCGGTTGCCGGACAGCGGCAGCGCGGTCGGTGCGGCTGGTTCGCCGTTCGAGGGAAGTCGCCAGCTCTCCACGTACCAGCCGCTGTCGGCGGCCGCGGCGAGGCAGGCCGCGTGGCTGCCGTCGGCGGCGAAGGTGAAGCTGAGGCGCCGCAGGGCCCGGGTGGAGGTGCGGATGGCCACGTTCATGCCTCGCTCACCCCGCCTGTGCCGGAGGGGAGTCGGCGTCCCACGGGCGGGACCGGATCGAGCCAGAGCCGCGGGCCGCCGTGGCGCAGCCGGAGCAGGAAGGCCAGCGGGCCCGCGGTGCCGGTGCCGTAGGCGGTGGCGCAGCCGGTGCCGGTCTCGTCGGGGAGCGTCAGCAGGCCGTCGCGCAGGGCGGCTCGGGAAGCGATCAGCTGTCCCAACTCATCAGCGCCGGTGTGGAATTCGGGATCGCCGGTGGCCTCGGCGAGGTCCAGCAGGTACTCGCCGTCGCCGGCCAGCCCGTGGCAGGCGCTCACCCCGCTGTGCCAGCGGCCGGCCAGTACGGCCCGCCCGGCGGCGCGGGCGAGGTCGAGGGTGGCGGGCTCGCCGGTGGCCCGCCAGAGCCGGAGCAGGAAGCTGCCCGCGCCGGAGGAGCCGCTGCACCAGTGGGAGAGCCGGATGTGCTCGGGGTCGGCCGCGTTCTGCGGCCACCAGGCGGTCCGCCGGTCGGAGCCCCACCGTACGGTCGCGGCGAGCGTCCGCCCGGCGTCGACGGCGGCGGCCAGAGCGTCGGAGGCCAGAGCGTCGGCGGCCAGAGCGTCGGCGGGGAGAGGGGCGGTGGCGAGAGCGCCGGAGGCGAGCGGGCCGTCGCGCAGGCCATCGACGGTGAGAGCTTCGGCGAGGGCGAGGAGGAAGGCGCCCACGCCCGCCACCCCGTGCGCGAAGCCGAGATGGGTGATCCCCGCGAGCGCCGAGTCGAAGTCCGCCGGCACCGGCCAGACCGTCCCGTGCGGCTCCTGCCGCGCGGCGGCGAGCAGGGTTCGGGCGCAGCCGGCGGCCCGGGAAAGGAAGTCATCGCTGAAGCCCTCGCCGAAGCCCTCGTCGAAGTCCTCGTCGAAGTTCTCGGCGGCGAAGCGCAGTTGGGCGAAGCCCGCGCCTGCCGCGCCGTGGCACACGTCGGGGTTGGGCCACTCGACGGCGACCCGGCGGGCGAGCGTGGCGGCCCGCTCGGCCAACTCGGCGTCGCCGAGTGCGCGGGCGGCGTCCAGCAGCGCCCACGCCGTGCCCGACCGCCCGAAGTGCAACCCGGGCAGCACCACCGGTTCGGCCGCGACGCGCCGTTCGATCCAGCTCGCGGCGGTACGGGCCGTGCGCGCGGCCTGCGCCCGGACGTCCTCCGGCAGCCCGTCGGCCGTCACGGCCCGCGCCAGGACGGCGAGCACGCCGGCCGCGCCGTGCTGGACGTTGCACGGGTCCGTCCGCTCCCCGGCGGGGACGACGGGCCAGAGCCGGTCGGCCCGCTCGGGCGTCGCGGTGGCGGCGAGGTGCCGCAGGCCGTCGCACAGCAGTCGGTCGAGCGGCGGGCCGTCGCCGTGCCGGGCGGCGGTGCCCGTGCTCTGCCGGGCGGCGGCCGCATGCCACAGCGGACTGACGGCGACCGAAGCGGTGCCGCCCAGCTCCGCCCGAGCCCTCGCCACCCCCCACCGCCGGCACGGTTCCTCCGCCCGCAGCCCCAGCACCACCGGCGCCAGCCGTCGCGCCGTCGCACCCGTGCGGGCCGCGAGGGCGAGCCACCGCCCGAGGCGCTCGGCGACCGGACGGGCCTGCGGCAGGTCCTCCGGCAGCAGCGGGTCGTGCCCGGTCGCGAGCAGGAAGAACAGCCCGCCGAGCGCATACAGGTCGACGGCCGGGTCGGCGATGCAGGAGCCGGCCAGGGCCAGTCGCCCCTGCTCCGGGGCCCGGTAGCCGGGGGTGCCGGCCGAGCCGGCCCGGTGGCCGGTCTCGGCGGCGAGTTCGAGGTCGACCAGCCGCAGGCCGCCGTCCGGGCGGACCATCACATTGCCGGGGGAGAGGTCGCGCAGCACCAGCCCCTGGGCGTGCACCCGCTCGACCAGGTCGAGCAGCCCGTGCACCACCGGCTCGGCCTCGGCCCAGTCCACGTCCGGGCTGCCGTCGCGGCGCAGCCGGGCGGCGACCCAGGCGCCCAACGGCTGTCCGGCGATTCGTTCCTGCACCAGGAAGACGGAGTCGTCCTGCTCGATCAGTTCGACGGCGCGCGGCGCCAGCTCCTGCCCGTCCAGGCGGGCGAGCAGTACGGCCTCGTGCCGCAGCGCGTCGCGGGCGTCCGTCCCGGCGCGGTCGACCTCGATGTACGCGCGGGCCTGCTTGACCACGACCTCCGCGCCGCTGGCCGCCTCCCGCCCGAGGAACACGCCCCCCTTCGCGCCGTGCCGTACGGCGGCGGTCACCGCGTACCGCCCCGCCAGCAGCACCCCGCCCTTGCGCCGCCCGACAGCGGGAGAGGAGAACGGGTCCCGCACCCACCCCGGCGCCCGGTACGACCCCCCGCGCACGTCCTCGGCCCGCTCCCCGCCGGGCCCGCGCAGCACGGACCGGTACTCCCCGTCGTTGCCCAGCTCCGCCCGCGACGCGAACGCGCCGTACCGGTAGTGCACCCGGCTGCCCGGCCGGTACGGCCGGTCCGACAGCACCACAGGCCCCGGCAGCCCGGCCGTGACCCGGTCCAGCTCGGCCGCCAGTCGCTGGAACTGCGCATCGTCCGCCGGGTAGACGGTGATGAACTTGCCCGCCGAACCACGGTCGCTGTTACGGGAGTTGAGCTCGCGAAGACGCTCCTCCCCGGCGGCGAACTTGAAGTCGCACGGGTCGGCGGCGAGCACCCGCACCACCGCCGCGAGCACCTCCCCGCCCACCACCGACGCCGCGCTGACGTGGAGCTTCCAGCCCTGCTCCGGTAGGGGCGATGACGCGGACGGCCTGGCCGTGCACCAGAAGCCGCCGACGGTGACGTCCCAGCCGCCGTCGCCTCCCCGGCCTCCGGCACCGGCCAGCGTCGCCCGCGTCGTCTCCGGCCACGAACCGGCCGCACCCGGCCCGTGCCCTGCCGACCCCCGCCCCCCGGCCGTACGCAGCGATGTGCCCGCCCCCATTCGCCACCACATCCCTTCGTCTCGACCGCCGTGTCCGGGTGCCACCGCTCGGCACCAGGGCGCGGCGGCACGGCCTGATCGGTTTCCCCGGAAGGATCGGGAGCGCCGCTCCGGCGCGGGAGTCCTCGCCCGGACCTCCGGCCCACCGGTCGGGGCTACTGCCGGGGCAACTCCCGTTCGCAGGACTGAAGTTAGTTTCGAGAAAACCGGCGGCTCAACGCAGAGCCGGTCACTTCACTCGTAAGGGTGATCCAGGACCGGTTTCGAATTCGTACGAGAACCCTGCTGTGAGTAACGGGTGCCGGGCGCACGGGAGCGCGCGGCCCGCGCGGGGCGCTCCGAGGCCTGCGCCGCAGGTTGACGCGCATCCGTACGCCCAAGGCACCCGCGTCCGGACACCCCGGGCGCCTACGCCCGGACACCCGAGGACGCCACCCCCGAACGGCCGAGGCCCGACCGCCCCCGCGCGCACGGTAGTCTCGACAGGTGCCGAAACTGTCCGACGTCATCACCGCGCTCGAAGAGGTCTACCCTCCGCAGTGGGCGGAGTCCTGGGACGCCGTCGGCCTGGTCTGCGGAGACCCTCAGGCCGAGGTCAGCCGCGTGCTGTTCGCCGTCGACCCCGTCCAGGCGGTCGTCGACGAGGCCGTGGAGTGGGGCGCCGACCTCGTCGTCACCCACCACCCCCTCTACCTGCGCGGCACCACCAGTGTCGCCGCCACCACCTTCAAGGGCCGGGTGGTGCACACGCTGATCACCAACGGCATCGCGCTGCACGTCGCCCACACCAACGCCGACCACGCCGACCCCGGCGTCTCGGACGCGCTCGCCGAGGCGGTCGGCCTGCGGGTCACCGGCCCGCTGGTGCCGGACCCGACCGACCCGCTGGGCCGTCGCGGCACCGGCCGGATCGGCCTGCTGGAGCCCCCGCTGACCCTGTCCGCCTTCGCCGCGCAGGTCGCCGCGGGCCTGCCCGCCACCGCCGCCGGGGTCCGTGTCTCCGGCGACCCGAACCGGCTGGTCAGCCGGGTCGCGGTGTGCGGCGGCTCGGGCGACAGCCTCTTCGCCGACGTACGGGCGGCCGGCGTGGACGCCTATGTGACCGCCGACCTGCGCCACCACCCGGCGTCCGAGGCCGCCGAGGCCGCGCCCGTCGCGCTGATCGACGCCGCCCACTGGGCCACCGAGTGGCCCTGGCTCGCGCTGGCCGAGCGCGCCCTGCGGGGCGCCGCCGACAAGCGCGGCTGGGCCGTGGAGACCAAGGTCTCCCACCGGGTCACCGACCCGTGGACCGCGCACGCCCCCATGTCCTTCACCGCCTGACCCGATTCACAGGAGCTTTCCGCTTGAACGCCGCGCCCGCCGACCAGATCCGCCTGCTCGACCTCCAGGCCATGGACTCGAAGCTCGACCAGCTGGCCCACCGGCGCCGGAGCCTGCCGGAGCACGCCGAGATCGAGAAGGCCACCGCCGACCACACCGCCCTCAAGGACCTCGTCGTCGCCGCCGAGGCCCAGAAGGGCGACACCGCCCGCGAGCTGGCCAAGGCCGAGCAGGACGTCGAGCAGGTCCGCTCCCGCGCCGCCCGCAACCAGCAGCGCCTGGACTCCGGCGCGATCACCTCGCCGAAGGACCTGGAGAACCTCCAGCACGAGATCGGCTCGCTGGCCAAGCGCCAGGGCGACCTGGAGGACGTCGTGCTGGAGATCATGGAGCGCCAGGAGACCGCCAAGGCCCGGGTCGAGGAGCTGAGCGCCCGCCTGGAGCACTCCACCGTCGTCCTCACCGAGGCCGAGGGCCGCCGCGACGCCGCCTTCGCCGAGATCGACGGCGAGGCCGAGAAGGTCAGGCGCGACCGCGAGACCGTGGCCGCCGTCATCCCCGCCGACCTGCTGAAGGTCTACACCAAGCTGCGCGAGACCCAGGGCGGCGTCGGTGCGGCCCGCCTCTACCAGCGCCGCTGCGAGGGCTGCCGCACCGAGTTCTCGATCACCGAGCTGAACGCCATCAAGGCCGAGCCGGCCGACAAGGTCGTCCGCTGCGAGAACTGCTCGCGGATCCTGGTCCGCACCGCCGACTCGGGCGTCTGAGCCGGTGACGGCGCGCTTCATCGTCGAGGCCGACGGCGGGTCCCGGGGCAACCCGGGGCCGGCCGGTTACGGCGCGGTGGTCCGGGACGGCGACACCGGGCAGCTCGTCGCGGAAGCCGCCGAGTTCATCGGCCACGCCACCAACAACGTGGCCGAGTACCGGGGCCTGATCGCCGGCCTCAAGGCGGCCCGCGAGCTCGACCCGGACGCCTCGGTGGACGTCCGGATGGACTCCAAGCTGGTCGTCGAGCAGATGTCCGGGCGCTGGAAGATCAAGCACCCCGACATGCGGCCGCTCGCCGCCGAGGCGCGCACGGTCTTCCCGCGCGGCCGGGTCACCTACACCTGGATCCCGCGCGAGCGGAACAAGGACGCCGACCGGCTGGCCAACGAGGCCATGGACGCCGGCCAGGCGGGCCGCCGGTGGGAGCCGAAGGCCAAGGCCATGGTCGCCGACGAGCCGCCGCTGGAGACCCCCGCCCCGAAGACCGGCTGGGCCGCCCCCGCCGACCTCGGCACCCCCACCACCTTCGTCCTGCTGCGCCACGGCGAGACCCCGCTCACCCCGGAGAAGCGCTTCTCCGGCAGCGGCGGCACCGACCCGGAGCTCTCCGACAAGGGCCGCTGGCAGGCCGAACGGGCCGCCGAGGCGCTGGCCGCACGCGGCAGCATCCAGGCGGTCGTCGCCTCCCCGATGCGCCGCACCCGGCAGACCGCCGAGACCGTCGCCGCCCGGCTCGGCCTGGAGGTCCGGTTCGAGGACGGGCTGCGCGAGGTCGACTTCGGTGACTGGGAGGGCCTGACCTTCGCGGAGGTCCAGGAGCGGTACCCGGACGACCTGTCGGCCTGGCTCGGCTCCGCCAAGGCCAAGCCGACCGGCAGCGGCGAGAGCTTCACCACGCTCACCCACCGGGCCGGCGTCGCCCGGGACAAGATCCTCGCCCGGTACGCGGGGAAGACCGTGCTGGTGGTCTCGCACGTCAGCCCGATCAAGACCCTGGTCCGGCTGGCGCTCGGCGCCCCGCCGGACTCGATGTACCGGATGGAGCTGTCCGCCGCCTCGATCTGCGCCGTCCAGTACTACGCCGACGGCAACGCCTCGCTGCGGCTGCTCAACGACACCTCGCACCTGCGCTGACGTCGGTGGGTGGGCGGGCCCCCGGGCCCGCCCACGCGCTCAGTGCACGTCCGTGACCACCACGTCCAGCTGCCACGGCTTGCGCGCCGTGCCCTCCGCCGCCGGCTCGACCCAGTGGCCCAGCCCCAGCAGCGCGTCCATCAGCTCGCCCGGCGTCTTCGGCTCGGCCCCGGCGACCAGCAGGTCCCGCACCAGCCGGCCCTTGGTCGCCTTGTTGAAGTGGCTGACCACCGTGCGCTTGCCGCCCCGCTCCTGCAGGACCCGGACGGTCGCGGTCCGGGCGGCCACCTCGCCGGCCGGCTTCCAGGCCGCCGCGTACGCGGAACTGCGCAGGTCCAGCACCAGCCCGTCCGCCACCTCCGGCAGTACCGGGGCCATCGCGCCCCGCCAGTACGCGCCGAGCGCCCCCAGGCCGGGGAGTTTCACGCCCATCGAGCAGCGGTAGGACGGGATCCGGTCCGAGATCCGCACCGCGCCCCACAGCCCGGAGAACACCAGCAGCGAACGCTCGGCCCGGTCGTACGCGGCGGCGTCCAGGGTGGCCAGGCCCAGGCTGTCGAACAGCACCCCGGTGTACACCTCGGCCGCCGGACGGGCCCCCGCCGTCGGCAGGCCCGCGTTCTTGGCGATCTCGCCGCGCAGGCCGGGGGTGAGGCCCAGCACCTCGGCGGCGGTGTCCTCGTCACCCCGGCAGAGGCCGACCAGCGCGTCCAGCACCGCGCCGCGCGCCGCCGTCAGCCCCGGCAGCGACAGCCGGTCGAGCGCGACCGGCTCGCCGTCCCCGGACCCGGCCTTGCCCTCCGAGGGCGGCAACAGCACCAGCACAGCGGACTCCTCAACAGTTTGTGGCGGACGAACCCCGCCACCCTACTGCGGCCGCTCCGGCCCCCGACGCCACGCAGAGGGGCGAGCAGAACCGCACGGTCAACCGCCGGACCCGCTCCGACCGCCCACGCACCCGCCCGAACACGGCGACCGAACACGGCGACGCGGCCCCTTCCGTCCCGCCGGCGACCCGCCGCCTCGCGGGCGGCCGCTGTTCCTGGACTACAACGCCGAGCCGTACACCGATCCGCACCCGGACGACGCCGTGGCCTTCATGCTGCGGCTGGCCACCGGCGGCTACGACGACGCGGTCGCTCTGGCCGCCAAGGACCTGAAGTCCCTGCTCGGGCGCTGAGGGCTCGCTGAGCCTCCGTCCGGAATCCCCTGATCTCGCTCTACCCTGGCGTCCATGCCTCGCCGAAAACTGCGCGTCAAGGCCGCCGACTCCGCCCGGATCAACACCGAGCTGACCGAGCTCCGCACCCACCTGGAGATCCACACCGAGTGGCCGGAGGCGGTGCTCGCCGAGGCGGAGGAGGCGGCCGAGCGGCCCTGGCTGCCGGAGTACGACGCCACCGAGCTGCCGCTGTTCACCGTCGACCCGCCGGGCTCCCGGGACCTCGACCAGGCGATGCACCTCAGCCACCGTCCGGGCGGCGGCTACCGGGTGCACTACGCGATCGCCGACGTCGCCGCCTTCGTCCGCCCCGGCGGGGCGATCGACGCGGAGGCCCGGCGCCGGGCCGAGACGTTGTACTTCCCGGACCACCGCGTCCCGCTGCACCCCGCCCGGATCTCCGAGGACGCCGCCAGCCTGCTGCCCGGCGAGCCGCGTCCCGCCCTGCTCTGGCAGTTGGACCTGGACGCCGACGGCGCCGTGGTCCTGGCGGACGTCCGCCGCGCCGTGGTCCGCTCGCACCGCCGCCTGGACTACGCCGCCGTCCAGCGCGCCGTGGACCTCGGCGGCGCCGACGAGCAGCTCGCCCTGCTCGCCACCGTCGGCCGACTGCGCGAGGAGCAGGAGCGCGTCCGGGGCGGGATCAGCCTGCCGGTGCCCGAGCAGGAGGTCGAGGAGACCCTGCACGGCTACGTCCTCGGCTACCGCGCGCCGAGCCCCGCCGACGGCTGGAACGCGCAGATCTCGCTGCTCACCGGTATGGCCGCGGCCGAACTGATGCTGGACGCCGGCGTCGGCCTGCTGCGCACCCTGCCGGCCGCGCCCGCCGCCGCGTACGAGCGGTTGCGCCGGATCGCCGCCGCGCTGGACGTGGACTGGCCGCAGACGCTCCCGTACCCGGCGCTGATCCGCTCGCTGGATCCGGAAGTGCCGCTGAACGCCGCCTTCCTCAACGCCTGCACCGGGCTGCTGCGCGGCGCCGGCTACCACGCCTTCGACGAGTCCCGCGGCCTGCCCGCCCCCGCCGAGCCCGGCCACGCCGCGCTGGCCGCCCCGTACGCGCACTGCACCGCGCCGCTGCGCCGGCTCGGCGACCGCTTCGCGCAGGAGGTGTGCGCGGCGGTGGCGGCGGGGGAGGACGTGCCGGACTGGGCGCGGGAGGCGCTGCCGGCCGTACCGGCGCTGATGGCGAGCGGAGACCGCCGGGCGGCCGAGGTGGAACGGGCCTGCGTGGATCTGGTGGAGGCGGAGCTGCTGGTCGGCCGGGAGGGCGAGGACTTCTCCGCGGTGGTCATCGAGGTGGACGGGAAGCGCCCCGGCTCCGGCACCGTCCAGCTGCGCGAGCCCGCCGTCCGGGCCCGCTGTGACCGCGCCGGCCCAGCCGACGGCGCGGGCGGACCAGGCGGAGCCGACCACGCCGACGGCACCGCGGACGACACCGCCGCCGGGCGGCCGCTCCCGCTCGGCCGGGTGATCGACGTCCGCCTGACCAAGGCCGACCCGGCCACCCGGACGGTCCGCTTCGCCGCCGTCTGAGCGGCCACCCCCTGCACGGCCGCGGTCCGCCGACCGCGGAGCCCGCCACCCGGAAGGCCCGATTCGTGCCCCCGCGCCCGCCCCGGGGGTGGGAGGATCGGTCCGTGTCCCATGCCGCCTCACTCGCCGCCCCCGAATCCGGCCGACGCCGCCGTCTGCTCGTCCTCGCGATCTGCTGCATGAGCCTGTTCATCGTTGGCCTGGACAACACCGTGGTGAACATCGCCCTGCCGGCGATCCAGAAGGACCTGGACGCCCCGGCCTCCGGGCTGCAGTGGATCATCGACGCCTACACCCTGGTGCTGGCCTCGCTGCTGATGCTGTTCGGTTCGGTGGCCGACCGCTTCGGCCGCCGCCGGGTGTTCCAGATCGGGCTGACCTGCTTCGCGCTCGGCTCGCTGCTGTGCAGCCTGGCGCCCGGCCTGGAGTGGCTGGTGGTGTTCCGGGCGGTGCAGGCGGTGGGCGGCTCGATGCTCAATCCGGTGGCGATGTCGATCATCACCAACACCTTCACCGACCCGAAGGAGCGGGCCCGGGCGATCGGTGTCTGGGGCGGCGTGGTCGGCATCTCGATGGCGCTCGGGCCACTGCTCGGCGGCTTCCTGGTGGACGGCGCGGGCTGGCCCTCGATCTTCCTGATCAACGTCCCGGTGGCGCTCGCCGCCATACTGCTGACCGCCCGCTACGTCCCCGAGTCGCGCGCGCCGAGGCCGCGTCGGCTGGACCCGGTGGGGCAGTCGCTGATGATCGTCCTTCTGGGCTGCGGCACCGCCGCGATCATCGAGGGCCCGGGCAACGGCTGGACCTCCCCGCTGATCCTCGCCCTGGCCGCCGCGGCGGTGGCCGCGCTGGTCGCCTTCCCGCTCTGGGAGCGGCGGGTGGCCGAGCCGCTGGTGGACCCGCGGTTCTTCGCCAGCGCCCCGTTCACCGGTGCCACCGTCACCGCGGTCTGCGCCTTCGCCGCGCTCGGCGGCTTCCTCTTCCTCAACACCCTCTACCTGCAGGACGTCCGGCACTACGCCCCGGTCGAGGCGGGCCTGTGGACGCTGCCGATGGCCGGGATGATGCTGGTCTGCGCGCCGCTGTCCGGACGGATCGTCAGCAGCCGGGGTCCGCGCCTGCCGCTGGCCGTGGCCGGGCTCTGCCTCGCCGCGAGCGGCCTGCTGCTCACCCGACTGTCCGCCGACTCGCCGTCGGCGCTGCTGCTGGTCGCGTACGCGCTGTTCGGCTTCGGCTTCGGCATGGTGAACCCGCCGATCACCAACGCGGCGGTCTCCGGCATGCCGCGCGCCCAGGCGGGCGTGGCCGCGGCGGTCGCCTCGACCAGCCGGCAGGTCGGCCAGTCGCTGGGTGTGGCGGTGATCGGTACGGTCGTCACCTCGGCCGTGGTCGGCCCGCTGGCCACCGGCTTCGCCCCGGCCAGCCACGCCGGCTGGTGGATCCTGGTCGGCCTGGGCGCGGTGATCCTCGCCCTCGGGCTGCTCACCACCACCGCCTGGGCCACCGGCACCGCCGCCCGGGTGGCCGCCCGCCTCGGCGCCGAGCAGCCCGCGGCCCGGTCCGGTGTACGGGAGGCCCCGCCCGAGCGGCTACGATGACCACTACGGCGGAAGAGTCGGCCGGGCGGTCGCGACGGGTCCCTGACCCGCCGAGGAACGTCCGGGCTCCACAGAGCAGGGTGGTGGGTAACGCCCACCCGGGGTGACCCGCGGGACAGTGCCACAGAAAGCAGACCGCCCACCGCTACGGCGCGTGGGTAAGGGTGAAACGGTGGTGTAAGAGACCACCAGCGACCGGGGTGACCCGGCCGGCTAGGTAAACCCCACCTGGAGCAAGGTCAAGATCGGTGCCCTCGGGCACCGTGCGCGGACGACTGAGGGCTGCTCGCCCGAGTTCGCGGGTAGACCGCACGAGGCTGTCGGCAACGGCAGTCCTAGATGGATGGCCGCCTCCCCGGGCCGCGCGAGCAACCCGGGAGACAGAACCCGGCGTACAGGCCGACTCTTCCGTCGCCTGGCTGAGGGAAGGCCCCTGATCTGCAACTTCGCAGATCAGGGGCCTTTTCATGCCTCGAAGATCTGTAACCGCTTGCTGACTCTTCGTGCCTATTGCAGCCTGTTGCCGGGTGTGCGGTGGCGATCGTGTGGCGGCGAGAACGGCCGAAGCGGCCGTCCAAGAGCCCCCGGTGACCTCGTTGTAGCTAGCTGGCCAGCGCCTCCCCGAGCAGCGCGTACGGCCGACCGGTGAGCTGGCGATGCAGCGTCTCGGTGCGGGATCGGATCAGGCCCTCACGGTAGGCGGCCGGCAGCCGCTCCCACACCCCGGACGCCATCTCGGCCGCACCGGTCGGGTCGCCGTCGACGCGCATGCACGCGGCGGTGTCCACTGCCAGCAGGGCGCGCGCCATTACCGACGGAGAGTCCGTGAGCGTCAGGGCGTCCTCCTGCGCCTGGTAGGCGCTGCCCGTGTCGCCCAGCAGCGTGTACGCCTGCGACAGGTGCACGTGGTGCTTCTGCTCGGGGTAGCCGAACCAGGTGTCGGCCGCCTCGGCGCCATCCAGGAGCTCTGCCAGATTCCGCGTGTCGTCCACCGCCTGCCGGGCCCCTTCGAGGTCGCCGGAGGCCGCCAGAGCCCGCGCGGTGACGGCCGCAGCGAGTGCTCCGGCCGCCGTCGGGCCGCTCCCCGCCTCCCGCCGGGCCTGCTCGGCGATCCGAGCGGCCGCGCCAGGAGCGCCGTAGTTGAGCGGGACCATGGCGTGCCGGGCCAGCACCCACGCGATCATCCGCTGATCACCGGACTCCCGCGCGGCCTGCTCGGCGGTGGCGAACCAGCGGTAGGCGTCGCGCTGGTCACCGCGATCGTGCTGGACGATCGCCACCAAACCCGCGATGCCTGCCGCCGTCCGGGCGAGGTCCGCACGGGTACGCGCCGGGTGAGGGCGGTTCAGCACCTCACCCAGCAGATCGAGATCACCCATCATCTCGGCCAGCACCGCCTCCGGTGCCCGGCCACGGTAGCCGCCCCGGTGCCGCTCGAACGCCGACTCCAGGTAGGCGAGATCGCCCTCTCCGGATGGCCTGAGCGCTGCGGTGATCCCCTCGTGGGCCTGTGCGATGCCGGGCAGCGCGACGAGGCCGGTGGCTGCTCCTATCCCTGCTCCGATGAACTTCCGCCTGTCCACGCTGTTGCCCTTCGTGCTGCGCTCACTCCGGTACCGCCGGGAGGCGGCGGCGGCCTCGGCCACCTGGCCCACGGTCAGACCGTAGGCGTCGGCGATCCCCTGGTACGAGGGTTTCTGCGGAATTCGCTTCTCCGTTTCCCACCGCTTGATGGTCTCCCAGTCGCACCACTCGCCACTTGCGGCGGCGACTAACTCTGCCTGCTCGGCGCGTGTCTTCCTCGGATGCGCCTCGCGGATCTCCCGCAGCAGTCGGCCGATCCCGTCCGGGCTGACACCGCTCACAAGTGGCCTCTCGATCGAAGCTGACGGAGCATCAATTCTGGCCCCGTTGGCGGCCCCCTGCTGGAAAATGCACCCCTTCGTGGCCCCTCTCCTACGGCATGCCCGCGCCGTTCAATAACTAACAGCCGCCCGGCGCGAGGAATCACCGATCCCCTCGGCTCCATGGAAGAGCGCCGGGCGGCCCCTGACTACCGGAGGCCGCCGTGACGACCAGGATGACGCTGCTGCGCACAAAGCACGGCCCGACCCATGCCGACACCGCCTTGGTGGCCACCGCACTTGACGTGCCCGCCACGCAGCGCCACCGCTGCATGCGGCACATGCCCTGCGCCCCCGAGTCGGCGAGGAGTGCCCGGCACCTGGTCCAGGAGAAGCTGACCGATTGGGGCCGTCTCGATCTACTGGAGGAAGCTCGGCTGATCGTCTCGGAACTGGTCGGCAACGCAGCCCGGCATACCGGTTGCACCCGGCTGTGTGTGGCACTCGGCCTGGACGGTGGCCGGCTCCGACTGGCGGTCCGCGATTCGTCACGCACCCTGCCCGTGGTCATCAGGACCGGGGTCACCGAGACGTCCGGGCGCGGCATGGGCCTCGTCGACAGCATCGCCAACCGCTGGGGCGTCGACGAAGCCCCATTCGGCAAATGGGTTTGGGCCGAGATCGGTTGACCCCACCAAATGCACTGCGGCAGGTGGGCCAGCACGGCATCACAGCTACCGAATACCGCTCAGCGAAGGAGGGAACACGTGTATGACCTGATCGCCGGCCCGTTCCTGGACGAATACCTCTTGGTGCGCCCCGGCGGCCGGGGTGGTCTCCGGCTCCCACAGGCCAAATACGAGGATCTGCGCGCCCTGGGTACCGCCGAGACCGCCCCATCGTGGCTCGCGGATGCCGTGCGCGCCCAGTGGGTCGACCTGGACGTGACCGGTCGTCCTGCAAGTGACTTCCTGCTGGTCCGCCAGCCCTCCGCCTGGGGCTATTCGCGGGCCAGTTGGGAGATCAACCTCGGCTGCAACTACAAGTGCAAGCACTGCTATCTCGGGCTCAAGGTCAACTCGGGCATGCCGCTCGCGGACAAGCTCACTTGCGTGGGCATCATGGCCGAGGCCGGCGTCCTCTGGCTCCAGATCACCGGGGGCGAGCCCACCGTGGACCGGGACTTCATGCCCTCGTATCGCCGCGCGTTCGAGCTGGGCATGATGATCACCGTCTCCACCAACGCCTCGTTGCTGTGGCGGGAGAACCTGCTGGAGATGTTCCGCGAGTGCCCGCCCTACCGGGTCACGGTGTCGATGTACGGGGCGACCAAGGCCAGCTACGACGAGCTGACCCAGCGGCAGGGCGCCTGGGACCTGTTCATCCAGGGCATGAATGCCGGCCGCCGGGCCAAGCTGCCGCTGCGGATGAGCATCATCGTCACTGAGGACAACGCCACCGAGGAACAGGCGATGATCGACCTGTGTGAAGGCTGGGGGCTGGAGTACAACGTCTTCACCAACATGACTCCGACGATCTACGGCGGGGCGGAGTCGCTGACCGCGCAGTCCAAGGAGCACCTGCGGATGCGCAAGCCGTTCGGCGGCTGCAACGCCGGACACACCTTCTTCCACACGGACCCACACGGGCTGGTGTCCATCTGCAAGATCGGCCGTGACGACCAAATCAGCCTCCCCACCGAGGGGATCGACGGCCTCGCCCGGCTCGGCGCCATCGCCGACCGCCTCATGCTTCGCACCGGTGGATGCTCCGGCTGCCAGCTCTCCGGCGCGTGCACCGTGTGCCGGCCGCTGGCCAAGCACTACCAGGAGGCGAAGGCACCACTCGCAAGTTACTGCCAGCACGGGATCAAGAAAGCAGGGTGACATGACCGCTGTAGCTGTCGAACTCTCCCCGAGGCGTCCGCTCCCGGACGACGGCCCGGCCCAGCGCCTGCCGTACCTCACGCGGCCGATCGCGGCCCCGCCCCAGCCCGTCACCGAGATCATCGCCGTCGGCGACCTGGACGAGGTCATGGACAGCGTGAAGTGTTCGTGCAACGCGGGCGACGACAACCCCCACTGAACCACCCACTGAACCGCCCGCTGATCGCACCTGATCAGTAACGCTCAGGCCCCGGCGCTCTCCGCGTCGGGGCCTGAGCCGTGCGGGGCCGGCGAGTAGGGTGCGGGTATGGATCTGCGCTGGGACTTGCTGCGCCCCGTGATGTGCGTCCCGTATTTTCCGACGCTCGGGCCGCTCCACCCCGAAGCTGTTTCCGCTGAGCTTCTGGCCGACGTGTTCGCCGTCGCTGGCACCGGAGAATTCCTGCCACACGACAAGGACCGGCGGTGGTCCGCCCACAAGGACGAGCATGTCCTGGTGGACGCCGTCGTTCAGGACCAGGCCCGCACCCTGATCCCCACCATCACCGGTCGCGGCATTCTGCGCGTCCATCTCTACGGCGCCCGCGAGCACCGGCAGGAGGCCGAGGAGTTGGCCGCCAAGCTCGCCGCCGGGCGCGACGCATCCAAAGCCCGTGTGGTGTGGTTCCAGGACGCCGCCGACCCAGTGGCCGCCTCTACCCGTGTACAGCTCCGTACCTTCGACCAGGACGCACCTGCCGTTGAGGGAATCGAGGCCCTCGGCCAACAGCCCGAAGCCATCCGGACCACCTTCCCCGAGTTCGCCGAAAAGCTGGCCGGCGAGGGCTTCGTGTTCCTGCACTCCCGGATCGACAGCATCGGCCCCGTGCTGGTCGCTGTCCAGGACGAGCGCGTAGTAGGCGCAATCGGCCCCATGGAGACCATGGCCGATCCCATCGGCAGGCGACGACTCCTCCCGCAGTACTTCGGTGTTCTGCCGGAATACCGCAGCCTCGGCCTCGGGCGGCTCCTGTGGCGCGCGGCGATGCACTGGGGCAAGGCGCACGGCGCCGACTACCAGCTCTTGCAGACAGCTGCCGGGGGCGCATCCGACCGGCTGTGCCAGAGCGAGGGCCTGGCCGACCTCGGATTCGTCTGCACCACCACCGTCTGACGAGAGCCTCACGACGGCCGAGGAGCCGCTGGAGAAGTTGCAGGTTGCCTCCGTCCGAGCAGAACAGTCGGGTCTCACCCTGCCTTGGCGCCGCAGCGCAAAACCGGAAGGCGCTCGAAGCCGTCTTCTTTGATGAGACCGCAAACGTCCAGGTCCCCGCTGCAGTTCGAGGGTGACGCTGAAGAGGCCAAGTGAGTGGCGGTCGCCGAAGGTGTGGCGATCACGTGGCGATCGGACCGCCGGGAACGACGTTTCCGCAGGTCGCTGCTCGTGATGAGACTGTTCCCGGCGTACAGGCCGACTCTTCCGCCCCTGAACGTCCGAAGGCCCTCCGGCCCGCGCTTCCCGCGCGGGCCGGAGGGCCTTCGTGCGTCGTGGGGCGGGGTTCAGCCGGGGTGGGAGCCGACGGCGTCGCGGATCTGTTCGCCGAGGCCGCCGTTGACGCGGGCGCAGTTGGCGCAGCAGAAGAACATGCCGGCCACTTCGACGCCGTGGCCGACGATGCGGACGGTGCAGTGTTCGCAGCGGGGGGCGAGCTTCTCCATCGCGCACTCGAAGCTGTCGAAGGTGTAGGTGTCGCCGGTGACCGTCTTGATCTCGAAGGCGAGCCAGTAGTCGTTGCCGCAGGTGACGCAGATGGCCATGGCGGCCGTCTCCTTCCGGTGGGGGCCGGCCCTGGCGGGGCGGCTGTTTCCAGTGTCGAAGGGCCGGTCGGCGGCGGCCACCCGGCGGGACCGTCAGGCGGAGCGGGCGGAGAGCTCCTCCAGGGCGCGGACGGCGCGGTCGGCGTCGTCGGCGGCGACGAACAGGTGGTCGTGGTGGAAGCCGGCCACGACGTTGCAGCTGATGCCCTCCTCGGCGAGCCGTCCGGCCACGGCGGCGGTCAGTCCGACGGCCTCCAGCGCCGAGTGGATCTGCAGGGTGATCCAGGCCGCGACGTACTCGTAGCGCAGCCCGAGCGCGTCGGCCTCCTCCTGGGCGACGACCATCGTCACCCCTTCCGGCTCGGCGACGGTCACCACCGGCCGCATCCCTGCGGGCACCTTCGCGGGGAGGGTGCAGTAGACGTACCGCCCCGGGTGGAGCTGCGGTCGCATCCCGCGCAGCAGGGTCGCAAGGTCTCGTTCACCGGCCATGCCCGTCACCGTAGCCGCCGACGGGCCCGCGCGCCCTGTGGGGCGGCGGCCGTGTCGTCGGCTGGGGCTGCTGTGTCGTTATCCGTTGACGAGCGATAGTTGCCGATATATCGTCGAACTATCGAGACAGTAACTCGACTGTTTCGGTGACCAAGGAGGTGGGCGCCATGCGCTCAGGAATGCGATTTCGTGGTGAGGGCCCGCGCGGCGGCGGAAGGCGTCGCGGGCCGGGCCCGGAGTTTCGGGGGATGCCCGGGGAGGGCTTCGAGGGGCGGGAGGCCTTCGGCGGGTTCGGCCCGCAGCGCGGCGGCCCGTTCGGGCACGGCTTCGGCGGCCACGGCGCCCGGCGCGGCGGCCCGCACGGGCGGCGCGGCGGCCGGGCCCGGCGCGGGGACGTCCGCGCGTCGCTGCTGGCCCTGCTCAAGGAACGGCCGATGCACGGCTACGAGATGATCGCGGAGATCACCGAGCGGACCGGCGGGGCCTGGCGGCCCAGCCCGGGCTCGATCTACCCGAACCTCCAGCTGCTGGAGGAGGAGGGCCTGATCACCGCCGAGGAGATCGGCGGCAAGCGGCTGGTCTCGCTCACCGAGGCGGGCCGGGCCGAGGCCGAGGCCGGGCCGGCGGAGCCGTGGGCGGAGGCCGGCCGGGAGGCCGACTGGGAGGCGATCCAGGAGGTGGGCCAGGCGCTCGCCACGGTCGACCAGGCCATCAACCAGGTCATGCGGACGGGCACCGAGGCGCAGCGCGTCAAGGGCCTGGCGGTGCTGACCGAGGCCCGCAAGAAGCTGTACCTGATCCTCGCCGAGGATGACTGACCGGCACGGGGGGGACGGGCGCGTCGGGCGGTGCCGCTGCGCTCCGGCCCCTGGAAGCTCAGGGCCGGACCACGAACAGGGCCACACAGGCGAGCAGCAGCACCGCCCAGCCGAACCAGAGCCAGCCGTCGGGGCCGATCGTCGCGGTGTAGAGGGACACCGCCAGCAGCAGCACCCCGGTGATCCCGGCGACCTGCCGGTTGTGGTGGGCGGCCGCCTGCGAGCGGTTCCGGTGGTGTCGTACGGGGTGTCGTACCGTCCTGGCCATGCCGACGCTCCTGGGGAGGCGATGAGGGGAGCGGAACGGGCAGCCCGTCAGCCGGAGGCCTTGGCGGTGGCCGCCTCGTCGTACTCGTAGCGCCAGAACCAGCTCAGACCCCGAACCTGCTTGCTCCGGACGTACACCAGTGTGCGCGCGGGAGTCTCGCCGTGCGCGGGGACCGGGACCTTGTACTTCTTCGGCACGCCGAGCATCGGCCCCAGCGGGATCGGGAGGATCTTCCCGTCCAGGGGGCCGCCGACGAATTCGGTGTCCGCGCTCTTCACCCCTCCAGGGTCTCACCTCCACGTGGTGGCCACGCCCAGGGCATGGCCCGGGCACCCCGAGACGGAGGTCCGGTGAGGGCCGGGTGCCCGGAGTGTGACCGGAGAGGCACCGCCCCCGGTCATTCGGAGGCCCCGCGCACCCCTATCCTTTCCTGTACGCCCTCGGGGTTCACCCGGGTCAGCGGGCCCGTACGGGCCGGGCGAGGCGCGGGTCGGCGTGCCCTCCGGTCGAAACCGGCGCGGACAGCGTGCTGCCGCGACTCCGTACCGTGACCCGGGCGTCGGCCGTCCGGTGACCCCGGGCCGCGGCCGGCAGGGCGCGGACAGCAGGGCCGAGCACCTACCTGGGAAGCAGCGGGGGGCGCTGTGCGTTGCGTCGGAGTGGTACGTCGAACGCTGTGTCGCACCAGGCACAGCAGTGCGCGGAAGGGGCCCGATGGAAGCCGGCGGCAGGTGGACGACCTGGTGGCAGAGGCGTGATCGACAGCGGGCCCGCCCGGGGGGCGAGGACCCGTCCACCGGACTGGATCAGCTGCTCGGCGCGGTGCGCGCCGGATTCCCGCTCGCACCCGCTGCCCATCCGGCCGGCTACCGATGTTCCTGTGACCGGGTGGCCTGCCCGGCCCCGGCCCAGCACCCGGTCTCCTTCGCCTGGCAGACCCAGGCGACCACCGATGCCGAACAGCTGTCCCGCTGGCTCTCCCGCGACCCGCAGGCCAACTTCATCACCGCCACCGGCCGGGTCCACGACGTGCTGGACGTCCCGGCCGAGGCCGGTCGGCTGGCGCTGGAGCGGCTGACCGCGCTGGGCGTCGAGGGGCCGGTCGCCGCCGTCGGCGAGGACCGCTACCTGTTCTTCACGGCCACCCGGGGCACCCCGCAGGACGAGGACGAGTGGTGGCCGAGCGCGCTCGACTCCACCCCCGACACCATGTCCGAGCACCCCGGCCTGCGCTGGCACTGCCGCGGCTCGTACACCCTGCTCCCGCCGGCCGCGCTGCCGGACGGCTCCCAGGTGCGGTGGCTGCGCGGGCCCGAGCAGCCGCTGCCGGACCCGCTGCGCGTCCTGGACGTGCTCACCGACGCCTGCACCGAGGTGGGCGCGGTGGCCGAGGAGCAGTGGCTCATCGGCTGAGCGGTGACTCGCCCGGGATCACGGCAGGGTGAGGATCTCCGCGCCGTCCGCCGTGACCACCAGGGTGTGCTCGAACTGGGCGGTGCGCTTGCGGTCCTTGGTGACGACCGTCCAGCCGTCCGCCCAGATCTCGTAGTCGTACGTTCCCAAGGTCAGCATCGGCTCGATGGTGAAGGTCATGCCCGGCTTGATCACCTCGGTGGCCCGCTCGCTGTCGTAGTGCGGGATGATCAGGCCGGAGTGGAACGACGTGTTGATGCCGTGTCCGGTGAAGTCCCGCACCACGCCGTAGTCGAAGCGCTTGGCGTAGGACTCGATCACCCGTCCGATGACGTTGATCTGACGGCCCGGCTTGACCGCCTTGATCGCCCGGTTGAGGGACTCCCGGGTGCGCTCGACCAGCAGCCGGGACTCCTCGTCCACGTCGCCGACCAGGTAGGTGGCGTTGAGGTCGCCGTGCACCCCGTGGATGTACGCGGTGGCGTCGATGTTGACGATGTCGCCGTCCTGCAACACGGTCGAGTCCGGGATGCCGTGGCAGATCACCTCGTTGATCGAGGTGCAGATCGACTTCGGGAAGCCCCGGTAGCCGAGGTCGGACGGGTAGGCGCCGTGGTCGCACATGTACTCGTGGGCCACGACGTCCAGCGCGTCGGTGGTGACGCCGGGGGCGATCAGCTTGGCCGCCTCCTCCATCGCCCGGGCCGCGATCCCGCCCGCGATCCGCATCTTCTCGATCGTCTCGGCGGTCTGCACCTCGGGCCCGGTGTACGGCGTCGGGGCGGGCCGCCCGACGTACTCGGGACGCGTGATGTGCGCCGGGACCTTGCGGGTGGGGGACTGGATGCCGGGTACGAGAGCCATGGCGGCGAGTCTAGCCGTCGGGCCCCGCCGTTCCCGGGTGGTGTGCGCAGTCGCCCGGGCCGGGGAATGATCGGTACCGACCCATCCGTCTGAACGGGAGAGCGTCATGCCCCTGGGATTCCACCGCAAGCCGACCGGTCAGCCCGGCGAGTGGTTCTACTGCATCAAGCACGGCAAGGTCGAGGAGGGCCCGGAGTGCCCGGCCAAGGACCGCCTCGGGCCGTACGCCACCCCCGAGGAGGCCGCCCACGCGCTGCAGACCGCGGACGAGCGCAACCGGGAGTGGCAGAACGACCCGCGCTGGAGCGACAAGCCGAACGACGAGGCCGAGTAGCATCACGCCGCGGCGGCCGCCTCGCGGTCGGCCCGTTCGTGCTCGGCCCGGACCGCCGCGGTGTGCGGGTCGGTGCGGTCGTCGTACGCGAGCAGCCTCGGCAGCGCGGCGGCGACCGCGAGCACGGCGACCACGCAGGCCAGGCCGCCGGTCCAGACGGCGGCGCGCACTCCGATCAGCCCGGCCATGGTGCCGGCCCGGACCTGGCCGAGCTGGGGGCCGGCGGAGTAGCTGAGCAGTTCGACGCCGGCCATCCGGCCGCGGACCGCGTCCGGAATGGACTGGTTCCACATCGTCGAGCGGGCGATCCCGCTGATCTCGTCGGCGCCGCCGGCCAGCGCCAGCCCGAGCAGTACCACCCAGATGTTCCCGGACAGCCCTGCCAGCGCCATGGCCGCGCCCCAGCCGGCCGCGGCGGCCACCAGCAGCCGCCCGTGCCGGTGGACCCGGGACGTCCAGCCGCTGGTCGCGCCGACCAGCAGGCCGCCGACGGCGGAGGCCGCGTACATCGGGCCGAGCGCCCAGTTCGCGCCCAACTCCGAGGCCAGGAACGGGAAGACGGCCACCGGGAAGGCGAACAGCATGGCGCAGGTGTCGATCGCGTAGGTGCCCAGCAGGTCCTTGCGGCTCCACGCGTACCGCACCCCGGTGAGCACCGCCCGTACGGACGGGCGCTCGGCGCCGGTGCGCGGCGGCACCGCCTTGATCCGCAGGAGCAGCAGCAGCGAGACGGCGAAGGTGAGCACGTCCAGCGCGTACGCGGTCTGCACCCCGGAGAAGGCCACCACGATGCCGGCCAGCGCCGGCCCGGCCACCGAAGCGACGTTGCGGTAAAGGGACTTGAGGGCGAACGCGGCGGTCAGGTGCTGGTGCGCGACGATCCGCGGCAGCAGCGAGTCCAGTGCCGGGCGCTGCAGGCCGTCGCAGGCCGCGACCAGCGCGGCGACCAGGTAGATCGGCCAGAGCACCGGGTGCGGCAGCAGGGCGTTGAACAGCAGCAGACCGGCGAGCAGACCGAGCGCGGCCTCCGAGCGCAGCACCAGCTTGCGCCGGTCCAGGGCGTCGGCGAGCGCGCCGCCCCAGAGGCCGAAGACGATCAGCGGGACGAGTTCGATGGCGCCGATCAGGCCGACCGCGAGGGAGGAGTCGGTGAGCTCCTTGATCTGCATCGGCACGGCGACGTACGTCAGGAAGCTGCCGAAGCTGGTGACGCAGCCGGAGGTCCACAGGTAGCGGAAGTCGCGCGAGGCGCGCCACGGGGACAGGTCGGGCGTCAGCGCGCGCAGCAGCGCGCGCGGCCGACCGGTATGCGATGGTTCGTCGTCGTCCACGAACCACCATCCTCGGACGGCTGCTTCGGCCCCAGCAACGGGTTTTTCACCAGCGGCTGAGCGAGGGCGCCGAGGTCAGCCGCCCGGCGAGTTCGGCCAGCCGGTCCAGGGCGGAGCGGCGGCCGGCCGGCTGCCCGGCGGCGGCGGTGACCAGGTGCTGGGCGAGGTCGAAGGGCTCCTCGGCGGCGGTGCCGACGGCCAGTCGCTCATGGGCGATGCCGCCGAGGCCGCCCGGTGTGCCGGGGGCGGCGCCGTCCAGTGCGAGGACGGTCGCGCCGCGCCGACGGGCGTCCTGCACCCGTTCCAGCAGCGGGGCGCCGGCCGCCGCGGGGGCCACCACCAGGACGGTGGCGCCGCGCCGGGCCTCGGTGAGCCGGCGCAGGCCGTGCGCGAGGTGGGCCGGGGCGGCGGGGGGCGGGCGGTGCCGCAGCAGGGTGGGCGCCAGCCGAGGGACGGCCGACCGGGCGGCCTCGTCCTCCAGGTGGGCGGCCAGGTGCCAGGGCTCGTACGCCTCGGTGCCGACCAGCAGCAACTCGCCCGCCCCGCGCCGCTCCACCGAACGTCGCAGCGAGCCGGCGAAGCCGCCGGCCGCCTCCAGCCAGCCGGTGCCCGCCAGCCGCTCCCGGAGTGCTGAAACTCTCACCACGTCCATGCGGGCCAGGATGTCGCGCCCGGCCGGGGATTTGGCAGGATCGGCCCATGACTTCCCTCGATTCAGCGACAAACCCGGCCCACGACGCGCCGGATGTCTCACAGCTGGTGGTCGGCGTCCTCGGCGGCACCGGCGACCAGGGGCGGGGACTGGCCCTGCGGCTGGCCAAGGCCGGCCAGCAGGTGATCATCGGCTCTCGCGACGCCGCCCGGGCCGGGGCCTCGGCCGCCGAGCTGGGCCTGGGCGTGCGCGGCGCCGACAACGCCACCGTCGCCCGGGAGAGCGACGTGGTGATCGTGGCCGTCCCGTGGGACGGCCACGCCGCCACCCTGACCGCGCTGCGCGCGGAGCTGGCCGGAAAGATCGTCGTGGACTGCGTCAACCCGCTCGGCTTCGACAAGCAGGGCGCGTACGCGCTGAAGCCGGAGGAGGGCAGCGCCGCCCAGCAGGCCGCCGCGCTGCTGCCGGACTCCCGGGTCACCGCCGCCTTCCACCACCTCTCGGCGGTGCTGCTGCAGGACGAGTCGGTGGAGCGGATCGACACCGACGTCATGGTGCTCGGCGACGACCGGGCCGCCACCGACGTGGTGCGGGCGCTGGCGGACCTGATCCCCGGCATGCGGGGCATCTTCGCGGGCCGGCTGCGCAACGCCCACCAGGTGGAGGCGCTGGTGGCCAACCTGATCTCGGTCAACCGCCGCTACAAGGCCCACGCGGGCCTGCGGGTCACCGACGTGTGATCGACGGACGTCGTGTCGGCCTCACCCCTGGACGGTCTTCGGAGGTGAGGTCGGCGACAATGGGTGGCGGTCGCAACCCGGCCGTCCGTACCCGCGCCTAGGAGCCCCGCGTCATGCCTCGCACGTCCCTCATCGCCCTGATCGTCACCGTCCTCGCGCTGGCGGCCGCCGTGGTCTCGGTGATCGCGGGCTTCTGGATCGGGCTGATCTGGCTCCCGCTGGCCGGTGTGGCCAGCAACGTGCTGTGGCTGAACCGCCGCAAGGCGAAGCTGGCCGAGGCCGCGACGGCGGCCGAGCACGCCTAGTTCTTCCAGAAGCTGAACAGGTACCGCCCGACCGTCGCGTAGTCGGTGTCCACACCGAACAGGCTCATCAGGTCGTGGACGATGCCGAAGAAGAACGAGTTCACCTCGGGCTGCCACAGCAGCGCGAACACCGCGAGCATGCCGTACGGCGCGAACGGCTCGACCGCGCGCCGGGTCTTGGCCGAGAGCCAGGGCTCGACGATCCCGTAGCCGTCCAGACCGGGCACCGGCAGCAGGTTCAGCAGGGCCGCGCTGAGCTGCAGCAGGCCGAGGAAGCCGAGGGCGCAGGCGAAGGGCGAGACGGTGAGCTCGTAGCCGTAGTACGAGGCGTGCAGGTCCGAGCCGTCCAGCCAGCCGGCGCCGACCGGGATCAGCAGCGCCGCCGCGAACACCAGGTTCACCAGCGGCCCGGCGGCCGAGATCAGGCTGTGCTTGAGCCGGCCCTGGATCCGGTGCCGCTCGATCCACACCGAGCCGCCGGGCAGGCCGATGCCGCCGAGGATCACGAAGACGATCGGCAGCACGAAGCTGAGCAGCACGTTGGTGTACTTCAGCGGGTTGAGCGTGAGGTAGCCCTTGGCGCCGACGGTGATGTCGCCGCCGTGCAGCGCGGTGCGCGCGTGGGCGTACTCGTGCAGGCAGAGCGACACCATCCATCCCGACACCACGAACAGGAACACCCCGAACCGGGCGTTGCCGTAGCCGGCGTACACCGCCCAGGCGGAGGTGCCGAGGGTGGCGAGGAGCACCCAGAACACCGGGCTGATCCGGCGGTCCTCGCTGCGGGATCGCGGCGTGGCGGCGAAGGTCATGGTGGGGGTGCTCCGTGGGCAGAGGGAAGGGGGATACCGGCAGGGACCGATCATGCCGGGCGGGCCGGTGGCCGGACAAGCCGTGCCGGGTGAACGTCCGAGGGCTCGCCCCCGGTTCCGCCGCCGTCCGGGCCGGCCGCGGGGGCCAGCACAATTGTGCGCCCCGCCACCGCCCATCGACCAGAATGGACCGGTGCACTACGGCATCCTCGGGACCACGACGGCCCACCACGACGACGGCACTCCGGTCCCGCTCGGCGGCGCCCGGCTGCGGGCCCTGCTCACCGCGCTGGCGCTGCGCCCGGGCCGGCCGGTCCCGGCCGACCTGCTGGTGGACGAGGTGTGGGACGCCGAGCCCCCGCAGGACTCCTCCGCCGCGCTGCAGACCCTGGTCGGCCGGCTGCGCCGCACCATCGGCCGGGAGCGGGTCGGCTCCGGCCCCGCCGGGTACTGGCTGACCGAGCCGGCCACCGACCTCGCCGACTTCCAGCGGCTGAGCGGTGAGGGCCGGCGCGCCCTGGACGCCGGCGACCACGCGCTCGCCGCCGAGCGGCTGCGCGCCGCCCTCGCACTGTGGCGTGGCCCGGCCCTCGCGGACCTGCCCGACCGCACCGGCCCGGCCGCCCGGCTGGAGGCCCAGCGCGAGGAGGCCCTCCGCCACCGGATCACCGCCGACCTCGGCCTCGGCCGGGCCGCCGAGCTGGTCGCCGAACTCGCCGAGCTGTGCGAACGGCAGCCGCTGGACGAACCGCTGCAACTGCTGATGGTCCGGGCGCTGCACGAGAGCGGCCGCACCGCCGAGGCACTGCGCCACTACGAGCGGACCAGGCGCGCCCTGGCGGAGGAGCTCGGCGTCGACCCCGGGCGTCAACTCCAGTCCATGCACGCCGAGTTGCTTGCCTCTGCGGAGCCGGAGCCGGAGCTGGAGCCGGAGCCGGCTCCGGCTTCCACGCTGACGCCGGCCGGGGCTCCGACGGCGCCCGCGCCGCCCGTACCCGCGCCGCCCGTACCCGCGTCGCCCGCACCCGCGCCCACGCCCGGCGTCCCGCGCGCCGCGGGCAACCTGCGCGGACGGCTGACCAGCTTCGTCGGCCGCGAGAGCGACCTCGCCGCCCTGCGCGAACTCCTGACGGTCGGCCGGCTGGTCACCCTGACCGGCCCCGGCGGATCCGGCAAGACCAGTCTCGCGGTCGAGGCCGGCCGCGCCGAACTCGCCGCCGGGCGCTGGCCGGAGGGCGTCTGGGTGGCCGAACTCGCCCCGCTGGAGAGCCCGGAGGCCGTCCCCGCCGCCGTGGTCTCCGCGCTCGGCCTGCGCGAGATCGTCCTCCACAGCGGCAGCCTCGTCACCGACGTGATCGAGAAGCGCGCCGAGGACCCGGTGCGCCGACTGGTCGAGCACTGCGCCCACCGCCGGATGCTGCTCGTCCTCGACAACTGCGAGCACCTGATCCAGGCCGCCGCCGACCTCGCCGCCACCCTGCTCGTGGAGTGCCCCGGACTCACCGTGCTCGCCACCAGCCGCGAACCGCTCGGCGTGCCCGGCGAGAGCGTGCTGCCGGTCGAGCCGCTGCCCGCGCCCGTGGCGCTGCGGCTGTTCGCCGAGCGCGCCGCCGCCGCGCGCCCCGGCTACGACCCGAGCAGCGAGCCGGAGGCCTGCGCCGAGATCTGCCGCCGCCTGGACGGCCTGCCGCTGGCCATCGAACTGGCCGCCGCCCGGCTGCGGGTGATGACGGCCCGCCAGATAGCCGACCGCCTGGACGGCCGCTTCGCGCTGCTCACCGCCGGCAGCCGCACCCTGCTGCCGCGCCAACAGACCCTGCGCGCGGTGGTCGACTGGAGCTGGGACCTGCTGGGCAAGCGGGAACGGGCCGTCCTGCGGCGCCTGTCGGTGTTCGCCGGCGGCTGGCGGCTGGAGGACGCCGAGGCGATCTGCGCCGACGGCCTGGAGGTGTCCGGCGAGGAGGTCGCCGATCTGCTGCTCTCCCTGGTGGACAAGTCCCTGCTGGTGGCGGACCTCGGTGGCGGGGGGCTGCCGCGCTACCGGATGCTGGAGACCATCAACGAGTACGCGCAGGAGCGGCTCGCCGAAGCCGCCGAGGCGGAGGCGGAGGCGACCGAGGGCCGCCACCTGGCGCACTTCCGTGAACTGGTCGCCGCGGCCGACCAGCACATCCACGGACCGCAACAGCTGCACTGGCTGGCCGTCCTGGAGCGGGAGCAGGACAACATCCGGGCCGCGCTGCGCCGCGCGGTGGACCGGCGGGACGAGGAACAGGCGCTGGCCCTCACGCTCGGCATGAGCTGGTACTGGTCGCTGCGCGGCTACAGCCTGGAGGCCCGGGGCTGGTACGACGCGGTCGGCGCGCTCGGCCCGGACCCGTTCGCCCCGGGCACCCCGCCGCCGGTGCCGGTGGAGCGGAACGTCCTCGCGTACGGCGTGCCGATGCCCGAGGGCGTGGTCGAGGAGGCCCGCCGGCTGCTCGCGCTGCACCGGCTGGTCGGGCTGTTCGACGGCAACCTGGAGGTGATCGGCGACCAGGAGGTGGTCACGGTCGCCCGGCACCTGCTGGACGTCTACACCCGGGAGCTTCCTCAGGCCTACCGTTTCCCGGCGCTGATGCGGGTGTTCGGGGCCTTCCTGGCCGGTCGCCTGGACCTGATGAAGAGCCTGCTGGACGACGCCGTGGAGGGCTGCGAGCGCCACGGCGACGCGAACGACCTGGCGTTCATCCTGCAGCTCCGGGCCAAGATGATGAACGACTGGCCGGGAGGTGAGGAGCAGGGCCTCCTGGACGGCGAGCGTTCCCTGGAGCTGTACCGGCAGGCCGGCAACCTCTGGGGGATCTCCCAGGCGCTGGCGGCGCGGGGAGAGTCGCTGGCCAACCGGGGCGAGGTGGACGCCGCCGTCGCCGCGTACGAGCGTGCGATCGAGCTCGCCGAGGAACTGGGGGCGCCGCACGAGGTGCCGATGCTGCGGGTGAACCTCGGCAACGCGCTGCTCGAACGGGACATGGAACGCGGGGAACGGATCGTGCGGGAGGCGCTGGCCTCCGTCGACGCGCCGGGCATGCGGCAGACCGATGCCGGCGCGTGGCTGTTAGGGCACCTGACGCTCTGCGGGGTGCACGCCCACCGCGGTGACTACGCGCGGGCGCTGGCCGAACTGGACTCCCTCGACGTGACCAGGGTGGGCTTCTTCGCGCCGGGCGTCGTCTCCGGGCTGCTCAGCGCCTCCCGCGGCTGGATCACGGCCCGGGCCGGCGATCCGGACCGGGGGCTCGAACTGATCCGCGAGGGCCGGGGGATGCTGCGGTCGGCCATGTCGTCCTCCGGATTCGTCGAGCAGATGACGGTCATGGTGGTGCCGGCCGTGGCCGGGGTGCTGCGTGCCTTCGCCGAGCGCGACGGGGACCTGTCGCGGGCCCGGCTCGCGGCCGTGCTGCAGGGCGCGCACAACGTGCTGAACGGCCCGAAGGGCGGCTACCTGGACCGCGCCGACCGGGAGCGGTCCGCCGCCGCCCTGCGGGTCCTGCTGGGCGACGCCGGGTACGAGGAGGCCCATGCCCGGGGTGAGGCCATGACGCAGGACCAAGTCCAGGAGCTGCTTAAGGAGTTGATCGGCTAGCTCGGGGGCCGTATCGGCTGGCCGGGGCCTGGTCGGCTGGCCCGGGTCGTGCTCGGTCTCTTTCGGGTCATGGGCCCGTCGGCCGGTGTCCGTCCCCTGGCCACCGGCCCGACGGGCCCGTCCGTCGGCCGGCGCCTGTCCCGGGCGGCCGGCCGCCCCGTCCGCCGGCCCGCTTCCGGGTCGGCCGACGGTGGTCGTGCTCAGGTCCGCTTGCGGAAGCGGGCCACGGCGAGCGGGGCGAAGACCGCGGTGGCGGCGGCGGACCAGACCAGCACGATCATCACCGGGTGGGCCACCGCCCCTTGGCCGTTGAGCAGGGCTCGGGAGGCGTCGGCCAGCGCGGACAGCGGGTTGACCTTGGTGAAGGACTGCAGCCAGCCCGGCATGGTGTCGGTCGGCGCGAAGATCGAGCTGCCGAACTGCATCGGCATCAGGACCAGCATGGAGACGCCCTGCACGGCCTGGGCGCTCTTCATCGACATGCCCAGCAGCATCGAGATCCAGACGATCGACATGCCGAACACCAGCGACAGACCGACCGCGGCCAGCAGTTCCGGCACGCCGGTCTTCAGCTCGAAGCCGAGGATGAACGCGAAGGTCAGCAGGATCGCGGAGGAGAGCAGGGCCCGCAGGGTCTCGGCCACGATCTTGGAGAGCAGCACGGAAGCCCGGCCGATCGGCAGGGTGCGGAAACGGTCCATCACCCCGGTCTGGAAGTCGCTGTTCAGGCCGGTGCCGACGGCCAGCGCCAGGGTCATGCCGGTCTGCCCGAGCAGACCGGGGATCATGAACTGCTTGTACTGGTCCTGGTCCCCGGCGAAGATGGCGCCGCCGAAGACGTAGACGAACAGCACGGTGAAGACGATCGGCATCAGCACGGCGTCGAACATCGACTCCGGGTCGGCCTTGATCCGCATCAGGTTGCGCCGGGTCAGGGCGCCGATGTGGCGCAGGTTGGCGGCCAGGCCGATCCGGCCGTCGTCGGCCCGGCTGTCCGCGGCCCGGGCGGGGGCGAGCGTGGCGGTGGTCATGCGACGGGCTCCTTGACGAGGGCGGCGGCGGTGGTGGCGGTGGTGGCCGTGTCGGCGGTGGGCTTGCCGGTGATGGCGAGGAAGACCTCGTCCAGGCTGGGCACCTTGGTGTCGATGCCGGCGATCGCGAAGCCCCGGGTGCCGAGCACCGCGATGACGGCGGTCAGCTGCTCCTCGCCGGCGATCGGCACCGCGAGCAGGCCGTCGTCGGGGGAGACGGTGGCGGTGGTGATGCCGTGCTCGTGCAGGCAGCGGACCATCTCCGGCAGTTCGGCCGGGTGCGCCGGACGGACCTGGAGGATCTGTCCGCCGACCTTGGCCTTGAGCTCGGCGACACCGCCGTTGGCGATCACCCGGCCGCGGTCGATGACGGTCAGCTCGCTCGCGAGCTGCTCCGCCTCCTCCATGTACTGGGTGGTCAGCAGGACGGTGCTGCCCTCGGCGACCATCCGCTGCACCTCGTCCCAGACCTCGTTGCGGGTGCGCGGGTCCAGGCCGGTGGTGGGCTCGTCCAGGTAGAGCACCCGGGGGCGGCCGATCATGCTGGCGGCCAGGTCGAGGCGGCGGCGCATGCCGCCGGAGTAGGTCTTGGCGGGCCGCTTGGCGGCCTCGGTGAGCGAGAAGCGCTCCAGCAGCTCGGCGGCCCGGGCCTTCGCCTCGCGGGCGGAGAGGTCGAGCAGCCGGCCGATCAGGTAGAGGTTCTCGTAGCCGGAGAGGAGCTCGTCCACCGAGGCGTACTGGCCGGTCAGGCCGATGGTGCGGCGCAGCTGCTTGGGCTGGCGCAGGACGTCGTAGCCGCCGACGTACGCGGTGCCGGCGTCCGGCTTGATCAGCGTGGAGAGAACGCGCACCAGCGTGGTCTTGCCCGCGCCGTTGGGGCCGAGCAGGGCGAGGACGGTGCCCTCGCGGACGGTGAGGTCGACCCCGTCGAGGGCCTTGGTGGCGCCGTAGTGCTTGACGATGCCGTGCACCTCGACGGCGTTCCCGGCGGTTCCCCGCGTGTTCGGGGCGGTGGCGATTCCTGTCATGCCCCCAGGTTGTCCGCCCCGGCTGTCAGCCCCCTGTCGCGCGGCCGGGTGCGCTGTCACGCGGCTGTCACGCGGCTGTCACCGCTGTGCGGGTGCGGGAGGGAGCCGCTCGTCGGGCCCTCACACGGGGCCCAACGAGCGGAAGTTCAGATCGTCCGCTCGATGTGCTCGAAGATGTCGGAGTCCGTCTCCTTCTGCCAGTCCGGTAGGGCATCCCAGTCAGCAACGTAGCTCGGCTTCGGGTCCGGAATGTGCTTGTGGATCTGGGCGATCCAGCACAGGGCGACGAAGCGTCCCTTCTGCTCCCGGGTGAGCTTGGCGGTCGTGCCGCCACTCACAGCGACGAAGTCTCGAACCTGGCCGAACACGGCGGCAGCCGACTGGCGTTCCCAGCCCGGAGTCTCTTCCCAAGGAGTGATGTAGCCCGGCTTCGGCTCGCCGGGGAAATGCCTCTTGACCCCGGCGATCCATGCCTCGCGGAAGATCCGGCCGTCCTCGTTCTCCATGCTCAGTCCTCTCGTCGTCTGTTCAGGATGGGATCGCGGGCAGACTTGCGATCTGGCTGCTCAGCGCAGCGATGCGTCGGTCGGCCTTGAGCGGTTCCAGCTGCCCCTGAAGCTCCCGCAGCTTGCGGCAGACATACCCTGATCCGCTCTGCTGGGCGAGTGTCAAGGCTTCACCGGCATAGCACAGTAGGTGATCACTGTCCCTTCGCTGGATCCCGAGTATTGCGAGATCGGTGAGAACGCTCCCCCGACGCCGGACGGAGAGAGTCTGGTTCAACGCCTCGGTGAGGGACTGCTCCGCGAGATCAGGTCTGCCGAGCCGGATATAGCAGGTGCCTCGCTCCTCGGCCAGCCGGGAGCCGTCGAACCGTAGCCAACCGCCGTTGTGAACCCGCCCGCTCAGTGAGTGGACCTGTCCGGCGAATTCCAGAGCCCGGTTACACGAGTCGAGGTCTCCCAGGCCGGCGAACGCCTCGGCTTGAACAGCGGCCACCCAATGGCGCGTCGAGAGTTCCCGATTCCCGTGCTTGGCCACCTCTGAAGCGGCGTGCAGCATGGGGATTGCCTTGGCGAACCGTCGCTCGTAGAGAGTGATGAAGGCATGCCGGGTCAGGGCGCAGGCCCAGAGATCATAGGCGCCGGCCTCGCGAGCGGCACTGGCGGCCAGGGTGTAGCAGTGCGAGGCATCGGTGTAGCGGTTGCTGTCGAAGAAGATCTCACCGGCAAGCTGGAAGAGATCTGCGGAGTGGACGCAGAGCTGCTTGTGTCCAGCCTCGTTCTGGGTCTGTTCGAAAGCCTCGATGAGCGCGCTGAGCTGTTCTCGAACCATCGGGTAGACCGTCGACTTGGCGCGGGCGAACGAGAAGCTCTGCCACAGGTGCGCGTTCACCTGGCCGTGCACGCCCGAATCGGCTGCGGACGGACCGCCGGCCAGTTCCACGGTCTGCCCCAAGCTAAGGGGCGGCAGCGTGACCAACGTACCGGTGATGCTCAGCATTTGAAGGAACTCACGACGGTTCATTTCGTCAACTTGATCCGCATCTAAGTAGATCCAGGAAGCCGGAAAGTCGGTTGAGATGATGCCCCCTGCCTCCGGAAGGGCCACTACCGGATCACTATCGTGCGGCCGCGGCCGGAGTAAGGCCTCGAGCTCCGCGGTGGTGACCTTCAAGAGCCGGGCGAGCCTGGGCCGGAGGTGTGGCTGCGGCTCGGTCTCGCCACGCTCCCAACGGGCGACCGTCGAGCGGTCGACGCCGAGCGCTTCGGCGAACCTCTCCTGACTGTAGCCCAGGGCCTTTCGCTGTCGTGCCAGCTGTGGCCTGGTGGCCGTCATGCCTGTTGCCCCTTCGCTCTGCCGATGCATTGGTCCAGGTCAGAGCTCCTGGTGCATCGAGTATGCATCAGAGATGCACCCGAATTGCTCTGGTTCGCACCAACTCCCTCTGAGCAATGCTCAGGACTTGTGGATCAGCTCCTGGGGGCGCGTGGAGGGCGTACCTTCCGGGTGATTGATCGAGAAGTCACCGAGTAGACCCGCG
>NZ_JBVHHW010000047.1:0-33409 GCF_055560875.1 Kitasatospora sp. NPDC023118
GGAGGGACAACCACGCGCAAGCGTGCGAGTGTCCGTGAACCTCAACACCCCACCGGTGTTGGAATCCCCCGGCTTTAGCCGGGGGAGGATGTCAACGGAAGGTCGGTCTGCTCCAGCAGCACCCGGGCGGCGTCGACGCGCCGGGCCAGCAGCCACTGGCCGGGGCTGGTGCCCAGCTGCTCGGCGAAGTGCCGGGCCAGGGTGCGCCCGGAGAGCCCGGCGCGGGCGGCGAGGTCCTCCACGGCCAGCCGCTCCCCCAGGCGCTCCTCGGCCCACTCCAGCAGCGGGGCCAGCGACTCGTCCGCCCGGGCGGGCGCCGGGACGGCGGCGTACTGCAGCTGGCTGCCCTCGCGGTGCGGGGGAAGCACCATGTGCCGGGCGACCTGGGCGGCGTAGGCCGCGCCGTGGTCGCGGCGCAGCAGGTGCAGGCACAGGTCGACGCCCGCGCCGGAGCCGGCGCTGGTGGCGACGTCGCCGTGGTCGACGTACAGCACGTCCCGGTCGACCGTCAGGGCCGGGTACTCGGCGGCGAGTTGGGCGGTGCGGGCCCAGTGGGTGGTGGCGCGGCGCCCGTCCAGCAGTCCGGCCTGGGCCAGGACGAAGGCGCCGGTGCAGATGGACACGATCCGGGCGCCGCGGGCGTGGGCTGCGCGCAGCGCGTCCAGGACGGCGGGCGGCACCGGGGAGCCGGGCGGCTGCCAGCCGGGGACGACCACGGTGTCGGCCCGTTCCAGCGCCTCCAGGCCCGCGTCGACCAGCAGCGGGACGCCGAGGGTGGTCGGCACCGGGCCGGGGGTCGGGGTGCACAGGGTGAAGTCGTAGTGGGAGCGCAGTCCGGCGCGTTCGGTGCCGAAGGCCTCGGCGGCGCAGGCGAGTTCGAAGGGCGCCTGGGGCGCGCCGAGCAGGGCCACCACGCGGTGGCGGGCCGGGTTCGCGGCGGAGGCTTCCATGGCGGGAATGTACCCGAGGATGTCTTTCAGGACTCTGGGGCGGTGGGTGCGGCGGCGGCCACAGTGGGGGGCATGAGCGAGAACGACGGGAACGACGGGTTGAAGACGACGCTGCTGGCCGAGGACGTGGAGCCGGTCGAGGTGGGGCCGGGGATCGTGCGGCGGCGGCTGACGGCCACCGGGTACGCGCGCGGCTGGCTGATCGACTTCGCGCCGGGCAGCCAGTGGCCGGAGGTGGACGTGCACCACACCGAGGAGCGCTACTACGTGCTCAGCGGCGAGGTGATCGAGGGGGACGAGCGACACCCGGCGGGCAGTTACGTGGTGTTCGCGCCGGGCAGCAGCCACCGGCCGCGCACCGAGACCGGTGCGCGGATGCTCGGGATCACCCTGGGCTCCGCCTGACGGGGGCCGGCCTCGGGTGTGCCCGTGACCTCCCGCCGGACCGGCCGCGTCGAGCCGCCGTCCGCCCGGACGGCGGCTGGGCACGCGTCACCGGTGGTAGAGGCGGCGGGGCCGCGGGGTGATCCGCTCCGCGGCCCCGCTCGCGTGCTCGTCGGAGCCGGCCCCGGCGGGCGGCCTGGATGCCCGCCGGGAAGCGGGTCGTGGCGCCGAGGCGGGTGAGGAGGGTGGAGGCGCGGGGCGCCCCCGGGGGGCCGGGGGCCCGCCCCCCACGGCCCCCCCCTGCCCCCCCCCCCGCCGGGGGCGCCGCCCCGGGGGGGCGCCCGGGCGCCCGCCGGGCAGCGGGGTGGGGGCCCCGCGGGGGGGCTGGGGGGGGGCGGCGGGGCCCACCCGGGGGCCCCGCGCCTCCAAGCCGTCAGCTCCCGTCCTGCCGCCGCGCGCGCTCGGGCGGGCGGCGGCTCGGCGTCTGCCCGTCCGCGGGCATTCCCAGGTGCGCGAGGACCTCGCGCACGGCCAGGCGCCCGGCCTTGCGGTAGGAGTGCTCGCTGGTGTCCACGTCGTGCACGACGGTGTGGTGCACGACCGGCGCCAACGCCACGGGGACGCCGGGCAGTTGCTCGGCCGGCTCCGCGCTCACGCCCTCGGTCAGCGCGGCGTGGTAGCGGGCGAGTTCCTCCGGCGTCGGGTCGCCGCGCACGGTCGCGCCGGCGGCGGCCTCCAGGTGCACGCCCTCCTCCCACGGCTCGAAGTCCACCGTGGCGTCCGCGACATCGCTCGGGCAGGCCGTCTGGAACACGTAGCGGGCCCGCACGCCGCGCACCGGGCGGGGCGGGAAGGCCGTCATCGGCCGGGGTCCGTCACGGCTCCGATGGGCCGGTCAGGAGTAGGTGATCTCGACCGAGGTGATGACCACGTCCTCGACCGGGCGGTCGTCCTCGGTGGGCGCGGCGGCGATCGCGTCGACGACGGCCTTGGAGGAGGCGTCGGCGACCTGGCCGAAGATGGTGTGGCGGCGGTTGAGGTGGGTGGGGGTGCCCACCGTGATGAAGAACTGCGAACCGTTGGTGCCCGGGCCGGAGTTGGCCATCGCCAGCAGGTAGGGCTTGGTGAAGAACAGCTCCGGGTGGAACTCGTCCGCGAAGGCGTAGCCGGGGCCGCCGGTGCCGGTGCCGGTCGGGTCCCCGCCCTGGATCATGAAGCCAGCGATCACCCGGTGGAACAGGGTGCCGTCGTAGTACGGGCCGCTGCCCGGCTCGCCGGTGCGCGGGTCGGTGTACTCCCGGGTGCCGTCGGCGAGTTCGACGAAGTTGCGGACCGTCTTCGGCGCGTGGAACGGGAACAGTTCCAGCCGGATCGGGCCGGCCGTGGTGTGCAGGGTGGCGAACCGGGCAGTGGCCACGGGTGACTCCTCGGGTCGTTCAGTCGATCATCAGGGCTTTCGGATGGGCATCCTGGCACAGTGAGGGGTTCGCGCCCGAACCGGGTGGGCCGGAAGGGGAAAGGGGTGACCGCGATGGTCGGTGCGGTACTGGTCGCGCTGCTGGTGCTGGTCGTCGCCGGGTGCGGCTGCGTGGTGTGGGCCGAGCGCGGCGGGCCGCGCTGGGTGCGCGCGGTCGCGGCCGTCACGCTCGGCGCGGGAGAGGCGCTGCGGGCGCTTTGAGCGCAGTCAGCGCCGCCGGCGCAGGCGGCATCGGGGCATGAACGGCGGCGGCGGGGGCGGGGACTGAGCGGCCCGGCGGCTGAGACACGCGTATCCCCGGCCGTCGCCGTGACGGCGGCGACGGCCGGGGAGGTACGGGGTGTCAGCTCTCGGCGGAGCGGCGACGGGAGATCGCGACCAGCGCGGCCCCGGCGGCGAGGGCCGCGGCGGCGCCGCCGGCCTCCCAGCCGAGCCCGTCGGTGCCGGTGGCGGCGAGCGTGCCGGTGCGGGTGGCGGTGGCCTCGGCGCCCGTACCCGTACCCGTGGCGGCGGTACCGGAGCCGGTGGTGGCGGTGGTGGTGGTCTCGGTCAGGGCGGCCGGCTGGACGGTCTGCGGCTGCTGGGCGCCCTGGTTCTGCTGCCCGGCCGGCTTGTCGGCGGGCTTGTTCGCGGCGGCCTCGTCCAGGGCGCGGGCCTTGGCCCAGCCCTCGTTGAGGAAGGCCAGGATGTCGGCGTCGCTGCCGTCCATCGCCTTGCCCGCCGCCTCGCGCACGGCCGGGCCGCCGGAGGACATCAGCTGGGCGACCTTCACCCGGTTGTCGTCGGAGCGCAGCTTGGGCAGCTCGACCTGCAGGAAGTGGGCCACGTCGGCCGGGGAGCCGTTGAGCGCCTTCTGGGCGGCCTCGACGGTGTGCCGGCCGGTATTCTTGTCGGCCAGGATGACCAGCACCGCGACGCGGTCGTCCTCGGCCTGGGCGGCGGGCCAGCCCTCCTTGAGGAACTTCGTGATGGCCTCGTCGCTGCCGTCCATCGCCTTGATGGCCCCCTCGCGCACGGCGCGGCCGCCGGAGGCGATGAGCTGGGCGACCTTCACCCGGTTGTCGCTGGCGCGCTGCTGGGGCAGCTCGGTCTCCAGGAAGTGCCGCATCTCGGCGGCGGTGCCCTTGAGGGCCTTCTCGCCGGCCTCGCGCACCCCGCGACCGGTCTCCTTGTCCGCGAGGATCCGCTGGATCTCGGCGCGGTCCTGGTCCTCGGCCTGGGCGGCGGGCCAGCCCTCCTTGAGGAACTGCGCGATGGCCGCGTCGCCGCCGTCCAGCGCCTTGCCGGCCGCCGCGCGCACGGCCGGGCCGCCGGAGGCCATGATCTGGGACACCTTCACCCGGATGTCGTCGCCGCGCTGCTTGGCCAGATCGACCTCCAGGAAGTGCCGCATCTCGGCCGCACCGCCCTTGAGGGCCTTCTCGCCGGCCTCGCGCACCCCGCGACCGGTCTCCTTGTCCGCGAGGATCCGCTGGATCTCGGCGCGGTCGCGCTGCTCCTGACCGTCGGTGCCCTCGGCGGGGGCGGCGTCCGGCGCGGAACCCGAGGCGGTGTCAGGGCCGGAGACGCCGGCCGGCTGGGGGGCGTCGGCGGCCGAGGCCGTCGAGGGGAACAGCACGGCGGGGGCCAGGACGGCGGCCGCGACGACGGCGGACACCCGGGGCAGCTTCATACAGCGGAACCTGCTTCTTCAATGTGAAGGGATCATGAACGCCCCACAGCATAGATCCTCTTTTGCTTTTGCCATACCAGATATTTGCCCGCATCCGCCGGACCCGCCGAAGGCGTGTCCCGCCTGGTCAAGTACGCCGCTAGGGTGGGGCGGATGAGCTTCCATCTGGTCGTCGGACACGGGCCCGCCGGGGCCGCCACCGCCCGCCTGCTGGCCGAACAGGGCCACCGGGTCCGGGTCGTCACCCGCACCGGGCGCCCCGCCGGGCAGACCGCCGAGGGCGTCGAACACCTCGCGCTCGACGCGAGCGACCCCGCCGGGCTGGCGCAGGCCGCCCGCGGCGCCGCCGCGATCTACGGCTGCGCCGCCCCGCCGCTGCCGCAGTGGACCGAGCGCTGGCCCGCCCTCAACTCCGCACTGTGCGCGGCGGCCGAGGACAGCGGCGCGGTGCTGGTCATGCTCGGCAACCTGTACGGCTACGGCCCGGTCGAGCGTGCGATGACCGAGGACCTGCCGCTGGCCGCGACCGGCCCCAAGGGGCGGGTGCGGGCGGCGGCCTGGGAGCAGGCTCGGGCGCTGCACGAGGCCGGGCGGATCCGGGCCGTGGAGGTGCGGGCCTCGGACTTCTTCGGACCGGGCGTCACCGACGGCGGCCACCTGGCCGCCCGGGCGATGCCGGCCCTGCTGAAGGGCCGTGCGGTCGCGGCGCTCGGCGACCCGGACACCCCGCACAGCTGGACCTACCTGCCCGACGTGGCCCGGGCGCTGGCCGAGGTCGCGGGCGAGGAACGCGCCTGGGGCCGGGCCTGGCACGTGCCCACCGCCCCCGCCCTGTCGGTGCGCGCGATGGTCGATCGCCTGGCCACCGAGGCCGGCACCGGCCCCGTCGCGGTGCGCCGCCTGTCCCCCGTCCTGCTGGGCGCGGCCGGGCTGTTCTCCCCGCTGCTGCGCGAACTGCGCGAGGTCCGCTACCAGTTCGACCGCCCGTTCACCGTGGACGCCTCCGCGTACCAGGCGGAGTTCACCGTCCGGGCCACGCCGCTGGCGGAGCAGCTCGCGGCGACGGTCGGCTGGTGGCGCGAGCGGCTGGAGCCCTGACGACACATCAGTGCTTGAGCGCGTCCGCCCCGCGGTATCCGGCCGGCACGCCCTCGATCAGGATGATGTCGGCGACCATGTGCCGGGTGCGCAGCGGCAGGATCTCTCGGTAGGCGGGCGAGTCCCACCAGGCGCGGGCCCGCTCGACGTCGGGGAACTCGATCACGATCGTGCCGCCCGAACCCCAACGGCCCTCCACCGTCTCGTACGCGCCGCCGTGGACGATGAAGCGGCCGCCGAAGGCGTCGAGGGTGGCGTCGATACGCTCCAGGTACTCGACGATGTCGGGGCCGAACTCCACCGAGTGGACCTGGGCGATCGCGTAGGCGGTCATGGCTGCTCCTGCGGGGTTCGTCGTGGGTGTTTCCGTCTGACGTCTCCGACAGTAGGGCGCGGGGAGTAGGGGCCGAATCAGTCGCGTATCGGTAGGGGTGACGTAGGAGCCGGGAGCGGGCGCCCTCCTCCTGGCCGACCACCTCCCGACCCTGGACTCGCCCCGGCGCAGCAGGCGAAAGCCCCGCACGGGCACAGCCCGTGCGGGGCACCCCTGTTGCTTCAGCCAGCCGGAAACTCCCCGCCCTTGACCCCTGCGAGGAACGAGGACCAGACGTCAGCGGGGAACAGCAGCACGGGGCCATCGGGGTCCTTGGAGTCACGCACCGGCACGACATCCTTGATTCCGGCGGCGATCTCCACACAGTTGCTCTGCGCGCCCGAGAATGACGACTTTCGCCAGACGAGGTCAGCATCGGCCGCACCCTGGGGGATGCTACTCATCGCTGTGCTTTCCTTTCGCGATGCGCTCGATGAGCGCGATTGATTCCTTGCGTGGCAGAGCCTCGGCCAGCGCTCTGCGGAACAGGTTGGAGTACTTGAACACCTCTCCCGGCTCCTCGATGTAGAGCGTGCTGAGGAGGCTGTCCACGTACACCACATCCGTCTCTGCGCTCTCGGGAAAGCTCAGGATGACGAGCGGCCCGAACAACGCGGCGTGAACGTCCGAATCCTCGGGCAGCACCTGGACGTTGACGTTCGGCCGGTCAGCCATGGCGACCAGGTAGTCGAGCTGCTCCCGCATCACCGCCCGTCCACCGATCTGATGCCTCAGGACGGACTCCGACAGCACGACCCACAGCCTGAGCGGAGATTCGCGCGTCAGCACTGCCCGCCGCTCCAGCCGGACCTTTGTCAGCCGCTCCACCTGCTCCACGCTGGCGTCCTCTATCTGCGCCCGCACGACAGCCCGGGTGTAGTCCTCGGTCTGCAGGAGGCCTGGAATCAGGAATGTCTCCACGCTGTAGGCGTCGGAGGCATCGGCCTCCAATGAGATGTAGTCGGCATACAGCGGCGACAACGTGTCGGAGTACCTGTCCCACCAGCCGCGCAGGCGTCCGTCCCGCGACAAGTCCTCCAGCTGGCTACGCGTGGCTTGATCCGTCACTCCGTAGTAGTCGAGCAGCAGTCGGAGGTCCACGATCCGGATCCCGGATTGTGCGGCCTCGATGCGACTGATCTTGCTCTCGGCGCAGGCCAGCTGCCTTGCCGATTGAGCGATCGTCATCTGCGCAGCAACCCGCATCTCCTTGAGCGTTCGAGCGAGCCGCCGCTGCCGGACAGTCGGGTTCCTGTTCACGGGCACGCGCTGACCTCCCAGTGGTGTGTGCGGTGCCAGTCTGCCGCCCTCTGCGCGCGACAACAATCTTTGATCACTTCCAAAGTAGGGACTTGCACTTTAGAAGTTCCCAGGAGCATGCTACTCAACGTAGTGAGTACTGCCACACACCGTGATCATGGCGGGCTCATCACTCCGGGCATTCCCATGCCTTCCTCAGCCGTCTTCACCCCGCACACTCCGGAGGTGGCTCCGCCATGCCTGAAACCGACTCGCCCCGTCCCGCCCCCACCGAGAAGGCCTACCGGCTGCCCCGGTGCCGGACCTCCCCCGGCGTCGCCCGTCAGCGGCTCCGCGACTTCCTCGCTCCCTTCCCGGTCGGCGAACTCCTCCTCCCAACCGGCGAGTTGCTCGTCAGCGAGTTGGTGACCAACGCCGTCCAGCACGCCCGGGTCCCGCGCGACCGCCTGATCCACGTCCACTTCCACCTCACCCCGGACGACACCCTCCGCATCGAGGTGCACGACGCCGACAGCGAGAAGCCCGCGCTCCGCGAAGGCGCCGCTTCCGACGAGACCGGCCGGGGCCTGCTCCTCGTCCACGAGTTGGCCCGGAGCTGGGGCTGTTCCCCGCGCGAGGGCGGCATCGGCAAGTTCGTCTGGTGCCACATCACCCCCGGGGAGGCCGTCGCGTGACCACCGCCGTCCGGGCCGAAATCACGGGCATCATGGTGCCCGCCCTCTTCCCCGGCCTCGACCACGCCCTGCCCGTCCTCTGGGAACGCGTCCGCGAACTCCCCGTCCGGGAGGCACACCGGGACTTCATCCGGATCTGCATCGGCCCCGGCGGCGGCCAGGGCGTCGCCCGTTGCCTGGCCCGGGGCGGCAGCTGGAGCACCACCCTCTACGTCGGCGGCATGACCGACTGGACCGCCCACCCGATCACCATCACCACCCACCACCCCTGAACCGCCCGTCCCCGCCCGGCATTCACGCCGGGCGGGGACGGAAAGCCAAGTCCGCTGCTACTCGGCCCGCTAGTGGACGAAGCGGGGCGGTTGCTCGCCCCAGGTGACGACGGCACCGATGGGGCTCGGGCTGATCCCGCCGGAGACCACTCCGTGAAGGAACTCGGCCATGCCCGTAGGAGTCGGCGGGCGCGGTGTCGGCGGTTCCCGTCTCGCTCACCGCACCCGATCCATCCGGCAGTCCTGGACCGTCGCGACTTTGTCGAGGCTGCTCCCACCCTCCCCGGCGACTCCCGGGTCCGGCTGCCTCACCCCACCGCTACGGCGGAAGGGAGATGAAGGTCTTCCACCCCATTCGGTACAACAACAGAGCCTCGTGGCGCACTCGGTCTTCACGTACAGTGCGGTCAAGAGGGTGTTCGGATCGGTCGTCACGCACGGGTCTCGGACACCTTCGTCCCTTGGGCAGCGCGGCACTTCGGATGTACGTGGGATCGGTCCCGGATTCGGCCGGGCACCACGAGGGGAGAGACGATCGTGGGGGAACTGGACGGCAGGACCGCACTGGTGACAGGCGGCTCGCGCGGGATCGGGCGCGCGGTCGCCCTCCGGCTCGCCCGCGAGGGGGCGCTGGTCGCGGTCCACTACGGCGGCAACGACGCGGCCGCCGCGCAGACCGTGGCGCTGATCGGCAAGGCCGGCGGCCGGGCGTTCGCGGTGCGGGCCAGGTTCGGCGAGAGCGGTGCGGTGGACTCGTTGTTCGAGGGGCTCACCGCCGGGCTGGCGGAGCACGGCGCGGACGGCCTGGACATCCTGGTCAACAATGCGGGCATCCACTCGGTCAGTTCGATCGGGCAGCTCACCGAGCAGGAGTGGGAGCGGCTTCTGGCGGTCAACGTGAGCACGCCGGTCTTCGTGGTCCAGCGGGCGCTGCCCCTGCTGCGGGAGGGCGGACGGATCGTCAACGTGGGCTCGGCGGCCACCCGGATCGCGAATCCCCTCCAGATCGGCTACACCGTCACCAAGGCCGCGCTGGCCGCCCTCAGCCCGTCGCTCGCCAACGAACTGGGTCGGCGCGGGATCACGGTGAACACGGTCGAACCCGGGGTGGTGCTGACCGACATGACCGCCAGGTGGACCGGCGCTCCCGAGGCGATGGCCGGACTTGAGTCGATCACCGCGCTCGGACGGATCGGCGAGCCGGAGGACGTCGCGGATGTGGTGGGCTTCCTGGCGGGTCCGCAGGGGCGCTGGGTGACCGGCCAGATCATCGATGTCTCCGGCGGTACCTACCTCGGCCCCATCACGGGCGGCTGATCCGCCGCCCGGTCAAGTACCAGGGCGTTGACGTCGGACTGGGCGGAGCGGAACTTCGGATCCACTCGTCTAGGCTCGGGTGGTGCCGGAGGTCTCCGAAGGGAAGGCGGGCTGCACGTGCTGGGGTTCGACGGGAGCGGGTTCCTGCGGGACGGGGTACCACACCGGGTAGTGGCCGGGGCGGTGCACTACTTCCGGGTGCATCCCGATCTGTGGGAGGACCGGCTGCGGCGGGTGCGGGCGCTGGGAGTGAACACGGTGGACACGTACGTGCCGTGGAACTTCCACGAACTGCGGGCCGGGGAGGTGGACTTCACCGGATGGCGCGATGTGGGGCGGTTCGCGCGCCTGGCCGGGGAGTTGGGGCTGGACGTAATCCTGCGCCCGGGCCCGTACATCTGCGCCGAGTGGGAGTTCGGCGGGCTGCCGGCCCGGCTGCTCGCGGTGGACGGGCTGCGACTGCGGTGCGCGGACCCGGCGTACCTGGCCGAGGTGGACGGCTGGTTCGACGCGCTGGCGCCCGAGCTGCTGCCGCTGCTGGCAAGCCGGGGCGGGCCGGTGGTGGCGGTGCAGGTGGAGAACGAGTACGGCAGTTACGGCGACGACGCCGCCTACCTGCGCCACCTGCGCGACGGCCTGGTACGGCGCGGGGTGGACTGCCTGCTGTTCACCGCCGACGGCGCCCACGACACCATGCAGCAGGGCGGCGCGATCCCCGGGCACCTGGCCACCGCGACCTTCGGCTCGCGCGCCCCCGAGCGCCTCGCGCTGCTGCGCCGCCACCAGGCGGACGGGCCGCTGGCGGCGATGGAGTTCTGGATCGGCTGGTTCGACCAGTGGGGCCGCCCGCACCACGTCCGCGACCCGAAGGAGACCGCCGCCGCGCTGGACGAACTGCTGGCCACCGGAGCCTCCGTGAACCTCTACATGGCGCACGGCGGCACCAGCTTCGGCCTGTGGTCCGGCGCCAACCACTCCGGCGCCCACCCATACGACGCCGGCTACGAGCCGACCGTCACCAGCTACGACTACGACGCGCCGATCGGCGAGGCGGGCGAGCTGACCGAGAAGTTCCACGCGCTGCGCGAGGTGATCGGCCGCCATCTGGACCTGCCGGACGAGGGCGAACTGCCGCCCGCGCCGCCGCGGGTGGCCCCGCAGCGACTGGCGCCCGCCCAGGGACGGGCCGCGCTGTCGGCGAACCTGGACGCACTGTCGCACCCAGTGGAGCGGGCGGCGCCGCTGCCGATGGAGACCCTCGGCCAGGACCGCGGCCTGATCCACTACCGCACCCGCGTACCCGGGCCGCGCCCCGAACTTCCGCTGCGCATCGACGGGTTGGCCGACCGGGCGCAGGTGTTCGCCGACGGGCGCCCGCTCGGGACGCTGGACCGCAACTCCCCCGGCGCGGCGTTGCCACTGGCCGTCGGGGAGGGCGGGGTGCAGCTGGACATCCTGGTCGAGGCGCTGGGGCGGGTGAACTACGGGCCGCAGATGGACGACCGCAAGGGCATCACGCGTGGCGTCTCGCACGGGCACCAGCGGCTGTTCGGCTGGCAGATCCGGCCGCTGCCGCTGGCCGACCTGTCCGCGCTGCGCTTCTCGGACGAGGCCGAAGCGGCTGACGGGGAGCCGGTGTTCCATCGGTTCACGGCCCGACTGGACTCCCCCGCCGACGCGTTCCTCGCCCTGCCCGGCTGGGGGCGCGGGCTGCTGTGGGTCAACGGCTTCCTGCTCGGCCGCTACCGGGCGCAGGGGCCGCAGCGCACCCTCTACGCCCCCGCGCCGCTGTGGCGCGCCGGGGACAACGAGGTGGTCGTGCTGGAAATCGAACTCCACGGCGAGGCGGTGGAGTTGCGCGACCAGCCGGACCTGGGGCCAACCACGGACGCACCCAGCGCCCAGTACTGACGGCGGCGCGAGGTGGTCAGTCCCACCAGAAGAACCAGTGGTGGGAGCCGACCAGCTGCTCGGCGTAGGCGGTGAGGGTGCCGGCGCCCTGGTGGATCTGGTCGGGGCAGAAGGCGGCATGCTCGGCGGCCAGCGGGAGCGCCTCAGCGAGAGTCGCGGACGGTGCGGCCACGCTCAACTGCAGCGTGTCGAAGCCGACTTCGACGACCTGGGCACCGAAGCGGCGCTCCCAGTCGGCGAGCACGGCCGCGATCTTCGCGATGTCGCTCTCGTGGTTGAGCGGGCCGCTCCACCCGCACGCCACCAGCGCCTCGGCGCCGCTGGCGGCCCGCACCAGGCCGAGCCGGACGTCCTTGACGGACTGCAGCACCCCGGCCAGCCCCCGTGCCTCGGCGTCGGCCGCCCCGCCGGGGACGGTGGCGGCGGGCGCGAGGCCGGGCCAGGCCGCGCCGTAGGGGGCGAGAGCCTCGAACTCCTCTTCCATGTACCCGGGTTCGATCTCCTCGCCAGGCTCCCACCACTCGCGCAGCACGGCCGCCGGGTCGTGCTCGGCGGGGTCGGAGGCGCAGCCCGGGTCCAGCTCGCCGGACAGCCAGGGCCGGAAGTCCGGGTCCGCGTCGTTCAGCGGGCTGAGCAGCAGCGGCCACAGCCCGCTCTGCGCGTGCGCGCGGTGCAGTTGCGCCCACAGGCCGGCGGGGGCGGGGGCGTCGCTGATCCACAGCAGGGGCTCCTGCCCGCCGCCCTCGTCGGCGACGACGGAACGGCCGGGCGGCAGGGATGCGGGCGGGGCGACGTCGAAAGGCCAGGTCATGCGCCCACCGTAGGGGCGGGGACTGACAACGGGACTGCCGGTCAGGCCGCGCGCTGTCCGTGGAGGAGGACGGGCAGCGTGCGGTTGGCGAGGCCCTCGGTGACGCGGGCGGCCTGGGCGGGGGCCATGACGTCGGGCAGTTCGCGCACGGGGACGAAGCGGGCGCCGAGCAGGCCGCTCCTGTGCTGGGGCGGGACGGTGAGGGGGGTGTCGTCGCGGACGGTGCCGCCGTCGAAGACGAGGTTGAGGCGTTCCAGGTAGCGGTCGGCGGGGGTGAAGTCGACGGCGAGGATGTGGGTCAGGCGCAGGCGGAGGCCGGTCTCGGTGTGCAGGTGGCGGGCGGCGGCCAGGTGCGGGGGCTCGTTCGGCTTCGCGGCGCCGCCCGGCAGGATCATCCCGTCCATGTAGTCGGGGTTCACGAGCAGGACGTCGCCGCGCCGGTTACGGACGAGGACGAGGCAGCCGAGCCGGGTCACGGGCGGCTTGGCGAGCAGGCGGGGGTCGCGCATCGGGCGGTTCACTTTCTGAAGGCGACGAAGAGCAGGAGGGAGAAACCCGCCCACCACAGCAGGCGGGCCAGGAGTTCAGACGTCATGCGTCAGGCGCTCGTAGCGCAGCCCCTTGCGCAGCAGGTCGACGATCCGCAGGAGGTCGACCGGGCAGGCCGTGACGTGGAGCAGGTACTCGCACGTCAGACGCCCGTTGGCCCAGTCGACTTCGAGGGTGGGGAGTTGGACGCGGCCGAGGGCGAGGACGGTGGTCAGGTCGTCCAGGACGACGGCGGCCTGCCGGCGCTGCTCGGCGGTCGCGCGGGAGAGAGTGGAGGGCATCACTGCTCCCCCGGCCGCTTGTGCACCTCGAAGCCCTTCCACGCGCTCCAGGCGTCGGAGAAGAAGGTGAAGGAGGCCAACTCGCCGGTGGCAGCGCTGCGCAGCCACTGGCCCGTCATCTCGTTGCGCACCCGGTAGCACCGGGCCCCGGTGTCCCAGAGGACGCCGTAGCCGTGGAGACGGGGAACCTGGTCTTGGGCCATGAGGATGGAACCCTCCGCGATCGATGTTTCACGTTCTGTGCACATGATGGCCCGGCGTCGCCTAGCGTTGGAAGCGCCATACAACTTGACCCGTGGGGTCATAAGAGTTGGAGCAGTCATGGTGAACATCAAGGAGATTGACCCGTCGTCCTCCCCGTGGGCGCCTTTCGGCATCCAACTCCGCAACTCACGCAAGGCGAAGGGCCTCCTTCAGGGGCAGCTCGCGCGCAAGTGCGGGGTCAGCGCGTCGTACGTCTCCTACGTCGAACTTGCGCACCGACCGCCGAGCGAAAGATTTGCTACCAAGGCGGACGAAGTCCTGGATACAGGCGGGACTTTGATGCTGATGTACTGGCAGCACAAGCACACGGCGTTGGTGCCGGGCTTCCCCGAGTACGCCAAGTACGAGAACCTCGCCGCCGAAGTCAGGCTGTTCTCGATCGACATCATGTCCGGTCTGCTGCAAACCCCGGCCTACGCCAGCGCATGGGAAGCGGGCAACGTCCGACGCGGCAACGCCACAGCCGAACAGGCCGAGGAGCGTCTCAGCTTCCTCATGACACGCCAACAGCTCCTGAACCGCACCCCGCCACCAGTCCTCCACGCGGTTCTGGACGAAAGCTGCCTGCGGCGACCTGTCGGAGGAGCGGAGGTGATGATCGAGCAGTTGCTGCACCTTGAACAGATGGCAAGGAACCCGAACGTCCTCATTCAGGTAGCCCCGTTCCTCCTGGGCGAGGAGCGACCCTTCAGCTCACATGTGACGCTGCTGACCATGCCGGATCGCAAGTTGCTCGGATACGGCGAGACCGAGGTCCGGGGCTACCTGGATCGAGCTATCGACACTGTTCTCCCACTGTTCAGGGGCTACGATCGGCTGCAGATCGAGGCACTGAATCAGGCCGCATCGATGGAGATGATCCGTGCGGTACGGAAGGGCTATGAGGATGGACGTTGACCTGACCCACGCTGGTTGGCGAAAGAGCACATACAGCGGGGGGCAGAACGGCTGCATCGAGGTCGCCGACGGCTTCACCGGCGTCATGCCCGTCCGCGACTCCAAGGACCCGGGCGGCCCGGCCCTCGTCTTCCCCTCCACCGCCTGGCAGTCCTTCGTCACCGCCGTCCGCACCGGCGAGTTCGACGCCCGCTGACACCAGCACCCGGCCCCGCCGCCCCGGCCCCCCGGGGCGGCGGCGCCTTCTCTACCTCTCCGACAAGTTCAACTCCCCCGGCCCGCCCACGCATAGGAAGTCGGACCCGCCGACCTCGCACTCCCCGTCTTCCGATCCGCCGCCCAGAAGTCCTTCGTCACCACCGAAGGCCGAGGCCGATCCCGCTCCCCTCTCGGCTGCAGATCCAGTAGCTGTTGCCCACCCGGTGTCTCTGCTGCTCGCCGGTGGGGTGGGTCACGACCACCTCGCCCTTCTCGTAGGAGAGACGGTCGCCCGCCGCGACGAACACCGGCTTGTCCAGTCCGACGTGGAAGTCGGAGTGGAGCAGGAACTCGCTGAGCAGCAGCATCCGTGGCACGGGGGTGACCCCGTCGAAGTTCACGTCCATGGGCCGAGCGTCCCGGAGGTGCCGGGGCCGCCGCCACGGGTTTTCGGTCCCGCGCCGACGGGCGGTCAGGCCCAGGGCAGGGAGGCCCGGGTGCGCCAGTAGGTGTCGGCGGGCTCGGCCATCGTGGCGAGGGTGGCGAGGTCCTCCGGGGTGAGCACAACCTCGTCGGCGGCGAGGTTGGAGGTGAGCTGATCGAGGGTGGCGGCGCCGGACAGGACGATGTCGGCCCAGGGCTGGGCGGCGGCCGCGGCGAGGGCGAGGGCGTCGGGGGTGGTGGCGGTGCGGGTGGCGAGGGTGCGCAGGGCGGCGGTGTCGGGGCCGGTGGCGTTGCGGCCTGCCAGGCGGCCGTTGGCCATGGCCTCCTTGACCACGACCAGCCAGCCGGCCCGGTGGACCTCGGCGAGGGCGGGGGCGGCGGAGGTCTCCAGCAGGTTCCAGGTGGCCTGGACGGCGGTGAACAGCGGGCGGCCGGCCACGGTGACGTCGAGGGCCCGGCGGATGGCGTCGGCCTGGGCGGGGCCGCTGGTGGACAGGCCCACCCGCACGCCCTCGGCGGCGAGGGCGGCCAGGCGCCCGTGCAGGGCGGGGTCGGTGAGGGCGGGGCTGTCGGGGGTGACCGAGTGGACCAGGTAGACGTCCAGGTGCGAGCCCAGCAGGGCGCGGGTCTCGCGGATCTGGCGGTCGAACACCTCCGTCGAGTGCTCCTTGACCTCGTGGGCGGCGACCCCGCTGGTGTGCCAGTCGGCTGTGTAGGTGTAGCCCCACTTGCTGCCGACGGTCACCTCGGCCGCCGCCTCGGGGCGCTTCGTGAGCCACTGGGCGAGGAACTCCTCGGCGCGGCCGTAGGAGCGGGCGGTGTCGAGGTAGCGCACCCCGGCCGCGTACGCGGCGTCGAGCAGGGCGTGGGTGCGCTCGCGCAGCGCCTCGACGGTGCGTTCGGCGGGCAGGTCGGCCTCGCGCCCGAGGTTGATGTACCCGGGCCGGCCGACGGCCGCGGTGCCCAGGCCCAGGCGCGCGGTGTGCGGGCGGGCGGCGGGGGCGGTGGCGGACTCGGTCGGCACGGCGGGGTCTCCTCGGGGGGCTCGGGGGTGCTCACCTGGACTTTAGCGGTGCCCCGGTGTCGGCCGGCCTACCCGGTGGGCCGGGTGGTACGGGCGGCGCCGTGGCGGTGCGGAAGGGGCGGGCTCGGGGTGTCGATGCCGCGCGGTCTCGCGGGAGTCGGCCACTTCACCGGGGCGCCGAGGTCGTTCGGACAATCCGGTGGGAACGCCAAGTGCCGGCGACACGTATCGATGTGAGGATTCGTCAGTACGGATGGATCGGATGCGCCTGCGGGCCGGCTTTCCCGGATGTCAGCCGACGCTACGCGAGTCAACTGGTATTGATCGTGGGTATCTTCGGATCCACGCCAGCTGACGGCCTTCGGCTATCGTGACCTGGCCGGCCCTGCCCCGTCCGTCGGGATCGCGACGCGGAGGGCCCGGAGCGAGGAAGGTGGGGCATGGCGGAGTCGACGGGGGACGTCGTTCAGGTGCGGACGCAGGGGCCGCAGGGTCCGGAGGGCGGGTCCGCGGAGTCGGGCGGCCCCGGGGAGGTGAGCGGGCTCTCGGCCCGGATCGAGGCGCTGTTCCACACCGTCCGCCGCCCCGACCGCGAGCAGTACACCAACGAGGAGGTGGCCCGGGCCTGCCGTGAGGCGACCGGGGAGTCCTTCTCCACCACCTACCTGTGGCAGCTGCGCACCGGGCGTCGGGACAACCCGACCAAGCGCCACCTGGAGGCGCTGGCCCAGTTCTTCCAGGTCCCGCCCGCCTACTTCTTCGACGAGCGGCAGGGCGCCGAGATCGCCAAGGAGCTGGCGCTGCTGGGCGCGCTGCGCGACGCCGGCGTGCGCAGCCTGGCGCTGCGGGCGGTGGGCCTGTCGCCGGAGGGCCTGGACACCGTCAGCGAGCTGGTCGACGTCATCGCCCGCCGGGACGCGGCGCGCAAGCGCCCCTCGCCCTGAGGAGCGTTCCGACAAGAGCAGGGACGGGAGCTGGGAGGGGAGCTCGGCTTGTGGGATGACTTACGGCGTGGCCGGGGCCGCCGGTCCACGCTGCGGCGCTGCCGGCGGATCGCCGAACAGGTGGAGCTGCCGCGCCCGTTCGACCCGGCGGTGCTGCTGGAGCGGCTGGCCGCGCGGCGCGGGCGGCCGATCGAGCTGCTGCCGGTGCCGGCGCGCCCGCACGCCCCGTGCGGGCTGCTGGTCTCCACCCAGGAGGCGGACTACATCGTCTACGCGGCGGACACCGGCGCGCTGCACCAGCGGCACATCCTGGTGCACGAGATCGCCCACCTGATGCTCGACCACGCCGGCTCCGCGCCGCTGGACCCGGCCGCCGCGCTGCTGCCGCACCTGTCCCCCTCGCTGGTGCGGCGGGTGCTGGGGCGCACCCGTTACGACGAGCCGCAGGAGCGCGAGGCGGAGCTGCTGGCCTCGCTGATCCTGAGCCGGGCGGCGCGGGCGGACGCGGCCGGGCCGCCCGGACCCGCGCCGTCGCCGGGCCTGCCGGGCTCGCCCGGCGCCCTGGACGCGCTGGGCTTCCTGCTGTCAGTTGACGGGCCGCAGGCGCGGCGGCCGTGAGCGAACTGTCCCTCTACCCGGTCGGACTGTTCTTCGTGCTCAGCGCCGCCCACTTCGCCCGCAGCCGGATCAACCCGCGCGCCGCCGCCCGCTACACCTGCTCCGGGACGGCCCTGCTGGGCACCGCCCTGCTGGTGCTCGCCCCGCCGACCGTACGGGCGGTGCAGGACGCCGGGGTATCGGTGCTCGCGATCGCGGCGATCGTGCTCGGCGACGCCCTGCGGGACGGCGCGGCCGCGGCGATCCGGCTGCTCGCGCTGGCGCTGCGCACGACCGAACCCGCGCCGGGGCATCCCCTGCCCGGCGGGCCCGTACGAGGCGAGCCCTTGCCCGGTGAGGCCTTGCACGGTGAGCCTCTGCGTGGTGAGCCCGCCCGGCGCGCCGTGCGCTCCCGGCTGGCGCTGCTGGGCGCGGTGCTGGGCCTGCGGGTGGTGCTGATCGCCGTCGCCGCGCCCCGGCTGTCCGGCGGCAGCCTGACCGTCGCGCCCACCCTGTCCGCCCGCCTGGCGCTGGCCGGCTACACCGTCGTCGGCATGGTCCACACCGCGCTGTGCCTGACCGCGCTGCTGCGCGAGCTGCTCCGGCGCGCCCGCACCGCCGGGCCCGGCCGGCTGGGCACCGGGCTGCGGCTGCTCACCGGCGGGCTGGCGGCCGGACTGCTGTGGAACGCCTGGAGCGTGGACGACGTGCTGCGCGCGGCCACCACCGGCGCCCAGGACGGCCCCGAGGACACGCTGTGCGCGGTCCTGGGCGCGCTGTGCGCGGCGCTGATCGCAGCCGGGCTGGGCAGCACGCTGTGGCCGGCCGTGTCGGGGGCGGTGCGCGGCTGGCTGCGGGCCCACCGCCGCTACCGGGCGCTCGCCCCGCTCTGGCGCGACCTGCACACCGTGCTGCCCGAGATCGCCCTCGACCCGGCCCGCCGCCTGCCGCTGCCCCTGCGCGACCCGCAGTTCGCGCTGTACCGGCGGATCATCGAGATCCACGACGCCCGGCTGATCCTGCGCCAGCACCTGGACCCGCGCACCTCCGAGTGGCTGGAGCTCGCCACCCGGCGCTTCCCGCCGCCTTCCTCCCACGCCGCCGCCACCGCCGAGGCCGCGGCCCTGGCCGCCGCCCTGGAACGCGCCGCGGCCGGCGCCGGCCCGCATCCCGCCGCCCGGCCGGAAGGCGCACCGCCGCCGGGCGGCGCACCGTCGGTGGCGGTCACGGAGGCCGAACCGCCGCGCGCCCTGGACGGCGAGGCCGACCACCTCGCCCACCTGGCTCGCGTCTACGCCACCTGCCCCGCCGTCGCCGAGGTCCGCACCCGCGCCCGCGCCCGGGCCCGGGCGGACGAGCGGGCCGGCGCCGAGGGGGCCCTGCGGTGAGCCGCCGTCGGCTACCGGCCCTGCTGGCCGTGCTGCCGGTGACGGCTGCGGCGGCGGGGCGCTGTGGTACCTGTTCGCGGTGGTGCCCGGGGGCATCGTCCGGCGCTTTGGAGTAGCGGCCTTGTCCGGACTGTCAGGCGTCGGGCATCTCGGTGACCACTGACGGCCTCCGGCACCCGACGTGGTCGTCCGGGGTCCCGGCGGCCCTGGCGGAATGTCAGTTCCAGGGCCTGCGGGCCGGCGGCCGTCCGGCGCGCGGGGGCGGTGGCGGCGTGCCTACGCTGATGGTGGGGCCTTGGCCGCGTTCCTGGAGGTGCAGCATGCGTGGCACATCCCGTCGCCGCCGAGCGGGGGTCCTGGCCGCGGCGGCACTGCTCTTCGCGGGCGGGCCGCTCGCCTCCGGGGCCGCTCCCGCGGCCGCGGCCGTGACGGTGCCCGTGCAGGCGTGCCCGGCGGAGTGGACCGGCCCCGGCCTGCCGCCGCTGGGCGCCGTACCGGCCTCGGTGGCGCTGCCGGGCGGCGTCACCCTGCCCCCGACGGCGGCGGTGTACGGCGCCCGCTACCCGGGCGAGGTGCACTACCTGGTCGCGCCGAGCGGCTGGACCTGCGACGTGGTCTTCTTCTCCGCCGACGGCGGGGAAGAGGCCTACGTCCACCCCGGCGCCCCGGTCGCCGACCCGGCCAACGCCCGCTTCACCTCGGTCGTCCAGGGCGTCTTCGTCAGCGGCGGTGCCCAGACCAACATCGACCTGGCCTGCGGCTTCATCCCCCAGGCCGGGGCCGCCCCCAACACCTGCAACGCCCCGCCCCGCCTGCCCGCCGACCGGCTCCACCCGGTCACCTCCCACGCCCCGGGCCTGCTGCTCACCGCCGTCGGCGTCCCGGCGGGCGCCCGCGAGCCGAACCTGCCCACCACCGGAGGCCCCGACCGCACGGTCGCCCTGCTGACCTTCCAGAGCCCCGGCGGCCCGGCCCAGGAGATCACTTGCGCCGTCCCGGCGGCCTCCGCCCCCGTCCCCACCTGCCAGGCCGCGCTCGGCCACTTCCTGGCCACCGGTGCCGCCGCCAAGCAGCTCACCCCGGCCGACCTCGCCGCCGCGCTCACCGACCTGGACGCCTTCGTCGCCGCCTACCTCGCCCAGCCGTGACGCCCGATCCTGACGCCCGGCCCTCCACAGGCGGGCCGGGCCGCAGACGTCACGGGTGGCCGTCGCCTGGCGTCCCTACGGTAGTGCTTCCCATGGCGGAGTTCCTCGGGGGGCGAATGAGGGAGCGCGAAGGTAGTGCGCAATCACGCTATACATGCAGATGATTGCGTTCCGGTCTCAATGGTCCGGGATGCGGAGACACGGTGATGGCCGAAATCAGGTGCCAGGGGCACGTGGTGCGTGAGGGGGCCAGCTGTGGCACATCGGCGGTTCAAGCGGGAGTTGACGGTCAGTTCGGCCGAGTTGTTCGGCGAGGAGCTGCGGTTTTACCGGGAGCTGGCCAACTACACCCAGGAGGAGCTGGGCAAGCTGCTGCACTGTAGCCGGATGGTGCCCCGCCCCCAGCCCTTTGAGTGGGCGCGCCTGACCGTACGGCCGTCGGCGGCCGTACGGTCAGGCGTTCAGCCGTTCAGCACTGGGGGCGGCGGCCGTGGTTGGCCCCGCGCCTGGCCCGGGCCTTCTTCTTACGGCGGCGCTTCGACGACATGGCGACTCCTCTCGCGGCTCTCGCAGCCAGGACCTCCGGTCTTCCACCGTTTCACAACCCGCTGGCCCCGGCCCGTCGAGCGGCCTCAGGCCCCCTGGGCCCCGGCGGCGCCCTCGGCGAAGGTGGAGCGGTAGACGGTGAAGCCGCCCTCGCCGGGGGCCGTTTCGGCGAGCAGCGTCACGGCGGCGCTCAGGTCGGCGCAGGTCGCGGCCTCGGCGCGGCGTGCCAGGACGGGGGCGGCAGCGGGGGCGGGGGCGGTGTTCTTCGTCGTCGTCACGTGACCGGGCTAGGCGCCGAAAGGCCCATGATCATGGGGCAATCGATCACCATTTCGATCGGTCGGTTCTGCCCGAGGGGCCCGTGGCGGACTGGCCCGACGAGCGCCCCGGCGCTCCGGGCCCGTCCCGTCGGCGCAGTAGCCCGTCGGCGCAGTAGTCACCCGACCGCCGAGCCCGCCATGTCCCGCACCACCGCGCGCAGCAGCCGGTTGAACGCGGCGGGCTGCTCCTCGTGGATCATGTGGCCGGAGCCCTCGACGATGTGCAGGCTGCCGTGCGGGGCGAGGTCGGCGAGGGTGCGGGAGACCTCCAGGGGGATCTGGGTCTCCTGGTCACCGTGGAGGAAGGCGACGGGCAGGTCGAGGGTGGGCAGTAGGCCGCGCGGGTCGTAGGTGGCGGCCTCGGTGAGGAGGTTGTCGATGGCGGGGCTGGAGTCGAGGACCTGCGCGATGGTGCGCTGGTGCAGTTCGGGGCTTGCCGCGCTCCCGTACCAGGTGGGGATCCACTCCCGTACCAGGGCGGCGCGGTCGGCGGCGAGGCGGGCGCTGAGTTCGCGCAGTTCGGCGACCATGCCGGTGCCGGGCCAGTGGCCGGAGCCGTCGACGGAGACGACCCCGCCGACGAGCTCGGGTGCGGCCGCGGCGGCCGCCAGGGCGAAGGTGGCGCCGATCGAGCTGCCGACCAGGACGGGCGAGTCGAGGTCCAGGATGTCGATCAGGCAGAGCAGGTCGGCGACGTTGGCGGCCAGGGTGTGGCCGTCCTCGGGGCGGTCGGAGCGGCCGCAGCCCCGGCAGTCGAGCGCGATCACCCGGTGGTCGGCGGCGAGGTCGGCGAGCTGGGCCTCCCACACCCGGCCGCTGGTGGCCCAGCCGTGGACGAACAGCAGCGGGCGGCCGGCGCCGTGGTCGCGGTAGAAGAGTCGGGTGCCCTGGACGGTGGCGTACGGCATGTCGGTTCTCCTCGGATCGTGGTGGCCGGTCCTGCTGGTGGCCGGTCTTTCCGGCCGGGTCCAGTCCACCGCGTGAGGGGCGCGCGTCCAAGGCGCATCCGACTCGTACACTCATCAGGAATCATGATCAATGAGGGGGCGGGTGTGGAGCTGCGGCAGGTCCGGTACTTCCTGGCGGTCGCCGAGGAGTTGCACTTCGGGCGGGCGGCCGAGCGGCTGCGCATCGTCCAGCCGACGGTGAGCCAGCAAGTGCGGCGCCTGGAGCGCGAGTTGGGCGTTGAGCTGTTCGACCGCACGACCCGTGCGGTGGCGCTGACGGCGGCGGGTGGCGCGTTCCTGCCGCATGCCCGGGCGATCCTGGCGGCCGAGCGGGCGGCCGTCGAGGCGATGGCCGAGCAGCGCGGCGAGCCGGCGCAGGTGCTGCGCATCGGCACCAACATCGGGCTGGGCGCGCGGCTGGAGCGCCTGCTGGCGGCACTGGCCGAGCGGAGCCCGCAGCTGGTGGTGGAGTTGTGCAGCGCGCGGGCGTCGGTGCGCCTGCAGCAGGTGCGCGACGGGGAGTTGGACGCGGCCTTCGTGCGCGGCCTGGACCGCAGCCCGGGCCTGGAACTGCTGCCGGTGTGGCCGGATCCGCTGGTGGCGGCACTGCCGGCGGACCACCCGCTGGCCGCGGCCGAGGCGGTGTCGGTGGCGGACCTGGCCGCGCTGCCGCTGCGGATCGCGCCGCGCGAGGCCAACCCGCACCTGGTGGACCTGGTCACCGGCGCCTGCCGGGCGGCGGGCGTGGAGCCGCTGCTCGGGCCGGAGTTCACCACCGACCAGGACACGCTGGCCGCGATCGGCGCGGGCCGGCCCAGCTGGACGGTCTTCTACGCGTCCCAGGCCGAGGTCCTGCCGAGCGGCCGTACGGTGTTCCGCCCCTTCGCCGAGCCGCTGGCCCTGCAGACCTATCTGGCCGTGCGCCCCGCCGCGTCCTCGCGCCGGCTGGCGCCGCTGCTGGAGGCCTGCCGGAGCATCGCGGGGACGGCCGAGCGCTAGTGGCCCGTCTCGCATCGTTGGCCGGGTAATCGACGGGCGGTGTGGTGGTCGACAGACTGTCTCCAGAACCTGACGACCCTGCCACCGCCTCGGCGGTGCCGCCCGGATGAGCGCCTCCCGTCTGCTCACCGTCTCCGGCCGGGTCCGCACCGTCTACCTCAACGGATACCGACCGTGCGCCCAACAGGCCGTCGACGCCTACCTGTTGACCGGCGTCCTGCCGGCGGCCGACGCCACCTGCTGAGCGCCGGACCGGCGTGGCGCTCAGCCGAAGCCGGCGAGCGCCGCCCTCACTGGCCCACCCGGCCGTCCACGCACTCCCGCAGCAGGTCGGCGTGCCCGCAGTGCCGGGCGTACTCCTCGACGCGGTGCACCAGCAGCTCCCGCACCGATACCCCGTGCTTGCCCAACCGCTCCACCAGGTCCGGGTGTTCGGCCAGCGCGGCGTCGGTGGCGGCCTGCTCCCGTGCCAGGTTGCGCCACGCGGCCTCGACCACGGCCGGGTCGGCGACGGCCCCGTCGAAGTCCGCGTCCCGCGCGCCGTACAGCTTCGGCAGCGGCTCGCCGTCGGTGATCCAGTTGCGCCAGTCCCGTTCCACCTCGGCCAGGTGCCGCACCAGCCCGAGCAGCGACATCGTCGACGGCGGCACCGCGCGCCGGGCCAGCTGCTCGGCGTCCAGACCCTCGCACTTCATCCGCACGGTGAGGCGGTAGTTGGTCAGGTAGTCCTCCAGCGTGGCGAGTTCGCCTTCCGGCGAGGGGCCGTCGCTGTCGCGGGGGTCGTCGGCCGGATCGGCCCACATGTCGGGGTACACGCTCGCCTGGGTCCATCGCTCGGGTCGCTCGGTCATACCCCGCATGCTCACCCACAACGATCCCTTGCCGCCACCGAGTTACCGCCGGGGGGACGGCCCCGGTTCAGGGCCTGCCCGTGACCCGCCGGCTGAGCTGTTCGAGCAGCTGGGTCAACGGCCCGCTCCCACCCGCAGGAACCGCAGGAAGCCGGCCACCGCCGGCGCCACTCGCTGCCCCTTTCGCGTCACCGTGTAGACGTGCCGTACGGGGGTGTCGTCCGGGTGCAGCGGGACCAGGGCGATGTCGGGGCGGGCGGCGCGGGCGGCCAGGGAGGGGATGAGGGTGGGGCCCATCCCGGCGGCGACCAGGCCGAGTTTGGCGGTCCAGGCGCCGACGGCGTACTCGATCCGGGGCTGGAAGCCCCTGCGCAGACAGGCGGCGAGCAGGGTGGTCTCGGGGTGACGGCGGGCGGCGATCCACGGTTCGTCGGCGAGTTCGACCAGTCGCAGGCGGCGTCGGCGGGCGAGGCGGTGGCCGCGCGGCAGGGCGACCAGCACCGGGTCGTCGAGTAGCGGCGCGACGTCGAACTGGTCGGTTTCGTAGGCATTGCGGGAGTAGGAGGCGACCACGGCGAGGTCGATCGCGGCGTCGGCCAGCTGGTCCAGCAGGTGCGCCGAGAGCCCCTCGGTGAGGCCGATCTCCACGTGCGGGTGGGCGGCGTGGAAGGCCGCGAGGGCGCGGGGGACGAGTTCGGCGTTGGCGCTGTCGAAGGCGCCCACGCGTAGCCGTCCGGCGCTCAGGTCGGTGAGCGCGGCGAGGTCGCGCCGGGTGGTGTCCAGGCGGTCCAGCAGGGCTTCGGCGTGCGGGAGCAGCGCGCGGCCGTGCTCGGTGAGCCGTACGCCGCGGGCCAGTCGGTCGAACAGCGGGGTGCCCAACTCGGTTTCCAGGCTGGCGATCTGGCGGGAGATCGCGGACTGGGTGAAGCCGAGGCGCTCCCCGGCGGCGGTGAAGGAGCCCAGGTGGGCGACGGTGCGGAAGACGTCCAGCCAAGCCATGTCCATTCCGCATGGCTATCATGCGAGACATTCGTTTGTCGCCTGCCTCATGGCTGCCTAGCGTGGTGGCCATGGAGAAGATCGCTTTTCTGGGCCTGGGCCGGATGGGGCAGCCGATGGCCCGTCGCCTCGCCGCCGCCGGCTACCCGTTGACCGTCTGGAACCGTTCGCCCGGCCGTGCCGAGGGCCTCGCGGAGGCCGGGAGCCCGGCCGAGGCGGTGGCCGGGGCGGACGTCGTGGTGACCATGCTGTCCGACCCGGCGGCGCTGGCCGAGGTGGCCGGGCGGTTCACGGCGGCCCTGGCCCCGGGCACGCTGTGGATCGACATGTCCTCGGTCGGGCCGCGCGCGGTCGCCGAGCTGCGCGCCCGACTGCCGGACGGCGTGGGCATGGTGGACGCGCCGGTGATGGGCAGCGTGGGCCCGGCGGCCAGCGGGGACCTGGCGGTGTACGCGGGCGGCGAGGTCGCCGACCTGGAGCGCGCCCGGCCCGTCCTGGAGCACCTGGGCCGGGTGCGGCGCTGCGGCGGCCCGGGTGCGGGGGCGGCGCTGAAGGTGGTGATGATCGGCGCGGTCGTGGCCTCGGTCACGGTGGTGGGCGAAGTGCTGGCGGCGGCCGGGGAGTTGGGCGTGCCGCCGGAGGTGGCCGTGGAGGCGCTGGCGTCCGGGCCGCTCGCGGGGGTGGTGGCCCGGGCGCGCAGCACGCAGTCGGACTTCCCCGTCCGCCTGGCGGCCAAGGACCTCGCCCTGGCGGGCGGCGGCCCGGTGCTGGCGGCGGCCCGCCAGGTGCTGCTGGCGGACCCGTCGATCGCGGAGCGGGACCTGTCGGCGGTGGTGACGGCGCTGCAGCGGGGACAGGGTAGGTCCGATACCCCCTAGCGCCCCCCGGGCGTCAGCCTCCGCACCGGCATTCACCCGATCAGGGGGGCTGGTGTGCGCCGCGGTGCTGTTGGGACGTAGCGTCGTGGCGGCGTACGGCGGAGGGCCCGGGGAGGGCGGCGGGAGTGCGGGACATGTGGGCTGGGCTGCGGCGGAGCGCGGCGGCGCTGGCGGTGGCGACGGCGGTGCTGGTGGCGACGGCCTGCGGGGCGCCGCCGTCGGCCGACGAGCGGGGCGACGACCGCGGTGGCGACGAACCCCGAAGGGGCACCCCCCAGGCGGTGGCCCCGGGCGGCAGCCCGCTCGCCCTGGTCTACCGGGGTCCGGCGGCCTGCGACGGCTGCCCGGAGGCGGCGCACGACATGCTGGAGCACGACGGCTTCACGGTGCGCTACATCGGCCCGGACGAGGAGACGCGCTTCGGCCCGGACGCGCTCGCCGGGGCCGCCCTGTACGTGCAGCCGGGCGGCACCAACGGCCAGGAGGTGACCACCGCTTGGGGCCTGCTGAAGCGCGACCGGGGCTTCTCCCCGGAGCTGGTGCGTGCCTACGTGCGTGGCGGCGGGCGCTACCTGGGCCTGTGCATGGGCGGCTACCTGGCCGGCGAGGACCCGGGCTACGGCCTCCTGCCGGGCGACTCCGGCCAGTACATCCGCTCCCAGGGCGCCACCGTCACCGACGACCGGGACCACCTGGTCGACGTCGCCTGGCGCGGGCACCCGCAGCGGATGTACTTCCAGGACGGCCCGTACTTCGACGTGGACGGCTCGGACGTGGATGTGCTGGCCCGCTACACCAACGACCGCGCCGCCGCCGTGGTCGCCTCCTACGGCGCGGGCCGGGTGGCGGTCAGCGGCCCGCACCCGGAGGCGCCCACGGAGTGGTACCGCGACTACGGCCTGTCGGACGAGTCGCGGACCGGCCTGGGCCTGGGCGAGGACCTGCTGCACGCCCTGATGGGCGCGCCCGCGGACCCGGTCTCCTGACACCCTCAGGCCCCCACACGCCCGCGCCCGCACCCGGTTCGTACCGGGTGCGGGCGCGGGCCTTCGGGCGCGGGCTCAGTGGTCAGCGGGGCGCGCGGGGCGGCGAGCAGCGGCCCGCACCGGGCGGGGCCCGCCGCGCACTAGTGCACCCCGCCCGGCCGCCCGCCTGCGCGAAGCCCGCACGACCCCCGGAAACCGCCCCGCAGCACCCCCGAAGCGCCCTAGTGCACTAGTGCTCCAATCTCAAATAACCGCAGTACAGGGCTTGTTGGGCACCATGCGTACGGCGTACGGTCGCGGGCATGGAGAACACCGACATCCTCATCTCGGGCGCCGGCATCGCCGGCCCCGCCCTCGCCTACTGGCTGCGCCGTCACGGCTTCAACCCCGTCGTCGTCGAGCGCGCCCCCGGCCCGCGCCCCGGCGGGCAGACCGTCGACCTGCGCGGCGCCGGACGCGCCGTCATCGAGCGGATGGGCCTGATGGAGCGGGCCCGCGCGCTGTGCGTGGAGCAGAGGGGCATCGCCCTGGTCGACCGCCGCGGGAGGCTGACCGCCCGGATGCCCGTCGAGCTGTTCGAGGGCGAGGGCATCGTCTCCGAGATCGAGATCCTGCGCGGCGACCTCGCCGACCTGCTCCGCCAGGCCACCGACGGCGTCGAGTACCGCTACGGCGACAGCATCACCGCCCTGGCCGAGGACGCCGAGGGCGTCACCGTCCACTTCGAGAACGCTCCCGCCCGCCGTTTCCACCTCGTCGTCGGCGCCGACGGCCTGCACTCGGTCGTACGGCGCCTGGCCTTCGGCTCCGAGGAGGACCACTACCGCCCGCTCGGCGGCTACACCGCCTGGTTCACCGTCCACGACCCCGCCCTCGCCCGCGGCCTCGACAGCTGGTTCCTGATGTACAACGCCCCCGGCGGCCTGGTCGCCGCCGCTCGCCCGGGTCGGCTGCCCGGCGAGGTCAAGGCCGCCCTGAGCTTCCGCTCCGACCCGCTCCCCCTCGACCGCCGCGACGGCGCCGCCCAGCGCCGGCTGCTCACCGAGCGCTTCGCCGGGGCCGGTTGGGAGGTGGACCGCCTGCTCGCCGGGATGTCCACCGCCGGGGACTTCGCCTTCGACTCCTACGGCCAGATCCGCCTCGACCACTACACCCGCGGGCGCGTCGCCCTGCTCGGCGACGCCGGCTACAGCCCCAGCCCGCTCACCGGCCTGGGCACCAGCCTGGCCCTGGTCGGCGGCTACCTGCTGGCCGGTGAACTCGCCTCCGCCGCAGGCGACTTCACCGCCGCCTTCGCCCGCTACGAGGAGCGGATGCGCCCCTATGCGACCCGCGCCCAGGAGCTGCCGCCCGGCGGCATGAACGGCTACGCCCCCGACACCGCCCTGATGATCCGCCTGCGCGCCGCCTCCATGCGCTGGATGGGCCGCTGGCCGCTGCGCACCATCCTCGCCGCCCAGTTCGCCAAGGCCGGCGACATCGCCCTGCCCGACTACCCGCTGCCCGCCCGCGCCTGAGCCCGCGCGCGAACCCGCACCCGGCCCCGGGCTTGCACCTCACGCGACGTCAGGAGGGATGCTCGTGCCATGACCTCCTCCGGACAGACCTGGAAGGTCGGCCCGCTCGCCGAGGCGAGCGGCCTGACCGTACGCACCCTGCACCACTGGGACCAGATCGGCCTGCTCAGCCCCTCCCGGCGCACCGCCTCCGGCCACCGCGCCTACACCGAGCAGGACGTGGTGCGCCTCTACCAGATCCTCGCCCTGCGCCGCCTGGGCCTGGGCCTGGAGACCATCGCCACCTGCCTGGACGCCGGCGTCGACCCGCTGCGGCTGGTGCGCGAGCACCTGGCCGCCACCGAGTCCTCCCTCGCCGCCCTGCACACCCTGCGCGAGCGCCTCACCCACCTGCACGCCGAACTCGCCGCCGAACGCTCCCCCGGCACCGCCGACCTGCTGCGCCTGCTCCAGGCCGTCGGCGGCACGGGACCCGCCGCCGACGAGGCCCTGCGCCGCCACCTCGACGAGGACCAGCTGCACGCCCTCGCCGACCACGCCGCCGCCCTCGGGCCGGCCGCCCACTACCTGCTGGAGGTCGAATGGCCCCAGCTCTACCGCCGCGCCGAGGAACTGCGCAGCGCCGGCACCGACCCCGCCGACCCCCGGGTGCGCCGCGTCGCCGACCGCCTGGACGAGCTCTCCCGCCTCTTCAGCGGCGCCGACACCACCCTGTCCGCCGCCGTGCGCACCGCCTGGCGCGAGGACCCGGCCGCCATGTCCGACGACCCCACCGCCCCCGCCGACGCCTGGGCCGACCTGCGCGCCTTCCTCGACCACGCCCGCCGGGCGTCATGACGACCAGCCCGATGCCCCACCGCATCCGGCTGCGCGTCAGCCTGCTGAGCACCCTGCCCGTCCTCGCGGTCGCGGCGCTCGCACTGCCCCCGCTCGCCCTGGCCGGCCTGCTGCCCTGGTCGGTGCTCCCGGCCGTGGCCCTGGCCCAGGGGGCGCAGGCCTGGCTGGTCTTCCACCGCCTGGGCCCTGCGACGGGCGGGAGCTGACGGCTACTTCGCGCGCGGCTGGTTGAAGCGCAGCATGTTGCCCGCCGGGTCGCGGAAGGCGCAGTCGCGCACCCCGTAGGGCTGGTCCATCGGCTCCTGGAGCACCTCGGCGCCGGCCGCGCGGATCCGCTCGAAGGTGGCGTCGCAGTCGTCGGTGCGGAAGATGACCCCGCGCAGCAGGCCCTTGGCCAGCAGTTCGGCGGCGGCCTGGCGGTCGTCCTCGGAGGCGTGCGGGTCGGCCAGCGGCGGCTCCAGGACGATCTCCACGCCGGGCTGGTCGGGGGATCCGACCGTCACCCAGCGCATCCCCTCGAAGCCGACGTCGTTGCGCACCTCGAAGCCGAGCACGTCGCGGTAGAAGGCGAGCGCCTTGTCGTGGTCGTCGACGGCGATGAAACACTGGGCGAGTTCGATGCTCATACCCGTCACGCTACGGGAGAGGGCCCGCCCTACGCCTGCGTACGCCGCACCGGGCGGGTGCGGACCTTGGCGACGCACGCCGGGATCGGCTCGCCGTCGGCGTGGTCGCGGGCCCGGTAGGCGCTGGGGCTCTGCCCCACCAGCTCGGTGAAGCGGGTGCTGAACGAGCCCAGCGAGGTACAGCCCACCGCCATGCACACCTCCGTCACGCTCAGGTCCCCGCGCCGCAGCAGCGCCTTGGCCCGCTCGATCCGGCGGGTCATGAGGTAGCTGTACGGGGTCTCCCCGTACGCGGCGCGGAAGCTGCGCGAGAAGTGCCCCGGCGACATCAGCGCGGTAGCGGCCAGCGCCGGCACGTCCAGCGGCTGGTCGTACTCGCGGTCCATCCGGTCACGGGCCTGGCGCAGGCGCACCAGGTCGGCCAGGGGCACACGGGACGCGCGGGGCGTACGGGAGGACACACCAGCCACCGTACCCAGTGCCTGCGACAACCGTCCCCTCCCCCCGCCCGGCGCCGCCCGTCGGCGCCCGCCCCCGCCGTGCCCACCGCCGGGGAGCCGTGCCCCGGCGGGCGGCCCCCATCTGCGGCGATCTAGGGTGGCAGGCATGATCCCCTCTCCGATATCCGACCCGATATCCGACCCCGGCGAGGCGCTGCGGGTGCTGCTGGAGGGCAACGCCCGGTTCGTCGCCGGCGGCCCCGAGCACCCCAACCAGGACGCCGGGCGCCGCGCGGCGCTCGCCCCGGGGCAGAAGCCCTTCGCGGTGCTGTTCGGCTGCTCGGACTCCCGCCTGGCCGCCGAGATCATCTTCGACCAGGGCCTGGGCGACCTGTTCGTGGTGCGCACCGCGGGCCATGTGACCGGTGCGGAGGCGCTGGGCAGCATCGAGTACGGGGTGGCGGTGCTGGACTGCCCGCTGGTGGTGGTGCTGGGGCACGACTCCTGCGGCGCGGTGGCGGCGGCCCTGGACTCCCTGGAGCAGGGGCGGCTGCCGGGCGGCTTCGTGCGGGACGTGGTGGAGCGGGTGACCCCGAGCGTGCTGTCGGCGCGGGCGGCGGGCATCGAGGACCCGGACGCGATCGTGGACGAGCACATCCGCCAGACCGTGGACCTGCTGCTGGAGCGCTCCCAGCTGCTGGCCGCCCGGATGGCCGAGGGCCGGGTGGCCGTGGTGGGCCTGTCCTACCGGCTGCTCGACGGCCAGGCCCGTACGGTGGCCGCCCGCGGCCTGGCCTGAGGCGTCCCGGGCGGGAAAGAGGGGCGGCCGGGCTCGACGGTGCGAGGCCCGGCCGGCCCGAGGCGTGAGGGGGCGACCGACGCTACTGCCCCGCGTTGCGCTCGCGCGTCCTGCGCTGCATCTCCATCAGCATGGCCATCGTCTCGGGGTGGACCGCGCCCTGGCCCTCGTCCAGGTCGTCGTCGTCCAGGTCGTCGTCGTCCAGGTCGTCGTCATCGTCGTCGTCCGTGTCCTGCGGATTCAGCCGTGCCTGCGGGAGCAGTTCCTCGTAGCGGGGGTCGCCGGGCTGGATCTTGTGCCACCCGTCGTAGAGGTACCCCTGCGCGGTCCTGCCGCCGTAGCGCTGCCAGATGGTGACGCCGTCGGCGTCGAGCATCGGGTTCCCGGCGACCTCGTAGGGCTCAGAATGCTCGCTCAAAATACTCCTTCAGGATCTTCGCCGCCTCGCGGTCGCCGAACGTGAACTTCTTCAGCTTCCCGGCGGTCCAGTTGTTGAACGCCTCGGCGAAGTACTCGTGCGGCTGGCGGATGTACGCGTCCAGTTTGTCGCCGATCCGGTCCATGACCTGCTGCTGCGCATGCAGCCAGTCCGGCTGGCGGCTCTTGAAGCCGTAGGCCTCGTCGACCGCGTGCCCGAACTCGTGGACCGCGACGCTGCTCGGCGTCTCGGCATTCGAATTGATCAGGAGCCTGCGCTGGTCGGGCAGGTACATGCCGGGTACGTGTTCCGCCGGCGCGCTGCCTCCCACCGGTCTGACGCCGCCGAGGCCGAAACCGCCCGGAAGCTCCGTGATGGGCCGGGGGCCGATGCTGATCCCGCCGCCCGGGACCGCTTTCAGGTAGTCCCAGACCTTGTTGAAGACCTCGGGTGGCACGCGCGCCAGCTCCGTGGTCACCTTCGCGGTGCTCGGGTGGTCCTCCACGTACTCGCGCGGGGGCAGCCGGCCGGGCATCGGCAGCTCGACCGGTCTGGCGTGCTTGGGGACGTACGGACCGCTGTCGGCGGAACCCTTGCGTCCCCCCGGCGCGGCCGCGCCGCCGACGGCCCCGAGGACGAGGTCCAGCGGCATGACCGGGCCGGTCTTGAAGGCCGCGTCGTAGCCGTAGCTGAGGCCGGCGCCGGTGATCATCCGGCCGGGCATGGAGTCCGCGGCGCCCGCGACCTTGGCCAGGCCCGCGAGGGCGACCGAGGCGCCCTCGGCGCCGCCGGCCGCGGTGGAGACGGCGCGGGCGCCGGCTCCGAAACCGCCGCCGGCGCCGCCCATGATGCCGCCGGTCTCGGCGGAGTCGACGGCCTCCTTGAAGCTGTAGCCGCCGTCGTCGAAGAGTTCGACCCGGATCGGCTGGGCGACGGCGAGGTCGACGGTGATGGCCTCGACGGCACCGAACGCGGCGCCGACCAGCACGGTGGCGGCGATGGTGGCGATCGTCTCGGAGACGGCGACGCCCAGGCCCGCGGCGGTGGCGACGATGCCCGCGGCGGCGCCCGCGGCAACACCCTCGGAGATGCCGGCGGTGAAGAAGGCGAGCGCGGTGCCGGCCACCAGGGTGGCGCCGACGATCGCGGCTTCCTCTTCGAGTTTCTTGATCGCCTTGTCGACCTCGGCGGCGAAGTCCCGCAGCGCCTTGGCCAGGCTGCGGCAGGCTTCGGCGGCGTCCGGCAGCCAGCCCTTGCCCTTGCCCGCGCCGTCCTTGCCACCGTAGTACTGGCCCCAGAACTTCCCGAAGGCGTCGATGGCCGGACCGTGGTTGTTCGCGACGATCGCCGCCGCGGCCTGGTTGGTCGGCACGGTGACGTTGTCGATGGCGGTGGCCATCGCCTCCCAGGCGTCCGCGACCTTGCGCAGCTTGTCCGGGTCCGCGTCCGGCCACCACATGCCGGTGAGCTTGCGGACGGCCTTCGCCGCCGTGGACTCACCCATCCGCCGCCCCCGACCGGGAACGGGCGCCGGTCACGCCGACCGGCCCGACAGGTTCGTCTCCTGCTCCGTCATCACCCATGGCGTCGTCCCCCGTACGTGCTCTGCGTGCTTGTGGAACTCATCACTCCGGTGATCAGATCGACGAACCGGGTGACGGGGTTTCACCCCTGCGGCGTGATCCCGGTCACGTGGCGCCGGACTGGATGTCCGTTCCCCGCCGGTGACCGGCAACCGATCACTCGACGCAAGGACGGCCGGATTCCCGTGCACAAGGCCACCGATCTCAAGGTCCTCTACTTCGGCACCCCGGTGGTGCTGATCGGCTCGCGCAACGAGGACGGCAGCGCCAACCTGGCACCGATGTCCTCGGCCTGGTGGCTGGGCCAGTCCTGCGTGCTGGGCCTGGGCAACAGCGCCCAGACCGCCGTCAACCTGCGCCGCGAGGGCGAGTGCAGGTCGACGCCGTCGCCGCGCACAAGCGCGAGCAGGGCTACCGCCACGAGCGGCGCAAGTTCGCCGCGGCCGGGATGACCGAGCTGGACGGCGAACTGGTGCGGGCGCCGCGCGCCGCCCAGTGCCCGGTGCAGCCGGAGTGCCGCCTGGAGGCCGCCACGCCGCTGGCGGGCGACGAGCTGTGCACCGCCTTCGAGGTCACCGTGGTGCGCGCCCACGTGGACGAGCGCCTGATCGTGCGTGCCGGGCACCGACCACTACTTGACATCCTCCCCCGGCTAAAGCCGGGGGATTCCAACACCGGTGGGGTGTTGAGGTTCACGGACACTCGCACGCTTGCGCGTGGTTGTCCCTCC
>NZ_JBVHHW010000048.1:0-26173 GCF_055560875.1 Kitasatospora sp. NPDC023118
CCCGCGGAGCGGGTCCCTACGGGCCTTCGGCCCTCCGTTCGCGACCGGCCTTCGGCCGGTCGACGGACCCGCTCCGCGTGTCCGTGGCCTGACCTTCGGTCAGGCTGGCCTCGCTGCGCGAGGCCTGGGGCACTCCGCTCCGCTCCATGCCCCACCTGGGCTTCCGCTGCGCTCCAGCCCAGGTGAAAGCCCCTCCGCTGCGCTCCGGGGCAGGCTGGCCGGGAGGAGGGGGCCTGGTTCGGTGACCCCCTGCGGGTGGTGACGGAGCATGAAAATGAGGTGGGGGCCGGTCGGCCTGTCAGGTGATGCTCTGTGTAGAGCCAGGACTCGGAACCCATCCTGTGTATCGGAGTGCCAGTGTTGGAGGATCCTGCCGGAACTGGGGCCCTCATCCCGAGAAAATCGCACGGGATGAGGGCCGTCGGAGTGGCCGGAAATCCCCGGCTGGCGTGTATCAGAGGTCGGCTGTCAGGAAATCCTGCCGCATCCCCGGCGCGGATCCGGTGGGATGTGGGGAAAGAGCCCTGAATCATCGGGGAATTTCAGGTCTATTCCTGTTTCTGAGCGGTGGTTCAGGCGGCCGCGTGGTCGCCGCCGGCAATGAGAGCCGCGGCCTTGGCGCGGACGGCCTGGGCCGGAGTGCAGCGCGTCGTCGGCCTGGCGGTCGTCCCCTTCTCTTCCTGGCGGTACGAGGGGTGGCCCTTGCTGAGGCCGTCCTCGGGGGTCCGGTGCCTGGTGGTGAACGCCGGCCCCCCGAGGACGGCTGGTCAGCTGAGGTGCTCGCTGATCTGCTCAATGATCCAGTCGGTGACGGAGCGGACGGCACCGGAGGCGGCGCCGCGGGCGATCTGCCCGATGAGCTGTTCGCCGGGGGCCGGGTCCCCCTGGTGGGGTGCGGTCGGCTGCTCGGGGACCACTGCGGTGCGCGGGGTCTTGTTGTTCCGGGTGTGCTGCTGTTTGCGAGACATCAGGTCCTCCCCTTGCGGGTCGTGGTGAGTGCGGGTCAGCCGGCCGGCTTGACCACCACGATCCCGGGCCGAAAGGACCTGGAGCCGATCTGCGGATACAGCTGGACCGTTCCGGAACCAGCCCACGTCGACGCAGGTGGGCACTAGGGTGAGAAGCCGGTCCGGCGGACGATCACGGACCGCCACGGACAACCGCGGACCGCTGCCAGACGCCCAGACACCACCAGGGCCACCGGCGCGGCCGCCGGTCCGTGGACCAGGGGACGGACACGCCCTGGCCCTGCGCGCGGGATCCACGCGTACACGGCCGACGGCGCAGGCAGACGGACAGGCAGGGGAGCCTCGATGGCGCCAGGACACAGCCCACAGGCACAGCAGGCGCTGCGCGAATTCGCGCGCCAGTTGAAGCGGTTGCAGGCCCGGGCCGGCAACCCCACCGGCCCGCAGTTGGTCAAGGTGTCCGGTCGGGTCCTGAACACCAGCGTCATCAGTGAGCTGCTGGAGGGGAAGGGCGGCGTCTTCCGGATCCCGTCATGGGACAGGGTGTCCGCCTTCTTCAGCGCGTGCAAGGCCCATTCCGAGGCGGAAGGCTTCCCTTTGGAAGAGCCTTTGGGAGATATCTTCCACTGGCGCAAAATGCATGGAGATCTTGTCGATACCCTCGATGAATTCGACAACAACAGGAACATCCATGCCCCTGGGTCTTCGGGCGAGCCCGGCCCTGCCGGGGAGGCGTTGGGAGCCGCTGGGGCGGTGCCTGAAGTGGCCGGGGTGGTGCTGGTGCCGTTGGCTCCGCCCCGGGCCGTCCCGGCCGGGTTCATCGGCCGGGAGAAGGAGTTGGAGGACTTGCTGACCCTCCTGAATCCGGCGGCCGGGGACGGCGGAGCGGCCGCGGAGACCGTGGTGGTGGCGTCCGTACTCGGAATGGGCGGCATGGGCAAGACCACGCTCGGCCTGGCCGTCGGGCACGAGGCAATCAGGCGGGGCCTGTTCACCGGTGTGCTCTTCCTCGACCTGCACGGCTACGACGACACCGCCCTCGACGCCGGACAGGCCCTGGACACCGCGCTGCGCTACCTCGGCACGGACCCCGAGCGGATCCCGCCCGACGTCGACCAACGCGCGGCCCTCTACCGCGCGCAGCTCGCCACGCGTACCCGGGCCGGGGAGCGCGTCCTGGTCCTGGCGGACAACGCCTGCGCCGCCGGGCAGGTGCAGCATCTGGTCCCGGCGGGCGGGCCGCACCGGCTTCTGGTTACTTCCCGTGACGACTTCGCCACTACTCTGGGCGCGCGTCTGGTCGACCTCGACGTCCTCACTCCCGGGCGGGCCGTCGCTGTGATGGACACCGCGCTGCGTCTCACGCTTCCCAAGGACAGGCGGATCGCCGCTGATCCCGAAGGGGTGGCCAGGGTCGCCGAGCTGTGCGGGTACCTGCCACTCGCGTTGCAGGTCGCCACCGCCCAGCTCGTGGCCGAACGGAGCCTCAAGCCGGGCCGGCTCGCCGAGTACCTGGAGGACCTCGGCGAGCGGCTCGACCTGCTGGAGGACGGGGACCGGGCGGTACGGACCGTCCTCGAGCGCTCCTACCAGCGGCTGGCCCCCACCCACGCCGAGCTGTTCCGCCTCCTCGCCGTCAACCCCGGCCCCGACCTGTCCACCGAGACCGCCGCAGCGTTCACCGACATCGGCAAACTCAAAGACATCCGGGCCCGGCTGATCGCCCTCTCCAAGGCCAGCCTGATCCGCCAGGACCCCGAAACCGGACGCTGGCGCATGCACGACCTCGTCCGCGCCTACGCCACCGAACAAGCCCGCTGCCACCCCGCCCACACCGCCACCGCCCTGCGCCGACTCCTGGAGCGCTACACCCTCACGGCACGAGACGCGAATGCACATGTGGATCCGGCACGCGCCGAAGACGGCCGGGGGCGGCGGTTCACCGGCCGCGCGGACGCGCTGGCCTGGCTGGACGCGGAACACGCCAACCTCATCGCCGCCGTCCACACCGCCCACACCGCCGGCCACCACGACATCACCCAAGCCCTCTCCTCCTACCTAGGCCCCTACCTCGGCCTGCGCCGCCGCCTCGAAAGCCGTCTGGAGGTCGCCGAAGTCGCCCTCACCGCAGCACGCGACAGCCACGACCTGCCCGGAGAAGCGATCGCCTGGGGCAACCTCGGCACTGGGCTGGAAGAGCTGCGGCGCTTCGAAGAAGCCGAACAGGCCCACCGCACCGCCCTCACCCAATACCAGAACCTCGGCGACCACCACCGCGAAGCCACCGTCTGGAACAACCTCGGCCTCGTCCTGGCGGAGCTGCGGCGCTTCGAAGAAGCCGAACAGGCCCACCGCACCGCCCTCACCCAATACCAGAACCTCGGCGACCACCACCGCGAAGCCAACGCCTGGAACAACCTCGGCCTCGCACTAGAGAAACTGCGGCGCTACGAGGAAGCCGAACAGGCCCACCGCACCGCCCTCACCCAACACCAGAACCTCGGCGACCACCACGGCGAAGCCACCGTCTGGAACAACCTCGGCACCGTGCTGCGGGAAGCTGGGGAGGCCGAGCTGGCCGTAGAGGCCGGCAGGCAGGCCGTCGCCTTGTTCGAGGAACCCAACAACCAGTACCGGCGGGCAAAGGCGCTGGACGAGCTCGCCGAGTCCCTGCTCGCGGCCGGCCGCCCAGCGGCCGACGTGCGGGCCGCTCGTGAGGCGTCGGCAGCGGCCTACCGCAGGGTCGGCGCTGAAAACGAAGCAGTGAAGGCTCTGGAGAAGCCGGACGAGTAGCCGACTGACAGACGAACGCCGCTTTCTGGGGATTTTCAGGCGCGGGCGTTCGGCCAGAGTTCGGGGACGTTTCCGGAGTCCCAGTCCTGTTTGGGCCAGCGTTTGGCTTGGATGAGTCGGACGGTCCACCACGGGTCGTTGGCGGGCGGGCCGTGCTTGGCGGCCTTCTTGAGGGTGTTGTCACGTTGACGGGCGGGTGATCGTCTGACGGGTCGCCAGGGTGTGGTGTGGTCGGGTTCCGGGTCCTGGTTCAGGCTGCGGCGGGCAGGCCGATGCTGTGGGTGATGTGGTCCCAGATGGTGAAGCGGAAGGTCATTTCGAGGCGGTAATTCGGTGGCGGCCATCAGGTGTCGTCGGGGTCGGAAATGGGGGGAGATGCCGCTGAACGCGGACAGGAACCGTTGGGCGGCGCCGGGTGAGCGGAAGTACTTCATGGCCCTCTCACGCTGGCGGGTGGGTTGTGATGATCGGCGTCAGCTTTTCACCGCGATACAGCGGAACACTTCACCATGCTCCCGGCCCCACCCGTTCACCACACCCCACCCCGAAACAGCCCGCCACCAGCCACAACACACCACCCCCGGCCGGTGAACAACCACGCCGAGCCCCAGCGAAAACCAACCGCCGATCATCAAGGGGGTTTCTCCGTTGCTTCTGGTCTGCTTCGGCCACCGTTGTGCGTGGAGGAGGCGCACCTGCCACCAGGGGTCGTCCTGGGGCGGTCCGTTCTTCTCGGCCCGGCGCAGGGCGCGGGGTGTGGGCAGCTCGAGGATGATCGGCCGTCCGTTGGCGGTGCGGCGCCGGTGTTCGCAGGGCGGGCATTCCAGGCGGTCCGGGTCGGCGTTCTCGTTCAGCTCGTCCTCGGAGTCGTGGGCGCCGCCGAGAGGGCCCTTGCAAGTGTGGCAGGGGTGGAGGGCGTCGTTGTGGGCGCGGGCGGCGAGGAGCAGGGCGCGCTGCCTAGCGTCGGCGGCGTCCTGCTTGGCCTTCTCTGCCCGGTGTGCCTCGGCTTGCTCCTGGTCCTCGCGGGCCTTGCGGCGTTGGTCGATGAGGTCCCAGTCAGGTTCGTCGTTGAGGGCGTCGGTGAGGGTCTGCCACTCGCCTCGGCCGAAGCGCCACCAGACGGGGCCGAGGAAGCCGTGACGGCGCAGGCGCTCCATGGTGGTGCCGAGGACGGGGATCTTGCCCTCGAAGGTGGAGTAGACGACGCCCTCGTCTTCCCCGCGCCGACCGCGCCAGTGGTCCTCGGTGGCGGCGCGCAGGTCCTTGAGACGCTGGTGCAGGCGTTCGGGGGTGTAGCGGGGCCGGCCGAGCTTGTCGCCCTGGTCGAGGACGAAGAGGACGGGCGGGCGGACGACCTCTTCGTGGCGGTAGCCGTAGCTGGGCGGTTTCAGCGAGCCGTACGTCACCCCGAACAGGGGCCGCTCGTGGCCGCCGTCCTGGACGGTCTTGTCGAACCAGCGCTTGTCGTTGTCGAGCTTGGCGGCGACCTGGCGCACGTCCGTCTTCGTGCCCCGGTCCAGTTCCAGGAAGAGGACCGGGATGCCGAGCTCCGGCGCGCGAAGGACGGCGTCGGGGATGACGGTCTGTTTGCCGGTGATGGTGTGGGCGACTTCGGTGGCCCAGTCGTCGAGGCCGCCGGGCAGCGGGCCGCAGGGCAGGGCGCGGCGGGGTGGGGCCTGGCGTTGGTGTTCGCGGGGTGGGGCGTCGTGGGTGGTGGTGCCGGTGACGGCGGTGATGATGATCTCGTTGACGAGCATGGCGTGGCGGGCGCCGGTTTGGCCGGCGCCGCGGGCGTTGCCGCCCATGTCGCGGTCGTCTTCGAGGGCTTCGGCGGCGGCGAGCAGGCCGAGCGGGGTGAGGCCCCAGATCTTCTCCGCGCCGGGGCCGCCGGGCTGTGGTTTGGAGCCGGCGGTTTTGTCGGTGGGTTTGCGGCTGGGCGGGCGGGTGGTGCCGCGTGACTCGACGAGCTTTTGCTTCTCCAGGTCGCGGACGGCTTCGGCAACGTGCTCGGTGCGGTTGTGTTCGCGGTCGTCGGTGCCGCCCGCGATCAGGGCGTGCAGCTGCTTGTAGGTGGCGATCTTGAGGACGCCGAGGACGGCGAGGACGTCGTCCCGTACTGGGCCCCAGGAGCCGTTCGGGTTGCGGGCGGAGCGGCGGAAGTGGACCCGGCCGGGCCGGGCCGGCGGCTGCTGGTCGTCTCGGGCGTGCTCCTGGTCCTCGTGCATGTCCGCTCCCCGTCGCTGGTGCTGATCTTCCCCTGTCTCTCTACCTCACGGCACCGACACCCGGCCGCCGCCCACCGCCCCCGGCCACCCAGCGCCGACCATCGGGAGGCGCGCGGCCACCCGGCCGCGAGGGGAAGGGGCAGAGCGGACCTGGAGCGGCAACAGGGCCCGTCGGACCAGGAGCGAACGCGGGACCGTACCGCCCCACCCAACCGCCAACCACCAACACCACAAGCCAAGGACAGGAAGGGGAGGGAAAGGGTTGTCGGCAAGCTTGGCGGCCTCGATTTTGGGCCCTGGCCTGCGGGAATGTCGAAACCCTTGGAAGGGAAGCCCCCCGGGGAAGCCCCCGGGGAGACACCCGGGGATTTGTACCGCCCCGCCGGACGCGCTGCCTGCCCTGGCGGCGGCTCACAGCGGCTCTGGACGGCCACGCAGAACGCTACCCGCGTTGGGCCCGCCGCACGCCGCTACGGCCGTTCTGGCACCGTCTCAGGCCCGCAGCGTGCCCAGCATGGAGACCGTCGGCTCCAGCGCCGGGCGCAGCCGGGCCAGCGAGTTCGGCGGCGTGGGTGGTGGGGTGCGGGTGGCTGCGAGGCACTGCGGGATGAAGGAAGAGCAAACGATCGTCCTCTTCCTTCTGCCCGCAGTTCTTGGCTTGCTGCATGATGGAGATGGTGACGGCCCCGCCCCTGGCGGGACGGGGCCGTGGGACGGACTTCACTACGTGATCTTTTGACCGGGTTCCTAGGCCGTGGGTCAGCCGATCAGGTAGTGGAGTCCGTCGAACATCAGGCCAGTGATCACTCCGCCGATGACGGCGGCGACGACTGCGCCGCGCATGTTGGCGACGTTCAGCAACTGCGAGCGGTTCTTCGGGCTCATTTCTCTTCACCTCCTTCCGTCTGAGAGACCGATTCGGCTTCGGGCCCCGGCCGGGCAGGTGCCCTCGGCGGGACGTGCCAGGGGGACGGGCTGGGGCCTGCGAGGGTAGGTGCCTCAGCCGTTTGGTCTGCGGCCGCCTCCATGGCGGCCTTGTCCTTGTTGTTCACGTTCAGGTCATAGGGCGGGTTGAAGGCGTACAGGATCCGCTCGCCCCAGCCGGTGACCGTCTCGTTGGTCGGGTAGGGCTCGGTGCCGGTCTTGGTGAGCACCTCCTCCTTGATCAGCGTGGCGATGCCCCGGCGAAGCGTCGCCTCGGAGATCCCGTAATAGCCAGCGAAGGTCGAGGTCTGCGGCAACGAGAACTTCGGCTGACGCAGGCTCATGCCGATCAGCAGCACGACCTTGCCCGCCATGTCGAGGCGCTTGTGTAGCCCGTCGCGCCAGTAGTCGAAGGGGAGGCGGAAGTACACGTCCTTGCGCAGTCCCTTCTCGCCGCCGGACGGAATCGTGTACGGCAGGCCGCTGCCGTCTTCCTGCAGCTTGGTCACCTTGGCGAGCCGGCCGCGTGTACCGCGGGCCACCAGGTTGAGCGCGGCCAGCCGGTTCCACAGACGGGAGACCGCCGAGCCGGCTGATCCGTTGGTCTCGAAGGTCAGGCCGGTGGCCCGTCCCCAGGTTTCGGCGCGCTCGACCGCGCCGAAGTCGCCGCCGCTGGTCACCATGTAGAGAAGCAGGAGGAGGTCCAGCGCCTTCTCGTGGCGGACCAGCTGGTGGAGCGGTCCGGGCTTCTGGATCAGGGCCGCCACGTCCTCGGTGTCCTGTACGAACGCGCGTCGTATCGGCACCGTCTCGGTTCGGCGCTTGGACTGCTGGAGCAGCAGCTCGATGGTGTCCGCCTGCGGCAGCACGGCGCCGTGGACCGGCATCGGGGCGGAGACGGTGGTGGATGTGCGGTGCATGAAAGTCAGTTTGGGCCAGCGCGAGGCCCGTTCGTAAGTTCATAAACCGGACCGCCGACCCGCCAGGGCCGCCCTCGGCTGGGTCCTATGAGGACCTATGAGAGCTATGACGCCATGTATGAGGGCAGTTTTCTCTCCTGCTGTCAGATCCGCCTACGGCAAGCTGGCACTATGCAGAACGCCATCAAATGATCATTGACACTTCAGAAACCAACCACGGGCGGTTTGGTACCACTACCACAGGTTTTCCAAGGTCGTGATCACGCGACTGTCAGCAGGGCTGGGCCGAGCCTTCACCGGACGACCGGCCAGACGGCCGACGGGACGGCTCACGAGATGCGGGCGGTCAGGTGGGCTGCCGGGCTCCAGTGACGTCGATCAGGCCCTGGTCCAGGGCCTGGCGGACGAGCAGGGCGGCGTCGTCGGCGGTGTCGCGGGCGAGCGGGCGGTCGGGGGCGTTGGAGTCGACGAGGAAGGTGCCCGCGACCAGGACGGCCCAGCCGTTCACGCGGCCGGCGCCGTGCTCGATCCAGCCAAGCGCGCGGCCATCCTTGCGGACGTAGAACAGGCCGGGTGCCCGGCTCCAGCCGACCAGGTCCCAGCCGGAGCCAAGGAGCGTTCCGGCGTTGTGGATCAGGTCGTAGCGGCCCAGGCCGCGCAGGTACGGCACCGGCGGCGGGCGCAGCGGGTCGTCGTCCTGCTGGCGCGGGAGGATGACCGGCGCGGCGGGCGGGGCTGGTTCGGCGGTGGTGGTCGGCGCGGGCGGGGCGGGCTGCTCCTGGTCCTCGCCGACGTCCGGGGTTTCGCCCCGTGAGGCGGAACCGTCGTCGTCCTGGTCCTGGTCGTCGTCGACCTGGTCGCCCCACAGGTCGATGCGCTCCAGCATCCGTTTGGTGACGCGTTCGGAGTGGGTGAGGTCGGGCCAGCGGGCCTTGTCCCGGATGTCTTGCGCGGTGGCGTAGACACGGGAGCTGTAGCCGGGCAGCCGCAGCGCCAGTTCCTTGAAGGCTGCGACCGGGTCGCCGTTCTCGGTGTCCTCCAGGAAGCGGGTGAGCTTGCGGCGCAGCGCGTCGGCCAGGCTGAGCAGGTAGCGGCCGTCCTCGCCCCAGCGGTCATCGTCGTCGGCCGGGACGGCGGCCACAGGTGCAGCAGCAGCGGGTGCAGCAAGGTCTCGTGCAGCAGCCGGCTTGGGTGCAGCAGCAGCGGGTACAGCAGCCGGCTCGGGTGCAGCAGCAACGGCGGGTGCAGCGGCCTCGGCCGCTGCTGCTTCGCGGGCCTTGGCCTTGGCGCGGTCGACCTTGCTGCGGCACGAGCGGGAGCAGTAGAGGCGCGGCCTGGTGCGGGCCGCCGGGACCGGGTTCGGGCAGTCGGGCCGGGCGCATACCCGGGCCTGGTTCGCCCCGTCGGCCGGTTGGTCGGTGGCGTTCGGCGGGGCGCTGTCCATTCCGGGATCGTAGCCGTCAAGGTCAGCACCCCGGACGGGTTTCGCCCCGCACCCGGCAGCGGGGCGAATCCCAGCGGCCGGCCACCGGAACAAGGGCTCGCAGCGCTGCACCGCGCTGCTCGGGTAGCAGCGTGCAGCGCTGCGCGGGTAGCAGCCGGTTGCAGCGCCACCAGCGTGCAGCGCTGCAACCGGCGACCGTTCTGCAGGACAGCCGGACAGGTACGGGCTCGCAGGGTGCGACGGGGATCGCACAGGCTCTGACCTGCGACGGGGAGTTTCAGCGGGGCGAAACTCACCAGGCGCCGGGGCGGAACTCACCGCCGGCTGAAGTTCCCCCGCTGAGCTGGACAGCCTGATACTGGGACGGTTGAGTCCCGGAGGAAGCAGTCCAGTAGTGAGCGGCAAGAGCAACATGAGCAAGCGGTATACACCCGAGTTCAAGCGGGACGCGGTCGCGCTCGTCCGGTCCTCCGCATCGGAACGTCACCGAGATCGCCCGGGAACTCGAAGTGAGCCCCGAGGGGCTGCGGGGCTGGGTCAAGCAGGACCGGACCGACCGGGGAGAGGGAGCGCCCGGCGCGCTCACCACGGCGGAGAAGGAAGAGCTCCAGCGGCTGCGCAGGGAGAACCGGGAACAGCAGCAGACCATCGAGATCTTGAAAAAAGCCGCGGCCTTCTTCGCGAAGGAGACGATGAAGTAGGCACGTTGTGCCGCTTCATCAACGTGGAGAAGGCTGCCGAGGACAGACCCGACGGCTACAGCGTCGCGCTGTTGTGCCGGGTACCGAAGCTCCCGCGCGCCAGCTATTACGCCTGGCTCGCCGGTCGACCGGCCGCCGCAGAGCGGCAGCGGGCCGAGGACGAACTGGCCGAGGAGATAAGGGAGATACACGCCGCCTCACGCGGAGCCTACGGCGCCCCGCGCGTGCATGCCACGCTTCGGCGCAAGGGCCATGCAATCAATCGGAAGAAGGTCGAGCGGATCACGCGCGAGCGCGACATCCGAGGGATCACCCGCCGCAAGCGCCGGCATCTGACGAAGCAGGACTCCAAGGCGGCCCCAGCCCCGGACCTGATCGGCCGCGACTTCACCACCGAGCGGCCCGGCACGAAGCTCGTCGGAGACATCACGTATCTTCCGACGATCGAGGGCTGGTGGTACCTGGCGACGGTCATCGACCTGGCAACCCGCGAGGTCGTCGGCTCCGCAATGGCCGACCACCACCGCGCCGAGTCGGTCACCGATGCTCTGAAGATGGCCGCCGGCCGCGGCGGGCTGAAGCCCGGCCGCATCATGCACACCGACCGCGGTAGCGAGTACACCTCGGGCGAATTCCGCCGGGAGGCCAGGAAGTTGAACCTGAGGCAGAGCATGGGACGAACCGGCATATGTTACGATAACGCCGCAGCTGAGAGCTTCTTCGGCTTGCTGAAAGCGGAGATCGGCACCACCGTCTGGGAGAGCCGCGAAGCGGCCCGTGCCGACGTCTTCCGCTTCATCGAGGTCGAGTACAACCGCACCAGGCTCCGGAAGCACCCCGAGTTCGGGTACCTCACCCCACTCGAAACCCGAGCGAAGCTGCAGCACGACTTCACCCCCGCAGCGTAAGAACCCGCTGTCCAAGATCAGGGGGGAACTTCAATGTCTGGGTGGCCAAGGCTCAGCACGACCAGGAGGCGGCCTTGGACTTGCTGTTGGCTGCCCTTGGCATCGACCGCGAGGCGTTGACCTTCCTTCGTGAGGTCACTCCAGAGGGCGAGAATTACTACCGGCCGTGTGCGTAGTGCCCCGCGATTGTCATCGGTCACGCAAACCCTGATTCACTTCCCGAAATGGCCATGCTCGGCGAGAATCCCCCCGCCGGCGTCTCAACTGAGCTGGCGCGCCGCAGGTCAGAGCCCACACGCCCGTCAAGATCGATGAGACAACCGATCCCGCCGGATCCCGCCCCCGACCTCATACTCATCTGCCCGCTACCCGTGTCTCACCCAGACCTGGCAACTCGCTGGTCAATGCGCATCCACATGACGTGCTCGATGAGACGGGACAAGTCGCCGCGCGGCGTGCCGGCGACCCGCACGGACGGTAGGTAGTTGGAACCACGGGATACGACCTTCCGACGCAGGACGGCCGCCAGGCGCTCGGCGGAACGAGCCAGGGAATTCTCGAGACTTCGCGGTACGCCCGCCCGCCTGCCGCAACCAAGATCGGCACGCACTCGTCCCACTGATGGCTCGAAGGCACCGAACGCCAGGGGGAAGCGATGGCCGCGGTCGAACCGCACAATCCGTACGCGGTCACAGCGCAGGGGCGCGCACCGGTTCGTCCGACCTCGAACCGGCGCTGGCAGGTCGTCACCCTCGGTGCGGCCTGCGCCCTGCCGTCGTTGATCTCGGTGGCCGTCGGCAGCGCCGTCCAGCACTTCGAGCCCGGCGGGCGCGTCCTCGGGATCCTGCACCTGGTGGTGACGCTCGCGGTCGTCATACCCGCGTACTTCGTCAGTGTCCACGCCCTGCGGCCGTCCGCCCCCGGTGGTGCTGGCTGCTGGCACCCGCGCCGATGGCGCTCGACCTCGCCGCTCCCACGGGCTGGCCCTCCTGCTGCCGCCCGGGCCTGCTGAGCGTGCTGGTGTTCGCCCTCCCGTCCTTCGCCCTGGCCGGCGCCGTGGTGCTGCGCTCACGCACCGCCCTGCTGGCGGCCGTCGGCACGCTGCTGGGCGTGTTCGTGCTCGCGTTCCCGCTGCGGGCGATGCAGCGGGAGGTGGGGGTCCAGGACCTGCTGCGCGGGGCCGGTATCCCGTCCCGGTCCCTGATGCAGCCGGTCCTCTCGGCGGATGTGCTGGTCACCGGGATCAGTTGGGATGGGCATCGGGCGGTCTTCGTGCTCAGTGACCAGGCGGACATCTACGCCGGCAGCGGCGGACTCGGCAACGGCTTCGACAAGGCCGCGGTCGAGACGATCTCCCCAGGCTACAGCGACCCCTGCGGCCGCCCTCTGCTGTCCGCGGACGGTGAGAATCTCACCACCAGCCCTTTCACCCCCTGCCTGCCGGAGCCGGGTGGCCTGTGGTCCGACGGAGCGAACCGATACGTCCTGCAGCGCGACGGCCTCACGATCACGCTGGCCGGCGCCGGCGGCGGGCTGAGCACCCTCAGCGGGGCCGGCGAGGTGCGCCAGGCCATCCTGGCAACCCATCCCGCCACCCAACCCGAACTGCGCTCCCTGGAGGGCTGGTTCCCCTCCAGCTGGCTGGGCTGCTTGTTGCTCTGACCACCTGGAGACGGGACGGTGACATCTACCGTGTCCACGGAGGCCCACTCGACGGTCCTGACCTGGGCGGTCAATCTTCGCTGACACAAACCACCACCCGTCAACCTTCGGTGGCAATCGGTCAAGGTTCGGTGGCAAGGGACACCAGCTCCGACCCCTGATGACCTGTGACAGCGAAGGCGGGACGATTGTCACCGGAGTTGGGAACAGCGCCGGTTTGTGACAGCCAAGTTGGGAAGCACTGGTGCAAGCGGCGCGCCGAGGCCGACGACCGACCGGTGGCCTCCTGGATCCGCGCTGTCGAGCATGGGCTCAAGCGGACGGCGTGACCGGGGACCGCAAGCCGAGCCACTGCTCGGCGTCCCAGGCCTGAAACCGCTCCACCTCGGTGAACCCCAGCTTTACCGCGAGGCGCATCGAGCCGACGTTGGCAGTCTGGGTGGTGAGCACCACCGGCTCGCCGGGAAGGACGCCGTCGAACCAGTCGAGTGCCGCCGCGCACGCCTCGGCGGCGTACCCGCATCCCCACGCCTCCGGCAGGAACAGGTAACCGAGATCGGCCTTCCCCGCGGCAGCCGGGCGGCGGTGCTCCGTTGCTCTCCTGAGCAGGATCTGGCCGATCATCGCCCCGTCGAGATCAACGACAAAACTCCCAGGCCACCGCTCGGGCGCCCCGGGCATCTCGCGCTCAAGCTCGTCACGCGGCCGGGGGCCGCCGAGGTAGGTATGCACCTCTGGCGACGCCAGCAGCTCGATGAACGCCGCACGGTCCCGGGCCTCGGGCTCGCGGAGCACGAGCCTTTCGGTCCTGATCGGGGCGGGCGGCCAGGCGACGGGTCCGAGTTCAGCCATGGCGGGCAACCTACCGCACGCCCGCCGAGCAGAAGCCTCAGACGACCGACAGCGGCAGCGGCTTCTGACCCGTCGACCGACGAGACCGATCAGTCCCAACTCCGGTGCCACAAACCAGCGTTGTCCCAACTTCGGTGACAATCGTCCCGCCTTCGCTGTCGCAGGTCACCTGACGTTGCGTCAGCGGTTGGGTGCTCCTCGACGTGGAGTAGCCGGATGTGCCCACCAGGGGTCGTCGAGCTTGCCGGCCTTGGCGAGTCGGCGTTCGCGGCCTGTGGGCAGGGGCAGGATGATCGGCTTGCGGCCGTTCATGCGGCGCCTGCTGTCGCAGGCGGGGCACTCCAGCTGGTCGGGGTCGGCCTTCTCGCGTAGTTCGAGAATGGAATTGGGTTCGCCGCCGATGGAGCCCTTGCAGGTGTAGCAGGGGTGCATGGCCGCGTTGGCTTCCCGGGCGGCGAGCAGCTGGTTGCGTTCCTCGGTGTCCCGGGCTTCGCGCTGGCAGTCGGTGCAGAGCTCGGTGCCGTCGCTGGCGCCGTACTTGTAGTCGTACTCGTCTTCGCGGCGGTTGCAGCCGGGGCAGCGGGTGGCCTCCAGGCGCCGCTCCTTCTCTTCCTGGGCGGCCTTGTTCTCGGCGTCGATGCGGGCGCGGGAGCGGGTGCGGTAGTCGGTGTTGGCCAGGGCGTTGGCGAGGGTCTGCCACCGGTGGCTGCCGAAGCGCCACCAGATCGCCGCGTGCGGGCCCTTGGCCTTCAGGTCCTCGAGGTGGCAGGCCAGGATCGGGATCTTGCCGGTGAAGTCGAAGTCGCCGCGGGGCTGCCAGTGCCGGGCGGCGAGGTCCTGGACCTCGTTGATGGTGTTGTTCAGGGCGCGGGGTCCGGCGCCGGCCAGGACGAGCGCGATCGGCGGCAGCGTCTTGGGCGGGGCGGTGGGGTATTTGCGGCGCCAGGTCGGCAGTTTCTTCGCGGCGGAGGGGTGGCCCTCGTGGTTGGGGTCTTTGTAGGTGAGGGCGAAGTACTCGGCGTAGCCGTCGAACTTGCGGGCGCTCTTGGCGTTGTCGCCGTTGTGGAGGTCGACTTCCACCAGGAGCACGGGCACGCCGTCGGCCGGGGCGATCAGGACCGCGTCGGCGATCTGCTGGCGGCCTGCGGGCAGGGGGTGGGAGTCCTCGGTGGTCCAGTCGGCGATTTCGCCGATCGGGCCGCCCGGGGTGTTCGCCCCGGTGAACGCGACGATGGTGTCGTTGACCGCCATCGCGTGCGGGGCGCCGCCGCCGCGTCCCAGCGAGCGGGCCCGGCTGCCCATCTTCCGGCCTACCGGCAGGGTCGCGGCGGCGGCGTCCAGGCCGAGCTCGGTCAGGCCCCAGATCCCCGCGTTGGCGCCCTTCGCCGGGACCAGCTTGCCCCGCTTCGGCGCGGCGGCCCGGGCGGCCCGCGCTTCGGCCAGCGAGACCTTCTCCTTCTTCGGCGGGCCGCCGAGCGTGCCCCGCTTCTCGGTCAGCCGGCTGTCCTTCAGCTCCATGTCCCGCAGCGCGCTGGCCACGGTGTTCGGGAACTCGTGGTGCGGGGCGGCCAGCTGCCAGATCTGCTTGACGGTGGCGGCCTTCAGGACGCCGAGCACCTGGAGGATCTCGTGGCGCAGCGGGCCGGTGGATCCGTTTCCTGGCCGTCGAGGCGCAGCACCGCTTCTCCTGATGTGGCGGGGGCGGAGTTCAGGAGCGCCTCGGTTGATGCGAGGGGGTCGAGTTCGCCCTCGTCCCTGAAGTTGGAGATCGTGTTGTTGAGGACGTCCTCCAGGCGTGTGTGCGGCTTGACCCTGAAGTGCTCCGGTGCCGGCCGGGTGGTGCGCACGCGGATGCGGTAGGTGCGTTGGTGGGCGTAGTCCAGGTCGATGTCGGTCAGGTAGCCGTCAATTCCTTCGCGGCCGAGCAGGATCGTCCATCCAGGCTCCGGACGGGCGACGCGGCGACGGGTCGGCCGAACTCGCGCAACGTCTCGTCGTGAGTGGGAACGCAGTGCCTGGGCTGGTCGGCTCCCGGCGGGATGCGGAACACGCTGCTGTCCTTCCTGGCGTGTGGGGTTTCTCCTGGCAGCCTGCCAGGAGAAACCCCACACGCACGGCGGTTTGTCGGATCAGTAGATGCCGTAGTGGACGATCACCGCGCCGAGGGTTCGCGAAATTCCTCAAGTACGATCGGGTTCCCCACTTGCTTGACCAAGTCAAATAAGCGGGGAGGGCGGGGATCAGAGAGCGCGTGCGTGGGCCCCGCTGACCGGTGGTCGGCGGGGCTCAGTGGTTGACGGTGGGTCCGCTGTACGAATCCGGGAACTCGTCGCAGCGGGGGCAGTTCGGACGGCTTCTGGGGTGGTGAGCAGGGCGACGATCGTGATCGGCTGGTCGCAGTGCGGGCAGTTGCAGGTCGCCGCGGGCTCCAGGACGTCCTGGACCGTCGTCCGGGCCGGGGGCTTGACGGCCGCCTAGCGGCGGCCGGCGGGCGGCGGTGCCGCCTGTGGGTCAGGACCCCGGGAAGCAGACCGCGTAGACGTAGAGCGTCTGGTTTCCGGTGCCGGTGTTCCTGGCGACCGCTGCCCACCCGCCGTCGCCGCCCCCCGGGGTCACGGGAAATTCCACGACAGTGGAAACCTTGATGTCCCAGGAGGAGTCGAACTCCGTGGCAAAACCACCGCCCGTGACCACCGTCCCCGCCGGGCACCTCACGGATGCTTCGACGAGTTCTCCAGGCCCGCCGGTGGCATTCGAGTTCACGACCTGGCGGCCGGTCAGGCCGTTGTTGCCGGACGGCGTGGTGCCCGTGGCGGAAGCGGACTGACTGCAGCCGACGTTCTGGGTGCCGGTCGAGGTGTTGCCCTGGCCCACCTGTCCCGAGGGGAAGCACGCGAGGGTGATGGAAGGCGTGTTGAGCAGGCCGAGGCCGAGCAGCCCTCCGTCGCCCTGGGCGTGGGCGGGGGTACCGCCCAGGAGAGCGGCTACGGCGACGGCGGCGCACAGGGCGCTGATCTTCCCGACTGGCTTCACTGCGGCTGTCCTTACCTGGTGGGCGAGCGTGCGTCGTGGTGGCACCCACTCGTCTGGTGATCGGGTCACCAGAAGGATGCCGACCGGGGGCATTGCTCCGACCGTCGCCACACCGACCCGCGAAGGGCTTCGCTCATTCAGCCCGTGTGCCGCCCGAACAGGCCGGAGGGCTTCTCAGCCCGGCGTCAGCAGACCCGGCACCGGGGCGCCGCAGCGTGCGAGGCGGCGCAGGAAGGTGGCGCCGGGTGTGCCGACCGCCCAGGCGCGGGCCTCGGTGTCCGGTTGCCGCCCCGGGAGGACCGGTCGCGCCGGTGGGCCACCGGCACGGGTGAGGAGGGGCCCGCACGGTCCTCGGCGTCGGCCCAGTGGCGAGTGCCGCCGGTGGCCCTGGCTGGGTCGACGAGGACGTCCCCGACGCCGGCCAGGCCGCAGCAGCGGTAGACCTGGGCGGTTCGGAGGGGCGATGGTCCGGCAATCGACGCCAAGTACATCGGCCAGCAGAAGAGCTGCAAGTCGCCGTTCCGGCTGGACAACGCCGACGGCGTCTTCGACTTTGTCACCGGACACGTCCGCATCGAGCCGTGACCGGGGACACGAACCGCACCACCGAGAGAAACGAGAACAACCCCGTGGGATCCACTTTCTACGTCAGCGCCGACCGCGAACAGACCGGACCGTGGACCTTCACCGGCGAGCAGGTCAAGGACTGCGTGCGCAGGCATTGGCCGACCGCCACGGTGAGCGGCGCCTTCGAAAACTTCCTGGAGATCCACGCCGAGATCGAGCCCGGCCAGTGGGCTGAGCTGTCGTTCAACCTCAGGCACGGCGCGTTCTCCTTCGAAGACCGGGAGCCGCACTCCGCGCCGCTGACCGTCATCTACACAGTGCTGCACGAACTGGCACCTCAGACCCCAGTCGTGTGGTGGATCGACTACGACGCCGATCTCCAACCCCTCGACCTGGCGAGCGGCTTGGACACGTTCATCGAGATTTTCCCGGCATAGGCGGGCGCGCACGCCCCTACTGATCGTCGTAAGCGTGGAGGTGTACCGGCGGAGGCGGCGCCGGAAGGGTTGTCCCGGCCGGGTGAGGCCTTCACCGAGCTGAGCGAGCGGGGCCGGCGCCCTGGTCGCCGTCATCCGGACCGGGCGTGGCAACAACACTGGCGGTCATCAAGGCGGCCTTCCGTCAGCAGGAGGCCTGGCTCGGCGCGGTGGCCCGGCGCCCCGGCACCCGAGCTCCGCTGACACTGCCCGCCACCCCCTTGTCCCGCCCGGATTGCCCTGGTCAAGGGCCTTGTTCTCCCGGTTTGTGGGATCACGGCCGCCGGACCGTCAGAGGTTCTGCAAGTAGGCAGTGCGGACGGTAAAGGCGGCCTGCTCGGGGGTGTCGTGCAGGGCGGCCTCCTGGGTGTTCATGTCGCCCATGAAGTAGCCCTCGTGCACCGCCCCCCAGCGGTCGCCGAGGCCAGGCAGGCCGCGCTCGACCCAGCCGACCTGGTGGCCCTCGCCAAGGACCGGGTAGACGTCAGGGTTGACCGTCCATCCCGCCAACGACCACCAGTCGCCGAACACACGCGGGTCCAGGGCGACGGAGACATCGGTCGTCGGCAGTCGGCGCAGCATCGGGTCAGGCGGGACCGTGACCTCGGCGACCGGCGGCTTCGGGGTCGTGGGCGCTGCCGGAGCGGGGCCGGGTGTGCTCTGCTGGGCCAGGCGCCGGTCGACGAGGTCGCGCAGTCTGTCCCCGTCGGCCGGGGCCGGTTCTGCGGGCGTCCCGGTTTCTCCCCGGGGCACAACGGGAGCCGGGTCGAAGCTCGCGCCGAGGGGCGCCGTTTCTCCCCGGGGAGTTTCGCCGGCTCCCTGCCCGGCCTGCCGGTCGGCCAGGGACGGTTCCGCAGGCGCCGGGGTTTCTCCCCGGGGCGGAGCGGCGGGTGATTCGGTGACGGGCGCCGTAGTCCGGTCGGAGAGCAGAAGGCCGGGCTCCTCCTCGGCGGCGCCCTGTGTGGCCGCCGGGCCGGGCCGTATTTCTCCCCGGGGAGAAACGGCGAGCGCTGGGGCGGCATCGCAGGGCGCACCGTGCTGGGTGGGGTGGGCGGCCAGGATCCCTTCGGCGAGCTCGCGATAGCGCCCGGTCAGGCCGTCGGCGGCGCGGAGGAGGTCGTCCAGGGCCTGTCGGGCAAGGGCTCCGTCGCCGTCGCGCTCCAGCTGACGGAGGAAACGCTCGTCGCGGCGACGCAGCGCCTCGCCGAGCCCCAGCAGCTCGGCGGCCCGGCCGTCGGCGGGGAGGTCGGCGGGCGGCGGAATGTCTATCCGCACCGGCTCCGCCACAGCTTCTCGCTTCGGACTCTGGAGCTACTGGTCAGCGGCTACTACCGCCAAGCCGCGAAGCTGGTGGCCGCGACTGACACCGACGCGGCTCTGGCTCTCTACCTGGCCAAGGCCGACCCGCTGATGGTTCTGCGTGACCTGCTCGGTCACTCAAGCGTACGGACGACGGAATCCTATCTGCGGCGCCTGGACATGACCCGCGTCTACCAGGACGCCTACCGGTCGGCCGGCGAAGAGGGGGCCTCCTGGACCCAGATGAGCTCGCCCGGGAAGTCGCCGAGGAGTTCGCCAACGAGGAAGGAGAGGGCTGGTGACCGCTCAGCTGGTCGAGCGCCCTCTGGGCATCGCCTGCACGTTCCCGTCCGGGACCCTTTCCTACCGCTCGGGCATGGCACTGGGCACGTCCGCCTGCCCTGAGTTGGCGCGGGACCTCCTCCTGGGCGTGGTGGATCTGATCTATCCGCATGGCACGCTGCGGTCCTGAAGATCGGTGGAGAAGTTCTTTATCGCCGTCCGGCGGATGACGGCGCTTGAGGCCGCCGGTTTCGCCGGCGGCGCGGGCCAGCTGACGCGCTCCGTGCTGGCCGAGTACTGGCTCGGCGCCGATGCTCAGCGGGAGTCGGAAACACGGCGCATGCTCGAAAGCTGGGACGCGGCGGCCTCGGGCCTGCGGCCGGAGGTCCGGCAGATGGTCGCCGGCCGCCGGCACTTCCACCGCCCGAAGTCCCAGCCGTTCGCTCCTTACAGCGAGACGGAATGGGACCGGCTGATCACAGCGTGCCGCACGCTGGCCGACAGATCTTTCGCTTCCCACCGGGCGGCGTTGGCTGCGGCGGCGGAGGGCGCCGACCTGTCGCTTGGTTGTCCCTGGCCTCCGTCACCGAACGATCTGCGGCGGTTCCTGTCGCAGCATGGTCCGCTGACCAGGGATGAGGCCGGCCGTCTCCTGGGGCAGCCGTCCGAGAGCGCGAGGACGCGGTCCGGTCTTCCCGAAGCCCGCACCGAGCTGTTCCCAACGCCGGAGGTGGTGATCGCCTACCAGTTGCTGTTCGGCGCCTACACCGGCCCCCACGGCAACTTCCCGCAGCCGCCGCCGTTCGCCGGCGCGGACATCTGCCACCAAGCCGGCTTGACACTCCGGCCAGGCCACCGATCTCCGCGCTTCGAGGAGGACGTCTGGGACCTGCGTGGTATTGCCAACCTGCCGGTCCAGGCAGCGCGAAGAGGACGTCAGCGCGGCTGTACAGACACTCGTAGAACTCGACCCGAAAGTGGGACAAGACACCCAATGCTTCGCCTGCGGGCGTGTCGGCGGGGAGACTCATACGCAGCGGCCGTTCTCTCGTGCTTCGTTACTCGACATCTCGAAGCGTGGAGAACGGCCGCCTCACGTGCCGCCGGTTCCCGGGAATCTCAGCAGGCCGAGTGACCCGCGAGGTCAAACGCCAAGCTCAGTCCCGGCTCCAGGGCCTGGAGGACGATCAGGGCTGCGTCGTCGGCGGTGTCGCAGGAGAGCGGGCGGCCGGGTGCGTTGGAGTCGACGAGGTAGCGGCCGTCGACCAGCACGGCCCAGGCGGCGGCCCTCGGCCGCGTGCCGCCCGCACGGTCAGGCGGCTGGTGCGGTGAGGACCTGCTCGACCCAGATGGTCTTGCCGCGCCGGCCGTAGCGGCTGCCCCAGCGGGAGGCGAGCTGGGCGATGAGGAACAGGCCGCGGCCGCCCTCGTCGGTACTGTGGGCCCGGCGCAGGCGGGGGTGGGTGTTGCTGGGGTCGCTGACCTCGCAGACCAGTACGTCCCCGAGGATCAGCCGCAGGACGATCGGGCCGCCGGCGTACCGGATGGCGTTGGTGACCAGTTCGCTGACGAGGAGCTCGGTGACGAAGGACAGCTCGTCCAGGCCCCAGGTTGCCAGCTGACGGGTCGTCCTCTCCCGCGCGTCGGCGACGACCGTCGGGTCTGCCGGGAACTCCCAGTTCGCGGTGGACTCGGCCGGCACGGCGCGGGTGCGGGCCAGGAGCAGGGCGATGTCGTCGCGGGGTGGCTGGTCGCCGAGGTTGGCGCGCAGGGCGCGGTCGGTGTCCAGCGGATGCCCGGGGCGGCCGCATTCGGCGAGGGCGTCCATCAGCCGGCGAAGCCCGACGTCGGTGTCGAGACCGTCGCGTTCGATCAGGCCGTCGGTGTAGAGCGCGAGGACGCTGCCGGGTTCCAGTTCGATCGTGGTGGTCTCGAACGGCATGCCCCCGACGCCCAGCGGTGGTCCCGGGGAGATGTCGACGAGCGAGGTGGCGCCGTCGGGCCGTACCACGATGGGTGGTGGATGCCCTGCGCTGGCGAGCGTGCAGTGGCGGGCGACCGGGTCGTAGACGGCGTACAGGCAGGTGGCGCCCGCCGCGTCCTGCTGTTCGGCTGGCGCCTCGGCGGCCAGGCGTTGGACCAGGCCGTCGACGTGGGTGAGGAGTTCCTCGGGATCGAGATCGAGGTCGGCGAGCGTCTGGATGCCGGCGCGCAGGCGGCCCATGGTGGCGGTGGCGGGCAGACCGTGGCCGAACACGTCCCCGACGACCAGCGCGACCCGTAGCGAGGGCAGCGGGATGGCGTCGAACCAGTCGCCACTGATCTCCGCCCCGCCCGCTGCGGGCAGGTAGACACCGGCGGTCTCGGCCGCCGGAGTGTCGGTGGTCGCCGGTGGGAGCAGGCGTTGCTGAAGTGCGACGGCCGCGCGGTGCTCCCGGGTGTAGCGGCGGGCGTTGTCGACACCGAGCGCGGCCCTGGAGACGATCTGGGTGAGCAATTCCGCCTCTTCCTCGGTGTAGGGGTCGGGCTGGTCGGTGCGGAAGATCGTTATGCCGCCGAGGACGAGGCCACGAGCGAGCAACGCCGCCCCCACGCCCGAATGCGCGCGCTCCGGGACGATCAGCTCGACCAGTCGGGTGTCACGGAACGCCGCGGTCACCGCGTCGCGGTCCATGACGACCGGCCTGCCGCGTTGGAAGTCGCGGAGTTCGGGAATGTCGGGATACCGGGGAATGGCCGCACCCGGCTGGATCAGATCGGCCGGCCACGGCCCGGCGGCCGAGGCCACGGCGACTCGCCGGAGGTGGAGATCTCCGCCGCCCTGCCACATCGGGGGCTCGTCACCGTCCAGCACGGCCTCGGCGAGATCCACCACCACCAGGTCCCCGAGGGCGGGCACGAGCACGTCCGCCAGCTCCTGTGCGGTGCGGCGAACGTCCAGGGAGCCGCCGATGCGAGCGGTGGCCTCGTGGATCACATCCAGGTGCCGGCGGGCACGCTGCTGCTCGGTGGTATCGGTGAACGTGCTGAGCACGCCGACCGGGTGCCCGCGCGCGTCCGCCATCCGGAAGGCGCTCAGGGAGAAGGCGAACTCCCGCCCGGGGACGAGCGGCGAGTGCATCCAGCGCTGCCAGCCGACCAGCGGCTGGCCGGACTCCAGCACCTGACGCAGCGCCACCTCGAGGGCGTCCGCGTCCTCGGCGCCCATCACCTCCTGAAGCCGGCTACCGGGCGGTACCGCGGGCCCGCCGAACATCGCGGGGGTGACGTTGGTCCGTACGACGGTCAGGTCCGTGTCCTGGATTCCGACACCGACCCTGTCCTGGGAGAACAACGCGCGCAGGATCGACACTCCCTGTTCCCGTTCGGTCACGTCCCGGGTGCGCGACGCCAGAACGAGCAGGCCGTCCGGCGCCGCCATCCGCATCGCCTGGTAGGCGATGTCCACCGGGTGGCCGGACCGGTGAAGCAACCGCGCCCGCCCGGCGCAGGGCCAGGGCTCCCGCGAGGCGTCGGCCTCGTCCTTCGCGGCGCCGCTCGGCGGGCCTGGCACCCCGACGAGCAGTTCCCGAAGCGGGCGGCCGCGGATGTCGCCGGCTGGACGGCCGACCAGGTCCGCCGCCGCTCGGGAGCACCACAGCACCGTGCCCTGGTCGTCGAGCACGGCGGCTGCCAGGACACCGAGGGGAAGGCCGCCCGCGTGATCGTCGCCCATGCTCGTCCGCCTCCTCCCGGGCGGTGGAATCACCACCTGGAGCCAGCCACCATTATCGGCGCCCGGGGCTGCGCACGCCCGGGAGGTTCTGCGGGCCCCTGGCCGCGGGCCAGGAGGGCTGCGGTCGAGGAGCCCCTGCCGACAGGAGGGCAGGCGGCAGCCGATCGACGCGCGGCAACCCGTCGTGGGCGGCGGCCCTCGCTGCGAGGGCTCGTCTGCGAGGCGGGTGAGGCCGAACTCGACCGGCATGCCGTTCATGTAGCCGGTGCGGGCCCGGTCGGCGCGGTTGAGCCAGTAGCCGATGGGGCGGCCCAGAGGCCGAGCAGGGAGCCGGCGATCACCGTCGGCATGAAGCGGCCCATCTGCTGCTCGGCCTCGGCCCGGGTGATGGTCTCGACGGCGACCTCACGACCCAGGACCTCGGCCAGGGTGGCGAGTTGTTCGCGGAAGGTGAGCGACCGAGCGTCGGTCAACGTGACCGCGAGGCCCCGGACGGCCGTCCCGGGGAACGCCTCAACGGCGACGTCGGCGACGTCGGCGATGTCGTCGGGGTGGATGGGCGCGATGTGCGCGTCGGGGTAGGCGAGTTGGACCGGCAGGTCTCGGGAGATCCGGTGCGCCCGGCCGAGGGTGTCGCTGGCGAAGGCGTCCGGGCGCGGGAAGGTGCACGGCAGGCCGCTCGCCGTGAGCGCCTGCTCGACGTGGAGGTGGTGCGCGGCGAGCGGGTGGGTCTCGGCGTCGGGGGCGTTGACCGAGTGGTGGAGCGGTCGACCTCGGCCATCAGCACCGGAGCCCCGACGGCCGGGTACTTGATCGCGCTGAACACCGAGACCTCTCGCCTGGGTCAGCCCCCTCGGCCCGGCTGGCGCCCACGCGTACGTGAGCGGCGGCGGACGCCGTCCGGCCAGCTGCCGCGGGGTGGAGTTCAGTGCTCCTGGGCCGTCGGGCGCACCATGATCTCGTTGATCGCGGCGTGCGGCGGCTGGGTGACCATGAAGACGATGGAGCGGGCGATGTCCTCCGCCCGCAGCCAGGACTCCTGTGCCATGCCGCGGGCCGCGGCGAGTCCGGGCCCGGTCGCCATATGCGTCGAGGTCAGCCCCGGCTCGATCACGCCCACCCGGACACCGCGCCGGGTCACCTCCTGGCGCAGGACCTCGCTGAACGCGCACACCGCGTGCTTCGTCGCCGAGTAGACGCCGTTGCCGCGGCGCACCACACGGCCCGCGGCCGAGCTGACGTTGACCAGGTCGGCGACCTTACGCGGGCCGCCCGCCGCAGCACGCAGCAGATGCGGCAGCGCCGCCTGCGACAGGTGCAGGACAGCCGTCAGGTTGAGGTCGACCATCCGGTCGACCTCCTCGGCGCCGACCTCCTCGACGGCCCCCATCGCAACGTAACCGGCGTTGTTCACCAGCACGTCCAGCCGCCCCAAGCGCTCGGCGACCTCCTCGACGGTGTCCCGGGCCCGTACGGTGTCACGCAGATCGGCGCTGATGACGGCGCACGAGCCGCCATGGCCCCGGATCGCGGCTGCCAGCTCCTCCAGCCTTTCGGTGCTGCGGGCCACCAGCGCCACCGCCGCCCCCTCCCGGGCCAGCGCCAGGGCAGTGGCAGCCCCGATACCGCTGGACGCACCCGTCACCAGCGCGACACACCCCGACAGCGCCACGTCGCTTTCGGCCACGGAGTTGCCCGCCCTTCCGGCGTCCGCACCCGGGACACCCGTGCTGCCAGCCTGCATCAGACGGCCTCGGACCGCCTCCCGCACAGCCGCACAGGTCGACCGCGACACCGATGATGACGGCCCGGCGGAATCGGGTGCGGCGCGGCACGGGACGGCGCAGCAGGACGGCCGGAACAGGCCCGGCCCGGGGCCCCAGGCCCGGCCCGGACGGCGCCACCAAGGTGCAGCGGCAGGGCACGAGCGCGGCCTGGCCGACGACCAGCGCGCGGCGGCGGGCGGCACGGCGGTGGGGAACGGCCGCGGCCGGCGAACCGGACGGCGGCCCGTGCGACACGACAGGCGCAACACGCCCACCGAGGCCCCTCCGGTCCACATAACACCTGGTCAGAGCAACAAAACGGCCTCGCGATGCACCCCAGCGCAGGTCCGGACAACACACGGTCCAAGGCCGTTCCACGCCCCGGAAAGCCAACAGGTCGCATTGGGGCGCTCATACGGGTGAGGGGCGTCCGCCACACGCCGATCGCGCCGGCGTCGCCGGTGGAAGAGCGATGGGATGGGGGCAGCGCTCCAGCCACTCCGGCAGGAGCCCCACTCGCAGATGGGAGACCACCGTGATCGTGCGCATCATGGGCGAGGGCCAGGTAAGGCTGGCCGACTCGCACTTCGCCGAACTGAACGCTCTCGACGACGAGCTGCTGGCGGAGATGGAGAGCGGTGACGAAGAAGGGTTCAGGAGGTCCCTGGGAGCCCTCCTGGACGCAGTGCGCCGCCTCGGCACCGCCTTGCCCGACGACGCCCTGGAGCCCTCCGAACTGATCCTGCCCTCGCCCGACGCGTCCCTGGAGGAGGTCCGCGAGATGCTCGGCGACGAAGGGCTCATCCCCGGCTGACCCGACAGCCGGCCGTCCGCCACCGGCTCACGCTGGGCGCTTCCACCATGGGCAGGGCTCCTCGTGGAGCAGGCGAACAGGTCCTGGTACAGGTCCTGCTCGCTTCTGGGCGGGGGGCGGCAGTACGACCCGGCGCTCGGCCAGTTCCCCGGGGCTCGGCCGAGCCGTGGTGGTTCGGCAGCCCTTGAGTGGCAGCTACCGCCCATGATGGCCCAACACCACTTCTCCCAAAGGAAGTTGTCAAGACGAGCGGCCGTCCTGCCAGCCGGGTCGGCGGCGGTGTCTCATGGGTGGCACCAGCGGCCCATCAGGCCGCTGACGAATCCCGTGAGGAGCACACCGAAATGCGCAGCATCGTCAAGACCGCAGCCGGCGCGCTGGGCGGAATCGCCCTTGCCGTGTCCGGCCAGGGAATGGCCGGACACGGCCACCACCGCCACCACCTCGACCACCCCCCGCTCCCTCCCGCGTGACCGCCCAGGCCAGCTCGGCCGCACCACCAGGGCGATCGCCGAACTTCGCCACCGGCCTCGTCGAAGCCCGCGGCTGGCCCCTGGAACGCAATCCCGCCGTCGACCGGGGCAACCCCCCGCTCGGTCGGCCCCGGGGGTGCATGTGGGCCCGGGTCGCGTCGTCCGAGGTTGCTGGGGAAACGGCAGGAGGGCCTGTGTCCGCGCATTCGCGCGGGCACAGGCCCTCGTGGGTCACCCCGGTGGCCCCTGTCCGACTCCCGAGGCGTGGGGGGACCGAACGGTCGGCTTAGTACCAGTGGTGGGTCTGCCAGAAGGCCCAGGCGGCGTTCGGGCTGCCGTAGCGGGAGTTCA
>NZ_JBVHHW010000049.1:0-26037 GCF_055560875.1 Kitasatospora sp. NPDC023118
CACCGAGACCGCCCTCGTGGCCGCCCGGCCCGGCCAGACCCTGATCGGGGACAGGAACTACTACGGCGCCGCGTTCGAGCGTGAGCTCGCCGAGCCCGGCGAGGCCAGGTGGAGCATCGCGGCGCGCATCTCGGTGCCGATGCCCAGGCCCTGGTGCTCCAGGCCGAGCCGGGAGCCGGAGGCGATCTCGCGGCGGACGGTGAAGTCCTGGGCCCGCATGTCCTGGGAGCCCACCGGGCGTCCCTCGTGGAAGACTGCCAGGTCGAGCGCCCGGTGCTGCGGGCTCCAGCGCCCCGGCCGCTTCCCGTGCAACTGCGGGACGTGCCGGGCGCGTTCGGCGGGCGGCAGGGTCGTCCACGGGGTGAGGAAGGGGCGTACGTGCGGGGGTGGACGCCACGCGCGGCCACGTCCGCGAGGCCGGCGAGTTCGTCCTCGCGGGGCAGGCACGGCTCCAGGCGGGGCGTGGTGACGCGCGGGGCCCCCGCGGCGGTCAGTGGCCGGTGGTCATCCGGACGGTGTGCCGGAGCCCTGCGGCCGCCGCACCGGGGGTTCTCTCCCCCCGAGGTACCGGGTCTGACGCACGGTCGGCCGCGGCGGGACGTCGGCCGGTCCGACGTCCCGGTGCGGCCGTGGTGCCCCGGGCGCTCACAGAAAACAGTAGCCATGGACATAGTAGCCATGTACTGTGTCTGTCATGAGTTCAGCAGCCGAGAACGCCACCGCTGGTTTCCTGCTCTGGCGCCTGTCGATGAAGTGGCGGGTCGCCGTCGACCGGGCCCTCGCGCCGCTGGGGCTGACCCACGCGCAGTACGCGCTGCTGGGGTCGCTCTACGGCATGGCGCGATCCGGGCAGCGGCCCAGCCAACGCCGCCTCGCCGACCACACCGGGCTGGAGCCGCTGTACGTCTCCAAGCTCGCCCGCGCCCTGGAGGGCGCCGCCCTGGTGGCCCGCACCCGGGACCCGGACGACCCGCGCGCCATGCAGCTGACGCTCACCGAGCACGGACACGACGTCACCGCCCGCGCGATCACCCTGGTCCAGGGCCTGCTGGACCAGCTGCTGGAACCGCTCGGCGGCCACCACGGCCGGCGCGCCACGGAGTTCACCCGCGAGCTGGCGATCCTGCTCGACGCACCTCTTGATCCGCCCACCGAGAACGAGAAGGAGCACCAGTCATGACCACCACCGCCACGACCACCGCACCCGCCCCACTCAACCCCCGCGCCATCGCGCTGGCGCACTACGCCGGACGCTCCCTTCTGGAAGGCGTCCTCGCCCGCCACGGCGCCACCTTCGAGCAGAGCGTCACCCTGCGGGCCGTCACCGCCGCCGGCGGCAGCCTCGGCCGCGAGGAACTCGTCGCCGACGTCACCGGCTCGCTGAAGGCCGACGAGGCGCGCGTGCGCGCCGTCATCGAGGAGACGACGGGGGCCGGGCTGCTGGAGGCCGACCCGCGCCGCCCCGGGGTCCTGCGGCTCACCGACGCCGGACGGGACCTCTACGAGCGCACCAGCGCCGAGACCGCCCCGGTCTCCGCCCGCCTGTACGCCGGCATCCCGGCCGAGGACCTCGCTGTCGCCGGCCGCGTGCTCGCGCTGATCACCGAGCGCGCCAACGCCGAACTGGCCCGCGCCTGAAGGGCGTCGGCCGGTTCCCCGCCGCTCCGGGTGTTGGGGCGGCGGGGCCGGGCCTGTTCGGTTGTGGCGTTGCCGCGTCGGGTGTTGCCTGCTTTCCATGCGTTGGTGTAGGCGGGGGCGTTGGCCGGCCGCGCGCCGCCCGTCCTTTGCGGTGGGCGGTGTGGTGCTTGTGGGGATCTGGTCAGGGCGTCAGTACCAGTCGTCCCCGCAGTCGGCCCTCGGCCAGGCGTTCATGTGCTTCGCTGGCGCGTTCCAGTGGCAGGGTGTCGGCCACTCGCAGGGTCAGGTGTCCTTCCTGGGCTAGTGTGGATAGCCGGGCTAGGGTGGGTCCGTCCGCGCTCACCCACACGTTCGCCACCCGGATCCCGCGTAGTCCTACTGGTTCGGTGCCGCCTGTCACCGCCACGAACGTGCCCCGCCCGCGTACTGCTCCCAGCGCGGCGACGCCCAGCGCCGCCGCGTCGAGTGCCCCGTCCACTCCGCCCGGCATCAACTCGCGTACGGCCCTTGCCACATCGGGGACTGTGCGCGGCACGAACCACTGGGCGCCCAGCGAGCGCACCAGCGCCTCGTCCCCGGCCCCTGCCACAGCCGCCACCCGCAGGCCGCGTAGCGCCGCCAGCTCGACCGCGAAGCCTCCCACCGCCCCCGCCGCGCCTGTCACCAGTACGCTCGCACCCGCCGGCAGGTCCAGCAGGTCCAGTGCCTGCCAGGCGGTCAGACCGTTCAGTGGCAGCGTCGCCGCCTGCGCGAGGCCCACTGCGGCCGGGGCCGGGGCCAGCGCGCTCGCGTCCAGTACCGCGAACTGCGCGTAGGCGCCCAGGTCCACGTCCAGGCGGTCGCGCAGCCCGATCACCCGCTGCCCCGGTGCGAAATCCGTCACCCCGTCCCCGACGGCGTCTACCACCCCGGCCACGTCCCAGCCGATGCCTGTCACCTCCCGCGGTGCCATCAGCCCCGCCCCCGCCAGCACCCCGGCCCGGGTCAGGGCGTCCACCGGGTTCACCCCCGCCGCCGCCACCCGCACCCGCACCTGCCCCGCACCCACGCCGGGCAGCGCCACCTCGGCCACCTCCAGGGCCTCGGGCCCGCCGAAAGAGCGCACCACCACCGCACGCATACCGCCCACATCCCTTCAAGGACTCGACAACACTGCCTAACTTAGGGAGAGTTACTTCCCGCCGGGAAGAACGCACCCCAAGGTGCGTTACCAACCACCGGGGGAGGAGCGCCACTTGCCCACCATGACCGCCGCCCAGCGCCGCGCCGCCGCACGGGCCCACTACGACGCCTACCTGGCCCAGTGCCCGGCCCGCCAACTCCTCGACCGCATCGGCGACAAGTGGGTCAGCCTGGCTGTCAACGCCCTGGCCGACGGGCCCCAGCGCTACAGCGATCTGCGTCGGCGTCTGGCCGGGGTCAGCGAGAAGATGCTCACCCAGACCCTGCGTGCCCTGGAACGCGACGGCCTGCTCAGGCGCACCGTCACCGCCACCGTCCCCGCCCGCGTCGACTACACCCTCACCCCGCTCGGGCGCGACCTGCTGCCGCTCGTGTGCTCCATCAAGGACTGGGCCGAGAGCCACATGCCCCACGTCCTGGCCGCCCGCGCCGACTACGACCACCGGCAGCAGGGGAGCGGCACCTGACGAACCGCCCGCCGCCACCCCGGCGTCCCCGACGCGGGCACGCCGTCGACCGATGGACAGGGAGAACCGACTGTGACCGACACCGCGCCGCGCGGCAGGGCGCTGGCCGCGGCCGCCGGACTGGTGGCCGCACTGCTGATCGCCGGCGTATCGCTGCTGCTCATCCGCGGCGGCGACGACGCCGGGCCCGCCACCTTCGCCGCGGCCTTCGGGGGTCTGGGTGGGGAACTGCACGCTCCCGACAGCCTGCCCGGCGGCTTCATCCCGCTCACCGCCGCCCGGGACGCGGCCCTGGCCAAGAACGCCGCCGCCAACGAGGCCGGCGGCACCCGCACCCTGTCCCAGGCGTACGGCGGGGCCGGCGCGGTGGTGCGCGAGTACGCCGACGACGGGATGCGCGACTTCCTCGTCCTGGAGGCCGTGCGCGCCGCCAGCCCCAAGCCGTACACCCCGTACGTGGACCCGGCCTCGCTCGGGCAGGCCAAGCCGAACACCGAGGTCGTCACCGTCGGCCAGGTCTCCTGCCTGGTCTCCTACCAGCCGATCCCGGCCGGCCAGGACGTCACCCCGGAGAAGACCAGCGTCCAGCTGTGCGAACGCACCGCGGGCCACCTGACGGTACGGCTGCGCTTCAACGGCGCCGAGCAGTCCCTCCAGCACCACGTCGACAAGGCGGCCGAACTCACCGACCAGGCCTGGTCCAAGCTCGCCTGACCGGCCGGCGGCCCCGGCCCCGGCCCGGGCCCGGCCCGCCGGACCGGGCGGCGGCCCCGTCAGCGCCGGGCGAAGGCGAGGACGTCCGCCAGCGGCGGGTCGTACCCGCGTGTGGTGTCCACGCACAGGCGCGGCACGCCGGGCAGGGACAGCGGCGTGAAGTCGTCCGGCAGGTTGCCCGCCCCCGGCGGGGCCGCGAGCAGCTCGCGGTCGGCGTGCGCGGCGCGGTGCCCGCCCGCGGCCAGGCGCTCGGCGATCCGCCGCCGGGCCGGCGCCGGGTCCACCCGGCAGCGCACCACCCGCAGTTGGGTGTGCGCGGCCAGCGGCTCCAGGCCTCGGCGCCACACCCGGTCCTGGAACGCGGCCTCGGCGACCACGCTCACCCCGGCGCGCACCAGCACCCCCAGCACCTCGAAGAAGACCGCGCGCACCGCCTCGTCGGCCCCGCGAGCCGGGGCGCCCGCGCCCGCGTGCACCAGGTCCTCCTTCAGCTCGTCCCGGCACACCGCCGGGCAGCCGAGCGCCCCGGCCAGCGCGTGCGCCAGCGTCGTCTTCCCGCTGCCCGGCCCGCCGCTCACCACGATCAGCACCGCACGCCTCCCGTCCTTGCGCGAGCCGCCGCGACGGCACGCCGCCTTGGCAGGATCCTGGGCCACGCGCGCATACTTCGTCCAGGCGGGACACGGCGTGCGCTTCGACTGGGGACCGGCCGGCGCCCGCCACCCCGCCCCCCCACCCCGCCCCCCACCTCGCCCCCCACCCCGCCCCCCAGGTCGCCGCCCAGGTCGCCGCCCAGGTCGCCGCCCAGGTCGCCCCCGCCTCGCCCCCCAGGTCGCCGCCCAGGTCGCCCCCGCCTCGCCCCCCAGGTCGCCGCCCTGGTCGCCCCCGCCTCCCAGGTCGCCGCTCAGGTCGCCGCCCTGGTGGTCGTGTGCGGATGTGGCCCGGGGGGTCGGGGGAGGGTCTTGGGACGGGAGCCGGCCGAGGGCGGCTTCGCGGACGGCGCGCGGTCGCCGTGGAGCTTCACGCCTGCGAGTCGGTGCCGGTGCTCGTCGGCGGGGCGTTCGCTGCGGCTGGCAACTTGCCTGAGGGGAAGGGAAGTTGATGCCGTGGGCGAGACCCCCGAGGGTGGTGGCTCGTTGTCCCGTGCGGGTCAGGTGACCCGCCGGGGGCGGTGCCGCACGCCGGCCTTGACGACGGGATGAGCATGGCCGGTACCGAAACGAGCTCCGCGGTCCGCAGCGGCAGCCCGGATTCCGCGGTGGACCGGGTGGCCGACTTCTACGGTGCCTACATCGACGTCGTCTGCGACGGCACCGACGACCTCGCGGACGAACTGCGCTCCTACTACCTCACCGAGGACCTGCGCCGGCGCCTGGCCGCCTGGGAGGAGGTCAACCACGCCGACGGCGTGCTGCGCGCCCAGGACGTGCCCACCGCCTGGGAGGTGCGCTACCACGACTCCGGCGCGGGGCGCCTGTTCACCACGGCCACCCTCACCTGGGGCGCCGGCCCCGACGCCGGGCACACCCGGCTGGCGGTGCGCAGCGACCTGAGTACCAAGCTGATCTCCGGCATCGAGGGTGCCCCGGCGGGTTCCTGAGGGCCACTGGCGGCAGGCGGCCGCTCACCCCAGGACGGCCGCCATCCGCTCGGCCAGCGTGTCGTACGGGCGGCAGTCGACCACCGGCAGGCCGCGGGCGCGGGCCTGGTCGGCGAGCCAGGCGGAGTAGCGGGCGCTGACCGCGGCGCGCTCCCTCTGGGGGCCGTGGTCGGGCTCGCGGTGGGCGTAGTTGGCGCTGATCCGCTCGGGGTCGGCCTCGTGCAGGAAGAGCGCCCGCACCCGCCGCCCCTGCCGCTCGGCCTCGGCTGCGCAGCGGGCGGCGGCGGCCGGTGTGAGGTAGTCGCCCTCGACGAGGGCCGGCACGTCCACGGTCAGGCGGTTGCGCACCACGCCGAGCAGGGCGTCGTCCAGGGCGCGGGCGGTGGCGATCTGCAGCTCCAGCACCCGGTCCGCGTCCGGGGAGGGGGCCGGAGCGTCCTGCGGGGCGCAGAAGTGGTGCAGGCCGGGGTGGGTCGCGGCGGTGGTGGCGGCCTGCAGTGCGGCGACCACGTCGTCGAACTCGACTGTGAACGCGCCGCGTTGCGCGGCGAGGTGGGCGGCGGCGCGGCTCTTGCCGAGGCCGGAGGCGCCGCCGATGAGCAGGACGTCCCAGGTGTGCATACGGGCACGGTAGACGGGTTCGGGGCGCTGCCGGGCTCGGGGGGAGGGGGAGGCGATGCGGGGGCGCGCGGCTGCCCGGCCCACGGCCCGCTGCCCGCGCCGCCGTCCGCACCCGTCCACGCACCGGTGCGGTCGGCGGTCGGTGGTCGGTGGTCGGTGGTCGGTGGTCGGTGGTTGGTGGTCGGCGGTTGGTGGTTGGTGGTTGGTGGTTGGTGGTTGGTGGTCGGTGGTCGGTGGTCGGCGGTTGGTGGCTGGTGGTTGGTGGTTGGTGGTCGGTGGGAACGGGGCGTCAGGGCCGGTCGCGGGTGGCGCGGCGCACCGCCCAGGGCAGGACGAACCACAGGGCGGCGAAGACCAGCCCGATGACGCAGGCGATCGTGACGGCCGTCGGCGCGCCGAGGACGACGTCCAGGACCAGCAGGACGGCCCCGGTCAGGGCGGTGGCCAGGAGCAGCAGGCCGGCCTGGGCGATGCGGGCGGACACGTCGACGATGCTGGCCTTGCCGGGGTGGCGGTACAGGCCGCGGTGCAGGGCGACGGGCGTGGCCAGGACGGCGGCGGCGATGACGGTCAGCAGCAGGGTGGCGATGTAGATGTCCTGCTGGGCGTCGCTGAGTTCGGCGAAGCGCGGGGTGAAGGCGACGCCGAGCAGGAAGGCGAAGACGATCTGCACGCCGGTCTGCAGCACCCGCAGCTCCTGCAACAGCTCCACCAGGCGCCGGTCCGCCCTGACCTGCGGGTTCTCCCAGCCCGGCGGCGGGGGCGCGGGCTGGCCCAGGTGGTCGGGGTCGGGTCCGGGCAAGGCAGGCGTGCTGGTCATGGGTCATATTCTGCTGAGCCGCCGCCGGTAGTCGAGGATCGCGTGGAAGCGCACGTCGACGTCGTGCCACTGCGCCGGCTCGCCGCGGTAGGCCCGCAGCCCGGGCAGGACGACCGGGCAGGACGACCGGGCAGGACGACCGGGCGCCCGGCGGCGTCGTGGACCGGGACGTGCCCGCGCGGGCCGCCCGTGCGGTGGCGCCGGGCGTCACGGGGCGGGGCGTTCGGGCCCGGCGCCGTCCAGGCGGTGCTGCCAGGCGGTGAGCAGCGCCTGCAGGGCGGCGGCCTCCTTCGGGCTGAGATGGGCGAGTAGCCGGTGCTCGTTGCGTATGTGGGCGGTGAACGCCTCGTCGATCAGGCGCAGCCCCGCGTCGGTGAGGGCGACCACGCGGGCGCGCCGGTCGTCCTCGGCGGTGCGGCGGGTGACCAGTCCGGCGCGCTCCAGGCGGTCGATCCGCTTGGTCATCGCGCCGGTGGTGACCATGGTGTGGGCGGCGAGTTCGCCGGGCGCGCGCTCGTAGGGGGCGCCGGCGCGACGCAGCGCGGCGAGCACGTCGAACTCGCCCTCGCCCAGGCCGTAGCGCTGGTAGACGAGGGTGAGCTCGGCGGTCAGGCGGGCGGCGAGGCGGTGCAGGCGTCCGATCACGGCCTGCGGGGAGACGTCGAGGTCGGGGCGCTCGCGCCGCCACTGGGCCTGGATCAGCGCCACGTGGTCGGCGCGGCCCCCGTCCTGGATCAGCGTGGCGTGGTCGGCGCGGTCCTCGTCCTGGATCAGCGTGGCGTGGTCGGCGCGGTCCTCGTCCTCGGGGTGCTTCATGGGCCCATCCTACCCCAGTAGCTTCCTGGGAAGATATATTGTCTTCCATGGAAGCCAATGTGCGGTGGGTCCTGCTGACCGCCCTCGCCCCGCTCGCCTGGGGCGCCAACTACTACGTCACCCACACCTACCTGCCCGCCGACCACCCCCTGTGGGGCGCCACCCTGCGCGCCCTGCCCGCCGGCCTGCTGCTGCTCGCCCTCGCCCGCCGCCGCCCCCACGGCCCCTGGTGGCGGCGCAGCGCCCTGCTCGCACTGCTCAACACCGCCGCCTTCTTCGTCCTGCTCTACCTCGCCTCCCAACTCCTGCCCACCAGCGCCGCCGCCACCGTCATGGCCGCCTCCCCGCTCGCCATGCTGCTCACCGCCTGGGCGCTCGCCGGGCAGCGCCCGCACCGCGCCCACCTGGCCGGGGCGGTGGCGGGCCTCGCGGGAGTGGCGCTCACCCTGCTCGGACCCCTCGGCGCCGTCAGCTGGACGGGCCTGGCGGCCTCGGCGGGCGCGATGCTGGTCTCCTCCGTCGGCTACGTGCTCTGCGCCCGCTGGCACGAGGGCGCCGACCCGCTGGCCGCCACCTCCTGGCAGCTGAGCGCCGGCGGCCTGATGCTGCTGCCGCTGGCCGCCGCCGTCGAGGGAGCGCCGCCACCGCTGGACGGCCCCACCCTGCTCGCCTTCGGCTACGTCACCCTGGTGGCCACCGCCCTCGCCTTCGCCTGCTGGTTCGCGGGACTGCGCCACCTGCCGGCCGCGACCGTCGGCCTGCTCGGACTGCTCAACCCGCTGGCCGGGGTGCTGCTGGGCACCGCGCTGGACGGGGACGCCTTCGGGGTGCGCCAGGGGGCGGGGCTGGCGCTGGTGGCGGCCGGGATCCTGCTCGGACGCCCGCGCCCCCCGCGCCCGGTGGCGGAACCCGTCACGGCCGGGCGTGCGGGCTTGCCGCGGCGGCGGGTGCCGTGATCGGACGGCAGGCGGCATCGCATGCCGATGGCGGACCGCGCCAGGCACGCAGGCGCGCCACCGAAGGGAGCGCCCACCCGTGGCCTCCCCGTCAGCGGCCGAACCGCCGCCCTCGGTCTCCAACTCTCCCAAGCCCACCGGGAACCGCGCCGCCGCCTCACCCACGTCCGCGCCGCACTCGGCCGGCGCACCCGCGCCGACGACACCCACCCCACCCGCTGCCTGGCCTTTCGCACCGCCCTGACCGACCACCGCCGGTGCGAGGACGACGGCCTGTTCGCCTCCCCGGTACGCGAACGGCCCGACCTCGCACCGGCGGTGGCCGAACTCGTGGAGGACCACGGCTTCATCGCCCACATCCTCGCCCGGGCGCGCGCACCCGCCGAACAGGCCGCCGCGACACCCGGCGCCGACCCGGAGGCGATCGGCCGCGAACTCCACGCACTGGCCGCCATCATGGAGTCCCACGTCGCCTACGAAAAACGCGCCATCGGCGCCGCCCCCGACGCGGGGGTGGACGACGACGGCTGGTCCGACCCGGTCCTGCGCCTGCGCGTGCCGTAGCGCGGCAACGCCGTAAAACCCTCGCCGTAAAACCCCTCGCCCCACCGGGCCCGTCTTTCCTACACTCGCCACACAGCCGCGCCACCACGCGCGGCGGACCGTGACGACGACAGCAGCGGGAGAAAGGGGGAGGGCGGCCATGCCGAAGCACAGCGCCGCCGCCCCCTCTCCCGCGTCGCGGTACGAGGTGATCCTGGTGTCCCCGCCCTTGCGGTGCCCGCTGCGCGGCCGGCACCGCAACAGTGCTGCGACCGCCTGAACCCCGCCTGCCGCATACCGGCACCGGCATTCCACGGCCACCACATCTGACGGATCGTCAGACTTTCAGCACCCAATCGCGCGCCCACCCGTAGAAGACGCCCCCGAAAGGCAACCGGGCCATGCGCACCGACACCACCACCCGCACCACCACCACCACCGCTGCCGCCGCCATCGCCGCCGTCCGCAACCTCGGCATCCTCGCCCACGTCGACGCCGGCAAGACCACCGTCACCGAGCGGATCCTCTACCTCACCGGCACCACCCACAAGCGCGGCGAAGTCCACAACGGCACCACCGTCACCGACTTCGACCCCCAGGAACGCGACCGCGGCATCACCATCTTCGCCGCCGCCGTCAGCTGCGCCTGGGCCGGGCACCGGATCAACCTCATCGACACCCCCGGCCACGTCGACTTCGCCGACGAGGTCGAACGCTCGCTGCGCGTCCTGGACGGCGCCGTCGCGGTGTTCGACGCGGTCGCCGGCGTCGAGCCGCAGAGCGAATCGGTGTGGCGCCAGGCCGAACGCCACGGCGTGCCCCGGATCGCCTTCGTCAACAAACTCGACCGCGCCGGAGCCGACCTGGACACCGCGCTCGCCTCCATCCGCGAACGCCTCCACCCGCACCCGCTCGCCGTCCAACTGCCCGTCGGCACCGAGGAGTCCTTCACCGGCGTCATCGACCTCGTGCACCTGCGCGCCCTCACCTGGGACGACGACGGCGCCCTGACCGAGGGCCCGGTGCCCGACCACCTCACCGCCGAAACCACCGCCCGCCGCCGCGCCCTGGAGGAGGCGGTGGCCGAACTCGACCCCGAAGCCCTGGAGGAGTTCTGCACCCACGGCGCCCTCGACGCCACCACCCTCACCGCCGCCCTGCGCCACCTCACCCGCACCGGCGAGGCGGTGGTGGTGCTGTGCGGCTCCGCCTACCGCAACCGCGGCATCGAACCGCTGCTGGACGCCGCCGTCGCCTACCTGCCCTCCCCCCTCGACGCCCCGCCCGTACGGGCCGCCGACGAGCAGCGGCGCCAGCGCGCCGCCGACCCCCAACAGCCCCTGACCGCCCTGGCGTTCAAGGTGACCGCGGCCCCCACCGGCCGCCTCACCTACCTGCGCCTGTACGCCGGCACCCTGCGCAAGGGCGACACCGTGCTCGACGCCGCCACCGGCCGCACCGAGCGCATCGCCCGCATCCTGCGCGTGATGGCCGAGCGCCACACCGAGACCGACCACGCCCTGGCCGGCGACATCGTCGCCGTCATCGGCCCCAAGAGCGCCCGCGTCGGCGCCACCCTGTGCGACCCCGACCACCCGATCCTGCTGGAGGCACCCGTGAGCGCCGAACCGGTCGTCACCGTCGCCGTCGAGGCCCGCCGCGCCGCCGACACCGACAAACTCACCGCCGCCCTCGCCCGCCTCACCGAGGAGGACCCCTCGCTGCGCCTGGCCACCGACCAGGAGACCGGGCAGCGCACCCTGTCGGGGCTGGGGGAACTGCACCTGGAGGTGGCGGTGGAGAAGGTGCGCCGCGAGGCCGGCGTGGAGGCGGTGGTGGGCCGGCCCCAGGTCGCGCTGCGCGAGGCCCTGGTGGAGGGCGTGAGCGGCTTCGTGTACCGGCACGCCAAACAGGACGGCGGCGCGGGCCAGTTCGCCCACATCGTCTTCGACGTCCAACCCGCCGGCGACGGCTTCGTGTTCACCTCCGCCGTCACCGGCGGGCGGGTGCCGCGCGAGTACGTGCAGGCCGTCGAGGCCGGCTGCCGCGACGCGCTCGCCCAGGGACCGCTGGGCGGCCACCCGGTGGTCGGCGTCGCGCTCACCCTCACCGACGGCATCACCCACCCGAAGGACTCCTCGGAGCTCGCCTTCCGCACCGCCGCCCGCCTGGGCCTGCGCGAGGCGCTGCGCTCGGCGCGGCTGCAACTGCTGGAGCCGCTCGCCGAGGTGACCGTCACCGTGCCCGAGGACGCCCTCGGCGCGGTGCTGGGGGACCTGGCCGCCCGCCGCGGCCAGGTGCAGGGCACCGCCCTCGGGCGCGGCGGCGGGGCGCAGGTGAGCGCGCTGGTGCCGCTGGCCGCACTGTTCGGCTACGCGGGCCGCCTGCGCGGGCGCACCCAGGGCCGCGGCACCTTCACCACCCGCCCGGCCGGCTACGCGCCCGCACCGCCACTCGGGTGAGCCCCGCCGCCCGGCCCCGCCGCCCTTCCGGGCGGCGGGGCCGGGCGGGGCGAGTGGGACGCCTACAGCGCGCCGGCCTGCGCCGCCGCCCACGCCGACGGGTACAGCGGGCGCCAGCCCAGGTCCCGGCGCGCGGCCGCGGTGGACACCTGGCCCTCCCACGGGGCGAACTCCACCTGCCGCGAACCGCCAAGGTGGCGGCGGCCGTTGAGCTCGTGCAGGTCCCACGCGGTCAGCGGGGCGTCGTCCGACACGTTGTAGGTGCGGCCCTGGATACCCGGGGTCACCACCGCCCGCCACAGCGCCTGCGCCACGTCCGCGTGGTGCACCACCGCCAGGCGCTGGTGCGCGGGCCAGCCACCGGCCCAGTGCAGCGACTGCGCCAGATGCGGATCGCCCTCGCCGTACACGAACGCCAACCGGGCGATGACCAGCGCCAGTTCGTCCCCCATCTCGCGCAGGCCCGCCTCGGCCCGCGCCTTGGACCGCGCGTACACACCCCACGCCGGGTGCGGCGCGAGCCGGTCCCGCTCCACCGCCGGGCGGCCCAGGCCCCCGCCCGTACACCAGGTTGGTGCTGGTGTGCACGAACCGGGCCACCCCGGCCTTCGCCGCCTCACGGCCCAAAGCCACCGCCGCGTCCCGGTTGACCGCCCAGGCCTTGCTCGTCCGCCACCCCGCGCAGCGCCGCCGCCACGTTGAGCACCACCTCGGCGCCGTCCAACGCCCGTGCCCGGTCAGCCTGTTCACACAGATCCCCGACCACCGTCTCCACCTCGCCCAGGCCCCGCGCCCTCGCCGCGTCGCGCACCAGCACCCGCACCGACCCGCCCTCGGCCCCGGCCCACCGCACCAGGCGCGGCACCAGGCGCCGTCCCACCGAACCGGTCGCGCCCGTCACCAGGATCCTCGTCATCTTCCCGTCCCCTCCGTGGAAGTCGCTCTCCTCGACGCCCACCAGCCTGCCCGCGCCGGGGCTAGGGCGGCACAGACCCGTCGAACCAGGGATCGCCGATCCTTGGCTGCGGTGCCAGGGGCCCCGGGCGGCGGGTGGCGGGTGGCGGGTGGCGGGTGGGCTACCGGGCGCGCAGCAGCAGGTGCCCGCGCCGGTAGCGCTCCCCGTCGCCGGGTTCGCGCAGCATGCGGCCGACCTCGGCGAAGCCGGCCTCGCCCGCGAGCTCGGCGAGGGCGTCGATCGGCCAGCGGTAGGCGGGCGTCACCTTGTGGTCGAAGACCGTCACCGGATCGCCCTCGGACTCGAAGAACGCCAGCAGCGCGTGCCCGCCCGGCGCCAGCACCCGGCGGAACTCGGCGAGGTAGGCGGGCAGTTCGACCGGCGGGGTGTGGATCAGCGAGTACCAGGACACCACGCCGCCCAGCTCGCCGTCGGCCGTCTCCAGCGCGCCCATCGAGCCGACCTCGAAGCGCAGGTGCGGGTACGTCTCGCGGGCGATGCCGATGAGCGCCGGGGACAGGTCGACGCCGAAGACGTCCAGTCCCGACTCGCGCAGGGCCGCGGTCAGGTAGCCGGGCCCGCAGCCGAGGTCGGCCACCGGGGCGGGGCCGGCGGCGGTCACGAGGTCGGCGAACGCGGTGACGATCGAGCGGTCCAGCGGCAGGCCGGCGAGCCCGCCGCGGACGAACTCGGCATAGCGGACGGCCATGGAATCGTAGGCGTCGGCGGTAACAGTGAGATACGACGATGACTCAGACACGGGGGACGACCCTAGACCAAGCCATCCACCGGCACGACCCAGGGACCGCCGGTCCCTGGCTCCGATCGGCCCGGCCGCGCCATGCTGGGGCGCATGATCGACCGTGACGCGCTCGCCGACTTCCTCAGCCGCTCCCGGGCCCGCCTGACCCCCGCCGACGTCGCCCTCGCCCCCGGGGCCAGGCGCCGCACCCCCGGGCTGCGCCGGGAAGAGGTGGCGCAGCTGGCGGGGCTGTCCGTGGACTACTACGCGCGCCTGGAACAGCGGCGCGGGCCGCAGCCCTCGCCGCAGCTGCTGGCCGCGCTGGCCCGGGCGCTGCGGCTGAGCGGGGACGAGCACGACCACCTGTTCCACCTGGCCGGGCACGAGCCGCCGCGCCGCCACGACGTGCTGGCGCACGTGCGCCCGGGGCTGCTGCTGATTCTGGAGCGGCTGCCCGATGTGCCCGCCCAGGTGGTGTCCGACCTCGGGGACGTGCTGGCGCAGAACGCGATGGCCGCCGCCGTGTTCGGGGACCTCGCCGCGCCGGCGCCGGATCGGCGCAATCTGCTGCTGCGCTGGTTCACCGACCCGGCGAGCCGCGCCCTGTTCCCGCCCGAGGACCACGACGCGCTGGCCCGCGCCCATGTGGCGTCCCTGCGCGCGGTGCACGCGGCCCGTCCGGGGGACCGGCGCGCCGCCGAGCTGCTGGCCCGACTCCTCGACACTGGTGTGGAGTTCGCCGCGTACTGGGAGCGTCGCGAGGTGGCGGTGCGGCGCAGCGGGGGCAAGCGGGTGCTGCATCCGGTGGTGGGGGAGCTGGAGCTGGAGCGCGAGGTGCTGGCCGCGGGCGGGCAGGACCAGCTGCTACTGGTGCACACCGCGCCGGCCGGCAGCGAGAGCGCCTCGCGGCTGGAGCTGCTGCGGGTGGTCGGCGCCCCGGCGTGATGCCTCGGCTGCGGCGCGTCAGGGGCCGCTGCCCGTAGGCTGGGCGGGCCGTAGGCGGCACAGAACGTCACCAAAGCGACAAGCCGACACGCCGGCTGAGCGACAGGCCGGCTGAGTGACCGAGCGGCAGAGCGACAGAAACGGGCAGGCAGGGGCATGCAGTTCGACGACCAGGGCGACCTCGACACCTCGCAGGTGGACGACCGGCGCGGCTTCCCGGGCGGGAAGGTCGCCATCGGCGGCGGGGCGGTGGGCCTGATCGCGGTGCTGTTCGCGGTCCTGCTCGGGGTGGACCCCAAGCTGCTGGGCCTGTCCTCCGGCGGCGCGGGCACGTCCTCCTCGGGCACCCGCACCGACGGCGAGGTGCAGCAGTCCTGCAAGAGCGGCGCGGACGCCAACAAGCGCCAGGACTGCCGGATCGTGGCGGTGACCAACAGCCTGCAGGAGTTCTGGCGCACCGAGCTTCCGGCCCGCACCAAGGTGGCGTACAAGCCCGCCCAGACCGTGCTGTTCACGGGCCGGGTCTCCACCGCCTGCGGGCCGGCGACCTCGGCGGTGGGCCCGTTCTACTGCCCCGGCGACCAGAAGGCCTACTTCGACCTCGGCTTCTTCAGTGAACTCTCCACCCGCTTCGGCGCCAAGGGCGGCCCCTTCGCCGAGTCCTACGTGGTCGCCCACGAGTACGGCCACCACATCCAGACCCTCACCGGCCAGATGCAGAAGGTCGGAAGCGACCGCCAGGGCGCGGGCAGCGCCTCGGTGCGCCTGGAACTGCAGGCCGACTGCTACGCGGGGGTGTGGGCGCACCACGCCACCACCACCCCGCAGCCCTCCACCGGCCGTGCGCTGATCGCCGCCCTCACCGACCAGGACATCGCCCAGGGCCTGGACGCGGCCGCGGCGGTGGGCGACGACCGGATCCAGAAGCAGGCCACCGGGAAGATCAACCCGGAGGCGTGGACGCACGGCTCCGCCGACCAGCGCAAGGCCTGGTTCACCACCGGCTACCGCAGCGGCGACCTCACCCAGTGCGACACCTTCTCCGGGAAGATCTGACCTCCGGCACCGCTTGACCGAATTGACCGAACCCTTACGCGCCCGGCCGCCAACGGCCCGGGCGTTCACCGCCCCTCAACGCCGGTGCCTCGCCGCCCGTTGGACCGGGGCGGCGGGGTCGGACAGTCAAGCCTGGGTATGATCTGTCGCCTCCGCCGTCGGGACCGTCCACACATCTCGTCCTTTGCTCCGTTGAGGACTCCCCGGCCGGAAGGTGCCGAGCGACCCCGGGCGCTGGGCGGGGGCTTTCGGTTCCGGTGTCGGTTCAGACGTCGCCGAACTCGCCGGAGCGGACGGCGGCGACGAACGACATCCAAGCCTCGGTCAAGAAGAGCAGAGCCGGTCCCTGAGGGTCCTTCGAGTCGCGGACGGGAGCCAGGCCGGGGACGGCGGCGGCGACCTCGACGCAGTCGCCGCCGTTGTTGGAGTACGAGGACTTGACCCAGGAGGCGCTGGACCGGTCTACACGGTCGGTCATGATCGGAATTCCTTTCGGGCCTTGCGGATCATCTCCTGGGATGCGGCCTTCGGTAGCGCTTCCACCAGTAGCTGATCGTAGTCACGTTCCCATCCCGCAACCGTCGCCCGTGACCGCTCAAGATGGCCCCTGGCCGTCGACTCCGCGTATCCCACGACCGTATGGTCCGGGAGATTCAACAGAACCACCGGCAGTGTGAAGGAGAGGTTCTCTCCCATGCTGAACGGGGCGATCTGCACCGTGATGTTCGGGCGCCCGGCCAGTTCGTCGAGGTGCCGCAGCTGCTCGGCCATGACCTGGGGGCCGCCGACGGGGCGCAGCAACACCCCTTCCTCGATCACCGCGTGAAGCGCCGGTGGGCTCTTCTGCCCGAGGATCTCCTGGCGCAGGGCCAGATAGTCGGTGCGTTCATCGGCCTCGGTAGGGGTGATCGCACCCCGTCTCACAGCTGCCTGAGCGAGTGCCCTTGCATACGCGGGGGTTTGCAGGAGGCCGGGCACGATGATAAGGCCGACCGTTCGCAGCCGTCGGCACCGGGCTTCGGCGTCAGCGAACTCGGCGAACCCCTCAAGGAGTGCCGCCCGGCTGAACCGCCGCCACAACTCGTAGAACCGTTGGCCTGATCCGAACACCTCATCGGCCTTAACAGCCAGAGGCCTTGTTGGGGAACGCTTCCCGTTCTCGACATATGAGATGTGCGCACCCGAGTACCCCAGACGCCTGGCTGCCTCGGTCTGCGACCACCGCCTTGCTCGCCGTGACCTGCGAAGTTCCTGGCCAAAGCGGACTTGTGGCGATGCCTGGGCGTCAACGCCGGATTCAGTCATGACCCTTCGATTCCTTCACACGACATTGCTGCCAAAGGCAAGACGCTGGCAATCGTAAGGGCCGTCGCGCCACTATGGCTACGCCTGGTGATTCGCCGGTAGCGCAGGGCAACCTGTGGAGGTCCTCGTATCCGGCGTATGGGCAGGTCCGCACTCCATTCGCGCGTCATCCCCTGAGGACCTTCGCCATGCTCAACGTTCACCGGTCCCGCAGCTTTACCGCCCGCCTCGACTCGCGGACCCAATCCACGCCCCTGGCCAGATACTTGCTCCCGGGCCTACCTCGCCGGGCTTTTCTCCGGGGAGCGGTACTCCGAGACCGCCGAACTGCTCCTCGGCGAGCTCTTCGCCAATGCCGTCCAGCACTCCGGCGCTCCCGCCGACCGTCTGATCGAGGTCCGGTTCGCGGTCAGCGGCGACCGCCTTCGACTCGAAGTCCACGATGCCGGAGCCGGGAGGCCCTCCGTCCGCTCCTCCGCGCCGCCCAGGAAACCCGCCCGTGAGCGCAGGAAGTCGGCCCCGCCGACTTCCTGCGCGCGTGTGGCTCCCGGCCCGGAGGCCGGCAACGCCGCTGCCCGCCGCCCCGTTGAAGCGAGGCGGCGAGGCAGCGGGGAAGTGGTCAGGTGCGCCCGGCGCCAGCCCGGGTGCGCCGGGTCAGGGAGTCGAGGACGACGGCCGCCAGCAGCACCGCGCCGGTGATCATGTACTGGATGGCCTGGGCGGCGTGCACCATGTCCAGGCCGGTGGTGATGGACTGGATGACCAGGATGCCCAGCAGCGCCGACCAGGCGTTGCCGCGGCCGCCGAAGAGGCTGGTGCCGCCGATGACGGCGGCGGCGATGGCCATCATCAGGACGTTGCCGCTGCCGAGTTGCTTGTCGGCCGAACCCTGCTGGGAGGCGTAGAACAGGCCGCCGAGGCCGGCCAGCAGGGCGGAGAGCAGGAACACCGAGACGCGCACCCGGGCGACGTTGACGCCGGCACGGCGCGCGGCCTCGACGCTGCCGCCGACCGCGAACACCTGCCGCCCGTAGCGGGTGCGGCGCAGCGTGCAGTCGGCGGCCACCACCGCCCCGAGCAGGACGACCAGGGACAGCGGCAGCCCACGGTCCTGGTTGAGGGCGTACGCGGCGACCAGGCACAGCACCGCCAGCGCCCCGGCCCGCAGCGCGGTGTCGGCCAGGGGCCGGGCGGCCAGGCCCGCGGCGCCGCGGCGCCGGGCGGTGCGCAGGTGGGCGAGCAGGTAGACGGCGGGGGCGAGGAGCGCCAGTGCCCACGCGTAGGCGATGTCGCCGTCGCCGAGGAAGGTGGAGTCCAGGCTCGCGATGATGCCGCCGTGGCGGTTGTTGACCGTCCCGCCGTCGCCGAGCACCCACTCCTGCAGGCCGCTCCAGGCGAGCATCCCGGCCAGGGTGACCACGAACGCGGGCACGCCCACCCGGGCGAACAGCAGCCCGTGCAGCAGCCCCATCACGCAGGCCGCGCCCAGCGCGGCCAGGACGGCCACCCACTCCGGCCAGCCCTGACGCACCGCCAGCACGGCCGCGATGGTCGAGCTCGCGCCGGCGACCGACCCGAGCGAGAGGTCGATCTCGCCGAGGATCAGCACGAACACCACGCCGACGGCGATCAGTCCGGGCCCGGCGATGAAGCGGGTGATGTTGGTGAGGTTGTCGGCCTGCAGGAAGTGGTGGGTGACGCACTGGAAGACGACGGCGATCACGACGAGCCCGACGACGACGGGCAGCGCGCCCAGTTCGCCGGAGGCGAGCCGGCGCCGGGCGGCCTCGGCGCGCCCGGCCCAGGTCGGCGCGCTCACCCGGACCCTCGGGTCGGTGGCGGGGGTGGTCATGCGGCGTCCTCCTCCTCGGTGCGGCGGGCCCGGCGGCGGGCGTGGGCGTTGTCGGTGGCGCCGGTGATCGCGGCCACGATCTGCTGCTGGGTGGTGCCGGCGACGGGGAACAGGCCGTTGTTGCGGCCCAGCCGCAGCACGGCGACGGTGTCGGCCACCGCGGTCACGTCGGCCATGTTGTGGCTGACCAGGATCACCCCCAGGCCCCGTTCGCGCAGCCGCTCCACCAGGTCCAGGACCTGCGCGGTCTGCTCGACCCCCAGGGCCGCGGTGGGCTCGTCCAGCAGCACCACGGCGGGCTCGCCCACCAGCGCGCGGGCGATGGCCACCACCTGGCGCTGCCCGCCGGACAGCGCCGCGACGGGGCTGCGCACGTCGGGGATGCGGATGGAGAGGGTGTCGAGCAGTTCGCGGGCGCGCTTCTCCATGGCGACCTCGTCGAGCAGCGCGCGGCGGCGCTTCTCGCGGCCGAGGAAGAGGTTGGCGATGACGTCGAGGTTGTCGCACAGGGCGAGGTCCTGGTAGACGGTGGCGATGCCGAGCGCGGTGGCGTCCTGGGGGCGGGTCAGGCGCACGGGCTCGCCGTGCCAGGTGATGGTGCCCGCGTCCACGGGGTGGACGCCGGCGATGGTCTTGACGAGGGTGGACTTGCCGGCGCCGTTGTCGCCGACGAGGGCGAGGACCTCGCCGGGGTGCACGGCGAGGTCGACGTCGGTGAGGGCCTGGACGGCGCCGAAGCGCTTGGAGACCGAGCACAGCTGGAGGACGGGCGCGCCTGTCATGTGAACCATCCTGTGAGCAGGGCTACTTGAGGCCGGCGGCGGCGCAGGCGGCGGCGTAGTCGGCGGTGCAGATGTCGGAGGCCTTGTAGAGGCCGTCGGCGATGACGGTGTCCTTGATGTTGGCCTTGGTGACGACCTTGGGGTCGAGCAGCTTGGCGGGGATGCCCTTGTCGGTGGCGCTGTCCGCGGTGGCGGTGGCGACGGACTTGACGTCCTTGCCCTGCAGGAGGTCGACGGCCAGTTCGGCGGCGGACTCGGCGAGCGGCTTGTAGGCCTTGTAGATGGTGTAGGCCTGGTCGCCGTTGACGATGCGCTGGACGGCGTCGAGGCCGGCGTCCTGGCCGCCGACGGGGACCTTGATGCCCGCGCCCTGGAGCTGGGTGATGATGGCGCCGGCCATGCCGTCGTTGGCGGAGTAGACGGCCTGGAAGCCGTCCTTGCCGAGCTGGGTGATCGCGGCGCCGATCTTCTGGCCGGCGACGGTGGGCTTCCACTCGCCGGACTGCTCGTAGACGACCTTCTTGACCTTGCCGTCGAGGACCTTGTGGGCGCCGGCCTTGAACTGGCCGGCGTTCGGGTCGGCGTCGTCGCCGTTGATCATGACGATGTCGGCGTCGGCGGCCTTGTCTCCGAGGGCGTCCAGCAGGGCCTGGCCCTGGAGTTCGCCGACCTTCTCGTTGTCGAAGGAGACGTAGGCGGCGACCGGGCCGGTGGCCAGGCGGTCGTAGGCGACGACCTTCACGCCCTTGGCGGCGGCCTCCTGGACCCAGGCCTGGGTGGAGGTGGCGTCGAAGGCGTCCAGGACGATCACCTTCACGCCCTGGGCTATCAGGGTGTCGAACTGCTGCTTCTGCTTGGCCGCGCTGCCCTCGGCGTTGTTGTAGAGCACCTTGCAGTCCGCGCACAGGGCCTTGACCTTGGCCTCGATGAACGGGCGGTCGAACGACTCGTAGCGCGTGGAGGACGCGTTCTCGGGCAGCAGCAGACCGACGGACTTGTTGTCGCCGGAGGCGGCGGAGTCCTTCTTGTCGCCGCCGGCCTTGCCGCACGCGGCCATGGACAGGGCCAGCGCGAGGCCGGCGGTGCAGACGAGGGCGCGACGCAGTGCGGCGTTCATAGCGGTTGCCTCTCCCTGGGGGCGCCGCAACTTCGCGGCGGGTGGGGGGAGTTAAACCTGACCGCGTACATGACGTCAATAAGTAAAACCAGCCTCCGGGGAATCCTCCGTTACTCGTCATCTTCGTGAACGCTGACCGGTGCGGGCCCGCGCGCGCCCGCGGTGGTGCGGTGGCGGTCGGCAGTGGCGCGGTAGCGGCCGGGGGTGGTGCCGAACTCGCGGGCGAAGGCGTGCGAGAGCGCGTACGGGCTGCCGTAGCCGACCTGGCGGGCGATCGTCTCCAGCGGCTCGCAGCCGCGGCGCAGCAGGGCCGCGGCCCGGGTCATCCGCCACCAGGTCAGGTACGCCATCGGCGGGCGGCCGGCCAGGGCGGTGAAGCGGCGGGTGAGGGTGGCGCGGGAGACGCCGGCGCGCCGGGCCAAGGTGGCGGTGGTCCACGGGCGGGCCGGGTCCCCGTGCACGGCGGCCAGCGCCGCGGCCACCACCGGGTCGGCCAGCGCCGCGCCCCAGCCGCCCGCGCCGGGCCTGGAGGTCCAGGCGCGCACCAGGTAGACCAGCAGCAGGTCGATCAGCGCGGGCACGGCCAGCCGCCCGCCGGGGCGCTCGGCGGCCAGCTCGGCGCCCAGCAGGTCCACGGCCGAGCGTAGTTCGGGGTGCTCGCCGGTGCGGGTGGGCAGGTGGACGAGCGTCGGCAGCTCGCGCATCAGCGGGTGGCCCAGGCCGTGGTCCAGGCGGTACTTGCCGCACAGCAGCTCGGCCCCGTCCCCCCGGGCCCCGTCCCCCCGGGCCTCGTCCCCCCGGGGCCCGGGCCCGGTGCCGGAGTCGGTCGGCCGGTCGAGGAGCGCGTCCAGTGCGGGCAGCCGCCTGGCCTGACGCGGCGTCAGTTCATCGCCGGACAGGGCGTGTCCGGTGCCGTGCGGCAGCAGCACCGCGTCCCCCGGCCCCAGCCGCACCGCCTGGCCGCCCTCGGCCAGCAGCCAGCAGGAGCCGGCCAGCACCACATGGAAGCCCGCGCCCGCGTAGGCGGGGATCCACGCCCCCCAGCGCCCTTGCGTACGCAGCCGGTCGGAGGAGGGCCGGCCCACCCGTACGGCGGCGATCGCGTCACTGACCACGTCCATGCCGGCCATCGTAGTGAGCCGATCGCGTATCCCGTCAAGCCACTGGCGCATTGAGCGGCTCATCCCGACTCCCTAGGCTCGACGCGTAGACAACGAGCTGGGCAGACGACTGCTGGAGGGGTGGCCGTGGAACGGATCGAGCTGGGGGACCTGGAGATCGTCCGGGTGCTGGAGTGGCAGGGCCCGTTCGGGCCGGCCGCGCGGATCGTGCCCGACCTCGCCGAACACGCCTGGCACGGCGCCGGCGTGGACGACCTGGCACCCGAGCACTACGACCCCGCCTCGGGTTCCTACGTCGGCGCCCTGCAGACCTGGGTGGTGCGCGGCGGCGGCCGGACCGTCCTGGTGGACACCGGCGTCGGCGACGGCCGCGAGCGGCCCGCCACACCGATGTTCCACCAGCGCCGGGGCCGCTTCCTGGAACTGCTCGCCGAGGCGGGGGTGCGACCGCAGGACGTGGACGCGGTGGTCAACACCCACCTGCACGCCGACCACGTCGGCTGGAACACCCGCCGCCGGGACGGGGACTGGGTGCCGGCCTTCCCCAACGCGGTCTACTACCTGCCCGCCGCCGACCGCGCCTTCTTCGACCCGGCCGCCGCCCACCCCGCCCGCACCGACGCCGCGGTGGACCCCGCACGGTGGGCCGAGTGGGACCAGGTCTTCGCGGACAGCGTCGCCCCGGTCCTGGCGGCCGGGCAGGCCGCCCAATGGTCGGGCACCCGCAGCATCGGCGCGGGCCTGGTCCTGGAGGAGGCCCCCGGTCACACCCCCGGCTCCTCGGTGCTGCGCCTGGAGTCGCAGGGCCGGCGGGCGGTGTTCGTGGGGGACCTGCTGCACTCGCCGGTCCAGCTGGCGCACCCCTCGTGCAACAGCTGCTTCTGCCTGGACCAGGCGCAGGCGGCGGCCAGCCGGCTGCGGGTGCTGGAACGCGCCGCCGACCTGGGCGAGTTGGTGCTCCCCGCGCACTTCGCCGGGCCCGGCGCCGCGCACGTCTCCCGCACGGGGGCGGGGTTCACCGCGCACTGGGCGCGGTGAACGGACACGGAGGGTGCCCGCCGTTCCCCCGCGTACGGCGGGCACCCCGGCCTGTCGGACGGGACCGCGACCGTCAGGGACGGTCGAGGGTGAGGGAGTTGATCGGGCCCAGGTCGTAGTAGACGCCGTGCTGGGCGGGGATGTCGTACACGCAGTCGGAGCCGCCCGAGCCGCGGCACAGGTGGGCGTGGGCACCGCCGGACTGGTTGTTGAGCACCCAGTGGTTGCCGGACTGGTTGCTCAGGTTGTGGGCGCCGTAGCTCCAGTACACGTCGCTGGGCGCGGAGGCCGGGTTCTGGTCCTGCGGGTAGACGCACACGGCGCCGTACGGGCAGCCCGCCCAGGAGCCGTCGGCGGCGCCGGCGCCGCCGGTGCCCAGGGTGGTCAGCGCGGCGGCGGCGATCCCGAGGACGGCCAGGGCGCGGGTGATCCTGCGCATGGGTGGTTCTCCCTTGCTGGTGGGACGGCCCTGACGTGTGGTCGGGGCCAGTGCTCGCCAGCCTAGGAACGCCGGCGCGGCGGCGGTCCCTGACATCCGACAGGGGCGCGCCGCCGCGCGCGGGCGCCGCTCGTGAGCTACGCGCGAAGGCGCGTCGGCGCGCTAGCCGAGGCGGCGCAGGGCCTGCGGCGTGAGGTCGGCCAGGGCCGGGTAGCCGTCGACGGCCATCAGGAGGTCGGCCTCGGCCCTCGTCGGTCAGGGCGACGGCGTCGGGTCGACGCGCACCCGGCCGCGGGTGGCGAGGCCGTCCAGGCAGGGGCGCATGGCGGGCTCGTCGGCGGTGAGGAAGGCGGCCGCGGTCTCGTCGACCTCGGCGGCGCTCAGCGGTCCGCAGACGACGGTGTCGAGGACCTGCCAGTCGCGCCGGTGCGGGGCGTCGGCGGCGAACAGGCGGGCCACACACTGTTCGATGGCGCCGTCGATGCGCCGCAGCCAGGAGCCGAGCGGGCGCTGCTCGCGGACGTCGGACAGGGCGGCGGGAACACCGGTGGTCATGATGGCGATCCCCCTCGATGCATGCCTTTTTGCAAAAGTTGTAAACTGGCATGCATGTCGAAGCGGGAGAAGAGCCCCCAGGAACAGCAGCAGGACGCCGTCGCCGCCGTCGAGCGCGCCATGGTCGCCATCCGCCGCGGCCAGACCCGCCGCTCCCTGGGCCGCATCGCCCCACCCGGCGGCGCCCGGGCCATCGACACCACGCTGTTCGGCGTGCTCGACGCCGTCGAGGCCCACGACGGCCCCTGCGCCGTCACCGACGTCGCCGCCGCCCTCGGCGTCGACCAGCCCCGCGCCAGCCGCCTGGTGCTGCGCACCGTCGAGGAGGGCTGGCTGGAACGCGGCAGCGACCCGCGAGACGCCCGCCGCACCCTGCTCGCCCTCACCCACGCCGGCCGCGAACAGGTGGAGCGCACCCACCGGTTCCGCCGCGAGGTCCTCGCCCGCACGATGGCGAACTGGCCCGATGCGGACCGCACCGAGTTCGCCCGCCTGATCACCGCCTTCGTCGCCGACTTCGGCCGGGTGGTCCACGAGGGCCGGTAGGGTCGCCGGCCGGCGCCGGCTCGCCACCGAACCGCGCGCCGGCGGCCAGTCGCGGCTCCAGGGCGCGGTACACGCCGTGCGGCCGCACGCCGTGCAGCCACTCGCCTCAGGCGCCCGCCGCCTCCCCGCCCAGCAGCACCGGCAGCAAGCGGTGCCCGTTGGAGATCAGCGACTCCACCGGCTCCAGCTCCACCCCCGGCAGCAGCGCCAGGCGCGGGAAGCGCTCGAACAGCGCCCGCAGCGCCGTGCGCGCCTCCAGCCGGGCCAGCGGCGCGCCGAGGCAGAAGTGCGGGCCGTGCCCGAAGGCCAGGTGGTCCTTGACCGGCCGGGTGACGTCGAAGTCGCCGCCGCCGTCCCCGTAGCGCACCGGGTGGCGCCCGGCCGCCGCGTAGGAGGCCAGGATCGCCTCGCCCTGACGGATCACCACCCCGCCCGGCAGCGCGATGTCCTCGACCGCGTAGCGCAACGGCAGGTGCGCCACCGGCGCCTCGCGGCGCAGCGCCTCCTCCACCACGTCGTCCCAGCCGGCCTTGCCCGCCCGCACCAGGTCGAGCTGGTCGGGGTGGGTGAGCAGCAGCGCCACCGCGTTGTCGATCAGGTTGACGGTGGTCTCGTAGCCCGCCGAGACGACCAGCAGCAGGGTGTCGCGCAGCTCCTCCTCGGTCAGCGCGCTGCCGTCGCCCTCCGTGTCGCGCACGGTGATCAGCAGCGAGGTCATGTCCTCCCCGGGCCGCTCGCGCTTGGCCGCTATCAGCTGGTCCAGCATCGCGTAGAACGCCGCCGCGTTGGCCGCGGACTCCTCCGGGGTGAGGGTGGTGTCGAAGACCCGGTCGACGGTGCGGCGGAACCGGTCCCGCAGCGTGTCCGGCAGGCCCAGCAGCTGGCCGATCACCTGGATCGGCAGCGGGTAGGCCAGGCGCTCGCGCAGGTCCACCGCCGTCCCGGGCGGGGTCAGCGCCAGCTCGTCGAGCAGCGCGGCCGTCAGCTCCTCGATCCGCTCGGCCAGCGCCGCGACCTGACGGGCCGTGAACGCCGCACCCACCAGGCGCCGCAACCGGCGGTGGTCGGCGCCGTGCGCGGTGAACATGTTGCGCGCCGTCACCCACAGCGCCAGCGGCCAGTTCGGCACCACCTGCGCGAACTGCGGCCAGTGCTGCTGGCCGTCCTTGGAGACCCGCGGATCCTTGAGCAGCTCCTCCAGCAGCACCGGGTCGGCCACCGCCCACGCCTGCACCCCCAGGATGTCCACGGGCGTGGCCGGCCCGCGCGCGAACAGCTCGGCGCTCTCGGCGTCACGGCCCCGCCCGGTGGGGTCCAGGACGAGCCGAGGGCAGTGCGTGGGGTGGTCGAACCGGTGCTCCACAAGGGCTCCTTCACACGAGTTCACACGATTCAGGCGATTCCGGGCGAGTGGCGGGTCCGAACCCGTCCGGGACGAGGATGGCCCGACCGCCCGCCCCCGTCGAGAGGGCCTCCGGGCCCGCCCGCGACGCGTGCGGGAGGTCGCGGCCGAGTGGCTGCCCGCGTGCTGCCGCACCGGCCGGCGCGACGACGAACCGGACTCGGCCCGATCAGGGGCCGTACGCGCGCAGGAAACGCCCCAACCAGTCAGTAAGTATTTCTGAACCAGCAGGTTCAGAAAAGAACGGGGGGCGGGGAGTGACGTGATCGTTCACCATTTGATCTCCCAGGATGCCCCGGCCTTCAGGCCGGGGAGGAATGGGTTCTTGGCTCGGAGCCGCGAAGCGGCGGAGCGAGCTTCGGA
>NZ_JBVHHW010000050.1:0-23666 GCF_055560875.1 Kitasatospora sp. NPDC023118
GTGCGGTGGCAGTCTGAAAATCACCCGTCACGCCCCTCTCCGGGCCACCCCCTGCGCCGCCCCCTCCCGCAGCGCGTCCCTCTCGCTGGAGGGGAGGGGGAGGGGGAGGGGGAGGGGGTGCTGGGGGGGCAGGTGAGGCGGTTCGTGTGCGCGGGGCCCGGGGTGGGTGGGGTGAGGGGTGGTCGCTATCTTGAGGGGTCACGGACAGCCGTAAGGGAGTGGGCATGGGGATGGGTGGTCGGCGGGTGGCCGTCGGGGTGGCGGTCGGGGTGCTGATGGGCGGGCTGGCCGGGTGTTCGTCCGGGGGGTCGGAGGGCGCCAAGGCGGCCTCGGGAGCGGGGAGTTCGGCGGGGCCGGCGGTGACGGGTGCGGCGTCGGCCTCCGCCCCGACGCCGTCCGCCTCCGGGGTGGGAGCTGCTACGGGGGCCGCGACGTCGGCGGCCGGTGCTGCCACGGCCGGGGGTGCCGCCGGAGCAGGGAGTGGGGCGCCGGTGCCGCCGCCCGTCGCGGCGACGCCCGGGGCGGACCTGGAGGGGGTGCTGCTGGACGACAAGGTGGTCGGGCAGGTGCTGCCGGACGGCAAGGTGATGGCCGGGTGGGACGAGGAGAAGCGCACGGTCGACACCGCCGACCACGCCACCACCTGTACGGCGTCCACCCCCTGTACGGGCAAGCCGCTCAGTGGGTCGGTGCGCTTCTCCTCGGGGGATCTGGTCACCCGCTTCCTGGTGGACACCCTGCCCAGCCGGGACGCGGCCAAGGACCGGTTGAAGGAGACCTACAGCTCCTATCCCGTCGGGCCGTTCCACAAGGTCGACACCCCGGTGCTCGGCAGTGAGAGCCAGGCCTTCGTCGGGCCGCTGTCCGCGGGTGACGGCGTCAGCATCGTGGTCCGCTCGGGCACCGTGGTGGCGAGCGTGACCACGGAGGGCGGTCCGGTGGACGTGGCCGCCGCCCGGCGGTTCGCGGTGATGCTGGTCAAGCGGATCGAGCAGGCGCAGTCGGGGAAGGCGCCGGACGCCGGGCTCGGCGTGGCCTGACCCGACCTGATCGGCCGTGCGGTCCGGGCGTCGGCAGGACCTCATCGTGCTGTCAGGAAACCGGCGGGTGGCCCTGGGCTGGGGAAACGGATGTCGGAGACCCGTGATATGTACTCATCTTGGGTGGCCACTGTACGGCCATACGAAAGATGCCGATGAAGTTCGAGGGGGCCACACATGCCGCTGTTCCGACGCCGCTCGGCCGGGGAGGGCGCGCAGGACCGGGCCGGTCGGCGCGGGTTCGGGTTCGGCAGACGGGCCGCGGAGGCGCCCGCGGCCGCCCGGGCGGCCGAGCCGCGGCTCGATCCGACGTTCGGTGACGAGTCCGTCCGTCTGGTGCTCGGGCAGGCCGCCGCCGGGGACTGGACGGCGCTGCGCCCCGCGCTGGCCGCCGCGGCCGGGGCGGAGACGGGCGCGGCCGACCTGACCTGGCTGGCCGGCGCGATCGCCGACGTGCCCGGGGTCGAGCAGTGGACGGCCCGCGCGATGGCCGACGCGCCGGACGACGCGCTGCCGCTGCTGCTGTCCGGCGCCCGGCACGTCACCTGGGCCTGGGAGGCGAGGACCGGCGCCCGGGCCAAGCACGTCACCGAGGAGCAGTGGAAGCTGTTCCACGAGCGACTGGACCTCGCCGAGGAGCAGCTGCTGGAGGCCGCCGAGCGGGAGCCGTCCTGGCTCGCCCCCTGGTACTTCCTGCAGATCAGCGCCCGTGGTGCCTCGCTCGCCCCGGAGGTCGCCACCTGCCGCTTCGAGGCCGCCGTCCGTCGCTTGCCCGGGCACCCCGGTTCGCACCGTCAGCGGCTCCAGCAGCTGAGCGCCAAGTGGGGCGGCTCGCACGACGAGATGCACGAGTTCGCCCGTTCCGCGATGCTGGGCGCCCCGGAGGGCAGCCAGCTCGGTGAGCTGGTCGCGCTCGCCCACCTGGAGCGCTGGCTGGACCTCCCGGACGGCGAGGACCACGCGTACCTGTCCAGCCCCACCGTGCTGGCCGACCTGCAGGAGGCCGCGTTCCGGTCCGTCCTGCACCCGGACTTCGTCCCGGTCCGCGGCTGGCAGGCGAGCTTCAACACCTTCGCGATGGCCTTCTCGCTCGCCGACCAGCGCAGGACCGCGCGGCTGCTGTTCGACGCGCTGGACGGCTTCGTCACCGAGTCGCCCTGGCACTACCTGTCCGGCGACCCGGTCAAGGTCTACCGCGCCCACCGCGACCGCTGCGCCGCGTACTGAGGCCGAGCCGCGCACCGCTGACGCCACGCCGCGTCCCCCGAACCCCTCACCCTCCTCGCGATCGAAAGAGCCTCCGGTGTCCCCATCCGACAACCCGACGAGTGCGCACACCTTCCAGGTGGACCTGCGCGGCCTGGTGGACCTGCTCTCCCACCACCTCTACTCCAGCCCGCGGGTCTACCTGCGCGAGCTGCTGCAGAACGCGGTGGACGCGATCTCCGCCCGCCGCGCGCTCGACCCCGAGGCGCCGGCGGCGATCACCGTCCGCGCCGACGACGAGCTGTCCGTCACCGACACCGGCATCGGCCTGACCGAGAAGGACGTCCACACCTTCCTCGCCACCATCGGCCGCAGCTCCAAGCGCGACGCCGACGGCCGCCTGGACGGCGCCGGGCTGGCCAAGGCCCGCGGCGACTTCATCGGCCAGTTCGGCATCGGCCTGCTCGCCTGCTTCGTGGTCGCCGACGAGATCACCGTGGTCACCCGCTCCGCCGCCACCCCGGACGCCCCGGTGATCGAGTGGCGCGGCAGCTCCGACGGCAGCTACACCATCCGCACCCTGCCCGCCGAGGCCAAGCCCGAGCCGGGCACCACCGTCACCCTCGTGCCGCGCGCCGACGCCGCCGAGTGGACCCGCTCCGGCCGGGTGCTCTCCCTCGCCCGGGACTTCGGCAGCCTGCTGCGCCACGACGTCACCGTCATCGACGCGAACGGCACCGAGCACCGGGTCAACCGCACCCCGCCGTGGGCCGAGCGGCACGGCTCCCCGCTGGCCCGGCGCGACGCGCTCGCCGAGTACTGCCGCGCCACCTTCGACTTCACCCCGCTCGACACCATCGAGCTGGACCTCCCGCTGGTCGGCCTGCGCGGCATCGCGTACGTGCTGCCCGACGCCGCCCCGCCCTCACGCCGCAACGGCCACCGGGTGCACCTCAAGGGCATGCTGCTCTCCGACCAGGCCGACGAACTGCTGCCGGAGTGGGCCTTCTTCGTCCGCTGCGTGGTGGACACCGACGGGCTGCGCCCCACCGCCTCGCGCGAGGGCCTGTACGCCGACGAGACGCTGGCAGCCGTCCGCGAGGCGCTCGGCGCCCGGATCCGCGACTGGCTCACCGGCCTGTCCGCCAGCGACCCGGCGCTGCTGCACCGCTTCCTCTCCGTGCACCACCTGGCGGTCAAGGAACTCGCCCGCTACGACGACGAGTTGCTGCGGATGATGCTGCCCTGGCTGCCGTTCGAGACCACTGACGGCAACGTCACCCTGGACGAGTTCGCCCGCAGCCACCCGGTGGTGCTGGTGACCCGTACGGTCGAGGAGTTCCGCCAGGTCGCCCCGATCGCCGGCGCGGCCGGCCTCGGCGTGGTCAACGGCGGCTACACCTACGACCGCGACCTGGTGCACCGGCTGCCCGAGATCCGCCCCGGCGTCTCGGTCGCCGACCTCGACCCGGGCACCGTCACCGCTCACCTGGACACCGTCGACCCGGCCGCCGAACTGGCCGCGGGCGTCTTCCTGGCGATCGCCCGCGAGGTGGTCGGCCGCTTCGACTGCGACGTCGCCCTGCGCAGCTTCCACCCGACCAACGCGCCCGCCCTGCTGCTCGACAACCGGGAGGCCCGGCACGAGCGCACTCGCGCCCAACTCGCTGACGAGGCCGACGGGTTGTGGGCGGACATCCTGGGCTCGCTGCGTGCCGAGGTGCCCCGCGCCCAGCTGGTGCTGAACCACCTCAATCCGCTGGTGCGCCGCGCCGCCACCGTCACCAACCGCGAGCTGGCCGTCACCGCCGTCGAGGCGCTGTACGGGCAGGCCGTGCTGATGACCCGCCGCCCGCTCAAGGCCAGCGAGTCCGCGCTGCTGAACCGCTCGTTCATCAGCCTGCTCGACCACGCCATGCTCGGCCACGAGGCGGCCGCCGCCGGCACCGACGAGAAGGAGGCGTGATGCTGGACACCCCCGACGCGGTGATGGCCGCGCTGCGCGAGAACGACGCCCGCCCGTACGGCCGCACCCGCACCGTCACCGCCGAGGAACTCGTCGACGCCGCCGAGCAGTTCGAGGACACCGCGGTCCGCTCGATGGCCCTGCTCGAACTCATGGAGGCCTACGAGTACGACGGCGAGCGCAGCAAGAGTCCGGTGGTCTTCGCCCGGGTGCTCAAGCTGTGGGACCAGGACCCGGACGGCTTCGGGGAGTGGGCCCGGCAGCAGGTGTTCTGGCGCTTCAAGTGGGTCGCCGCCGCGCTCTTGGACACCCCGGACGTCCCGCTGGCCGCGATCCGGCGCTGGCACACCGAACTGCGCGACCGCTACCGCGCGGCCGGCTACGACCTCCAGCCGTACTACGCCCAGCGCTACCACCTGGCCGCGCAGACCGGTGTCGCCGTCCAGGACGCCTACGAGCTGTGGACGGCCCGCCCGCGCACCGAGCTGAGCGACTGCCACGCCTGCGAGACCCGCGCCCGCGCCCGGCACTTCATCGAGGCCGGGGACGACGCCCGCGGGCTGGAGATCCTCGCCCCGGTGCTGGACGGCCGCAGCACCTGCGAGCAGGAGCCCTACCTCAGCCAGGCGACGGCCCTGCTGGCGCTGCTGCGCCGGGGCCGGCTGGACGAGGCGCGCTCCGCGCACCTGACCGGCTACCGCTACGCCCGCGGCAAGGCCTCGATGCTGCACGCCGTCGGCCTGCACATCGAGTTCTGCGCGCTGTCCGGCAACGAGCCGCGCGGTCTGGAGCTGCTCGCCGAGAACCGCGACCTGTTCGCGGTGGCCGGCGAGCCCGCCGCCCGGCTGGAGTTCCTCACCGGCGTCGAGGTGCTGGTCGCCGGGCTCGCCGCGGCCGGCCACGGCGAACTCGCGGTCAGCGGCCCGGCCGGCACCTCCTGGACGGTCGACACCCTGCTCGCCCACCTGCGCGGGGAGGCCGACGCGCTGGCCGCCCGCTTCGACGCCCGCAACGGCACCGACGCGGTGAGCGCCGCGCGACGCGCCCGGCTGGCCGCCGAGCCGCTGCTGGCCGAGCCGCTGGCGCTCGGGGTGCGCGCCGCGGCAGCCCCCGAGCTGTCCACGGCCCAGGCCGTCGCCCCGGCGCCGCGCCGGACCGTCGAGGCGGAGCCGGAGGACTTCACCGCCCTGGTGCTGCGGGCCCGCGAGCTGGAGGTGGTCGGCCACCCGGACGCCGACCGGCTCTGGAAGCGGATCGCCGAGCGCGCCGGCGCCGACGGCTTCGTCCACCCCGGGAGCGCCGAACTCGGCGGCCCCGAGCGGCTGGCTGCCGAACTCGCCGAGCAGCACGCCCACGAGGCGCTGCAGCGCGACGAGCACGCCGAGGGCGCGGCGGGTCTGCTGGCCGCGGCCGAGCTGTACGAGCGGGCCGGGCTGCCTGGCCCGGCGCTGATGGTCCGTACCCGTACGCTGATCGTCGAACTCGGCGACGTCGAGGGCGCGGTGGCGGACTGGACGGCGCTGGACGCCGCGCTGGCCCGGGCCGAGGAGCAGCGCGCGGCGGGCACGCTGTCCGACGACGACTACCTGATCATCCTGCAGTCGCGTGCCTACGCCGCCCACCACGACCTGGTCGAGGCGCTGCCCGAGCCCTCCGCGTTGACCGCCGCGCGCTTCGAGGCCGCCGTCGGCGCCTACCGGCAGACCGCGCTCTCCCTCGGCTCCGCCCGGCGGGCCGCGACCTCCCGGCAGTACACCGCCGACGCCGCCGCCCGGCAGGGCCGGCTGACCGAGGCGGCCGCCGAACTGCGCGAGGTGCTGGCGCAGTTGGACGCCGCCGACCTGCCCTGGCACACCCCGCGGGTGCTCGGCCTGCTCGGCCAGGTGCTGCTGCAGGACGGCGAACCCGCCCAGGCCGCCGAGGTGTTCCACCGGGCGTTGGCCGAGGCGGTGCGCTGGGGCGACGACTCCTACCCGTACGCGCCGACGTACATGATGCTCGGCCACGCGAGCATCCAGGTGGAGGACCTCGGCGGCGCCGTCCGGGCGCTCTCGGAGGCCGCCGCGCGCTACGACCGTCAGGGCGAGACGGCCGTCGAGGAGGCCGCTCAGGTGCGGCTGCAGCTGGCCGACGTGCTGCGCGGCACCGGCCGTTCGGCCGACGCGGTGGCCGTCCTGGAGTCGGTGCTGGACGCCGCGAGCGCCGGGCTGGACGAGCGGATGCTCGCCCAGGCCCGCCTCGACCTCGCCCGGGGCCTGGTCGAGCTGGACGAGTACCGGGACGCCGCCGAGGAGTACCTGCGCCTGGCCGACCTGGTCGCCGGCTGGGAGGACCAGCAGACCCACACCATGGTCGCCTGCGAGGCCACCCTCGCCCTCGCCCAGGCGGACCGCTGGGACGCCGCCGAGGCGGCCCTCGGGCGCGCCCGCGAGGCCCACGGCAAGGCCCCACAGGTCGACCAACTGGCGGCGACCCTCCGGGAGCTGGCCCGGCTCACGATGCGCGACAAGGGTGCCGAGGGGCTGGACGCGGCACTCGCCCTGCTCGCCGAGGCGGACGCGATCGGCGAGGCCGCCGAGCGCACCGGCGAGGAGTACAGCGGCTGGTACCTGCGCGGCGGTTCGCACTACGAGCGGGGGCGCTGCCTGGCCGTCGCCGACCGGCACGAGGAGGCGCTCGCCGAGGTCGAGCGGGCGATCGCGGTCTACGAGCGGGGCGGCGAGCGGGCCGAGTCGCCGCGGGCGGAGTCCGTCCGGCTGGCCGCGCTGATCGAGGGCGGCGACCTCGGCCGTCCCCAGGCGGCGGTGGCCCGGCTGACCGCCGGGATCGCCCGCTGCGAGGCCGCCGGGCTGCGGGAGGCGGCGCAGATCCTGGGCGAGCTGCGGGAGCGGTTCACCGTCAACTGACGGGAGAGGGGCGGGCGTTGTGCCCGCCCGCCCCTCTTCTGCTCGGGTGTTCTCGTCAGCAGGGGCCGTCGTCGGCCCAGACGCCCCACTGACCGCTGGCGCTGGGTACCTCGTTCAGCGTCCACCACTTGGCGTGGTAGGCGTGCCCGTTGTACGAGACCTTGGCGCCCGCCGTGTAGGTGGTGCTCGCGCTCCACGCCGGGGCCGTGCAGGTGCCCGGGCCGGTCGGCGGGGTGGACGGGGGAGTGGTCGGCGGGGTGGTGGGCGGGGTCGCCCCGGCGAACTTCACCGTGTACTTGGTGAAGTCCCAGTCGCTCTGCGCCACGCTGGAGCAGGAGCCGGACAGCCCGGGGTCCACCGCGCCGGTGCACTGGCGGTCCCGGTTCACCGACCAGAAGGTGTACCGGGCCAGGCCGTGTACGGTGGCGAAGTCCAGCACGGTCTGGAAGTCCGCCTGGTGGAAGTACTCGGCGGCGTCGGTGCGGCCGTTCATCATCGACACGCCCTCGTGGGCGTACGCGGTGGCCTCGTTCCAGCCGAAGGTGGTCTGCAGGATCTGGTTGAACTTCACCAGCGCGTCGGTCTGCGCGGCGGCGCCGTTGAAGCCGCCGTCGAACGGCATGATCGAGTAGTTGTTCGGCGTGAAGCCCTGGGACTTGGCCTCGCCCAGCATCTGGGTGCCGAACCAGCCGGTGCCCGCGTTGGTCCCGGCGGTGGTGATCGAGATGTACAGCCCCGGGTTGTTCTGCTGGAGGATGCGGGCCGCGCCGATCTCGTTGTGGATCGCGGCCGTGTTCTCGTACTCCGGCTCCTCCAGGTCGAAGTCGATCGCCTTGAGGTTGTACTTGGTGACCACCTGCTGGTACCCGGCGGCGGTGGCCTCGGGGGTGCCGCAGACCTGGCCCAGCTTGGTGCCGCCGTACCCGCCGACCGACACCGAGACGTCCCCGCCCTTGCCGCGGATGGTCTGGATGACCGCCTGCATGGTGGTGTCGCCGTCGATCGAGGAAGTGCCGCCCCAGGCGGGCGAACAGCTGTTGCCCTGGGCGAGGATGAAGGCCAGCTGGAAGGCCTTCTGCCCGGTCGCGTCCATCACGGCGGCGGCGTCCGGCGGGCTGTTGTCCTCGGGCATCAGGTACGGCGCCGAGGCGTACCAGTTGCTGCCCAGGCCGGTGCTGCTGTCGGCGGTGAACGCCGAGGCGGAGCCGGTGCCGGCCAGCGCGGCGACACCCCCGGCGACCAGCCCGAGCACCCCGGCCACGGCGAGCGCGGCGCGGGATCTGCGCGATGCCGGTGCGGTGCGCTGCTGTGGGGGAACGTGCGGGGGAAGTCGCGAGGGAAGCTGTGGGGGAAGAGCGCGTTCCATCGGAGGCCTTTCCAGTGAGCGGCGGTGGGGGAATGCGGGCCTGGTCGCGCCGGGTGTGGGGGTGGCGTGACGGCCGAACGGACCGTCGGCGGCGGGTGGTTGCCGATGGTCCCCACTGGTATAGACCTGTTGATGAAGGGTGGTCAACCCCAAAATGGTCAAGCCGATCGCCGCGGCCGGACCGGTCTCAGGCCCTAGAGTTGACGAGTGGCCAAGGAGAACACGAACAGTGTGGACGGGCGGGTGCACGCCGGTGCCATCGTCCAGGCGCACACCATCGGGCAGCTGCACCTGACCCAGTCCGCGCCGCCGGCCGTCCCCTGTCACCTGCCGCCCGGCCTGCCGCACTTCGCCGACCGCCGCGGTGAGCGCGAGCACGTCCTCGCCGTCACCTCCGACGTGCCGGACTCCGGAGGCCCGCTGGTGATCTCCCTCAGCGGGATGGCAGGCATCGGCAAGACCGCCCTCGGCTTCCAGCTGGCCCGCGCCCTGCGCGATCACGGCCGCTGCCCCGACGGCATCCTCCACCTCGACCTGGACGACCTGCGTCGCGACGGAGCCGTCGAACTCGCCGACGCCCTCGGCGAACTGACCCGCGTCCTCGACCCCGCCGCCGACCTCCCGCCCGGCTACGCCGACCGGCGCCGGCGCTACTGGTCCGCAAGCCAGGACAAGCGCCTGGTCCTCGTCCTCGACAACGCCCGCAGTGGCGCCGAAGTGCTCCCGCTGCTGCCGTCCTCGGCAGGCGGCATCGTCATCGTCACCAGCCACGGCCGCCTCCACGACCTCGACGGCACCCGCGCCGTCGAGCTGCCGCTCGGCCCGCTCAGCGGCGAGGACGCCGTCGGGCTGCTGCTCGCCACCGTGGCCGACCCCCGGCTCGCCGCCGACCCGGAGGCCGTCGCCGAGCTCGCCCGTCGCTGCGCCGGGCTGCCCGCCGCCCTGCAGGTCGCGGGGCGGTGGGTGCGCAAGCACCGCAACCGCGAACTTCGGCGACTGATCGAGCAGTTGACCGTCGAGCTGCACCGGGAGGGAGTGCCCGTGGTGGAGGCCGTCTGGGACGCCGCGTACGCCGGCCTGAGCCCCGGCGCGGCCCGGCTGTACCGGCTGCTGCCGCACCACCCGGGGCCGGTGGTCACGGTCGGGGCGGCCGCGGCATTGCTGGGCGGTGGCGTGGAGCCGGCCGAGAGCGCGTTGGAGGAGCTCGACGAGGCGGGGCTGCTGCTGTCGAGGCCGGACGGATTGGCGCTGCACGACCTGATCCGCGGACACGCGCGGCGGCGGGCCGCGGACGCTTCGGGGGAGGGCGGTTCGGGGGCGGATGGTTCAGGGGAGGGCGGTTCGGGGGAGGACGTTCCCGCCGCCCGGCACCGGCTGGTCCGCTGGTACCGGCGGCAGGCCGTGCGGGCGGACCTGGTCGCGGCAGGGCCTCGGCTGGTGGTCGCCCGGCCGACCGATGTCGGGCCCGACGAGGCCACCGACGTGGTGTTCGCGTCCAAGTACCAGGCCATGCACTGGTTGGAGCGCGAGCATCTCGCCCTGTACGGCTGCGTGCGCCTCGCGTACGAGGACGGGCTGGACGCCGAGGCCGTCGCCCTGTGCGAACCGCTCTGGACGCACTTCCTCGACCACCAGCACTACGCGGACGTCATCGACGCCTTCGGCCTCGGCGCGGCCAGTGCGGACCGGGCCGACGACCCGCTCGCCGTCGTCCGCATGCACTGCCAACTCGCCCGCCCGCTCTGGGAACAGCGCCGCTACCAGGAGGCGGCCGAGCACCTGCGGATCGCCGTCCAGCGTGCCGAGCTGCTCGGCTCCTCCGAGGTGGAGCGCAAACTGCGGGCCTCCGCCGTGGAGTTCCGCGGCAAGCTCGCCTCCGTGCAGGGCGACTGGGCCGCCGCCGTCCCCGACTTCGAGGCCGCCCGCGCCGAGCACCTGGCCATCGGCAACACCTACGGCGCGATGCTGCAGACCTATCTGCTCGGGCGGGCGGCCCTCGCCCTCGGGGACGTCGTCCGCGCGGTCACCCTGCTCACCGAGGCCCACCGGGTGGCCACCGACCTCGGGCGCGAGCGGATGACCTCCCGCACCGCCTTCGAACTCGCCACCGCGCTGCGGGCGGCCGGTCGGTCGGCGGAGGCCGGGCCGCTGTACGTCAGCGCGCTGGAGGGCGCCCGCGCCCGGCAGGCGAGCGCGGACGAGCTGCGGGTCCTCGAGGCCCTGGCGGACTTCCATGAGGAGCTGGGCGAGGGCGGGAAGGCGGCCGGGTACCGGGCGGACGCGGCGCGGTTGCGGGGGTAGCCGCGCGGTCGGTTCAGACCGGGTGGTCCGACTCGGCCTCGGTGGCGGGTTCCAGGCGGATGCGGTGGATCGCCGCACCGAGCCGGGCGGTCAGGGTGGTGGGCAGCGGGTGCCGGCCGTCGGCGTGGGCGGCGAGCCAGGTGTGGACGGCGGACAGGGCGGCGGCCGGGTCGGCGCGGACAATGCGGCTGCCCGTGCGGGCCGGGAGGACGCGGACACTGACGGGGGTTCCGCCGTCGCGGTGCAGCAGGCAGGTGGTGGGGGAGAGGACCACGGCGGCCGTGCGGCAGTTCGGGTACTCGTCGAAAGCCTCGGCCGTCCAGTCGGCCGCCGTCCGGTATTCATGGTGCCAACCGGGCGCTGCCGGCGGGTTGTCGGCGCGACGGTAGAGCAGGGCGGCGCTCTGGAGCTGGCGGGTGCCGGCCCGGCCGTACTCGGCGGCGCGGTGGTGGAAGGGCGGGTCGGTCCAGGGCGGGAGTCGGTCGACGGTGATCAGCCCGTCCTCGACCGACGCCCGGACGGCGAAGGCGGCCGGCGTCTGCGGGGCGCGACCGGGTACGGGCAGCGGGCGCGGCTGCGCGGGGTGCGGCGGCGGGGCGAGTCCGAGCAGCTTGTACAGCTCCGGCCGCAGCGTCTCCAGGGACCGCCCGGTCAGCGCGAAGGCCCGCTCGGCGAACTGCCGGGTGCGGCCCGGGCGTTCCGGCAGAACCGGTGCTTCGAGGTCCAGGCGCGGTACGGTGGCGAGCAGTTGCGCCATCGGGCTGCCGGGGACCAGCTCGCCCGCGCCGTCGCAGGCCGCCACCATCGGCAGGTCCAGGGCTGCCGCGTAGAGCGCCACCGAGCCGTGGTCGGTGACCAGGACGTCCCCGGCGACCAGCAGCGCCGCCCACTCCTCGTACGGCGCCGCGAGCACCAGGCCCGCGTCCAGGGCGGGCCGTAGGCGTCGGGCGAGGTCGAAGGAGCCGGTGCGGCTGTACTCGTTGGGGTGGACGATCAACGCCAGCTGGCACTTGTCGTACGGCAGGCGGGCGGCGAGTTCGGCGGGCAGGTCGGGGCGGCGGGCGAGCAGTGACTGTGGACCCCAGGTGGAGGAGAGCACCACCAGCCGCCGCCCGCCGGTGCCGAGGGCGGCGCGGACGGCCTCGCGCCGGTCCAGGGACTCCAGGATGCGGTCGAGCGTCGGGTCCCCGGCGACGATGGCGTGCTGTCGGGCGGCCAGTCGCTCGACCTGGTCGGGATGGGCGAGGGCGTGCAGGGCGGCGGTGGGGCGGCCGTCGCGGAGCAGGAACGCCGGGTCGAGACCGGACGGAAGGTCGGGTGAACCCTCGTGCGGCAGCGTCTTGTTGAAGCCCGCGCCGTGCGGGAGCAACACCTGCCGGCCGCGCAGACCGTCGAGGGCGCCCTTGGGGCTGGCGGTCAGGATCAGGTCGTGCGGGGTCGCGAGGGCCTCGGCCCACGGGATGCAGCGCGCTCCGGCGGTGTCCACGGCGGCGAGCGCGTCGGCGGCGAACTCCGAGCCGGGCACCAGGGTGAAGCGGCAGCGGATGCGGTCGTCACCCTCGAAGACGGGCAGCAGGTCGAGCAGCCGGTGCAGCGCGGCGGCGGAGCGTACGGCGAACAGCACCTCGGCAGGGGCGCCCGAGGGCCGGCGCTGGCTGGCTGGCTGGCTGGCTGGCTGGCTGGCTGGCTGGCTGGCTGGCTGGCTGGCTGGCTGGCTGGCTGGCTGGACCGATGGTCCATTAGCACACCTCAGCACGCCGCGTCGAGGGCGCGGCGGCACCGGCTCGGCGTGGTCGGGACGGTCCTGCGGTGGCATAGGGGCGATGGTAACGGCAGGGGTGACGCGGTCCGGCGAGCGCCGCCCCCACCCACGGCTGTCCTCGCCGGGCGACCCGTCAGCGGGCGGCGGTCTGCGGGGACACCCTCTCCTCAGGCCGAGGCCGAGGCCGAGGCCGCCACGCCCACGCCCGCACCCACCCCCGCGAGCAGCCCGCTGACCGCCGGGGACCAGGGCCGGCCGGTCGGCCCGGTGAGCGTCAGCGTCCGGTGCACGGCGGGCCGGATCGGCACCAGCACGCAGTCCGGCGGCAGCATGGTCAGCGCCAGCGCCGGCATCACCGAGACCCCGACGCCCGCGTGCACCATGCCGATCAGCGTGTTGAGGTCGCGGATCCGGTGCCGGGGCATGAAGCGGGTGCCGGCCCGCCGGTAGGCCTCGCGGATGTGGCGCTCGCAGCCGCCCTCGGAGAGCAGGAAGTCGTCGTCATCCAGTTCGGCCACGTGGATGGTCTCCTGCCCGGCGAGCGGGTGGTCGCGGCGCAGCAGCGCGTGCATCGAGTCGGCGCCGAGCGGGACCGCCCCGGGCGGCAGCACGGCGGCGTCCACCAGTACGGCGGCGTCCACCGTGCCGGCCTCCAGCCAGGTGGGCAGCTCGGCGTCCTCGCCCTCGAAGAGCCGTACGGTGACCTGCGGGTACGCCGCCTTCCAGTCCCGCAGCAGCCCGGGCAGCAGCGCCTGGCAGACGGTGGTCGGCGCGGCCAGCCGCACGGTGCCGGTCGGGCCGCCGGAGTGCCGGGTGGCGATGGTGCGTACCGCGGCAGCGGAGGCGACGGCGGTCCGGGCGTGCGGCAGGATCTGCTCGCCGAGTGGGGTGGGCAGGCACGGGCTGCCGCGCCGCAGCACGGGGGAGCCGAGGGAGCGCTCCAGTGCGGCGACGGCGTGCGAGACGGCGGACTGGCTGATGCCCAGCTCGTCGGCGGCCGCACCGAAGCCGCCGGTGTCGGCGACCGCGACCAGCGCCCTGAGCTGGGCCAGGTTGACCTCCGAGGCCATGAGACTTCCTCATCGTTCCGGCATCACCACTTGTTGGACTCATGGTCCGCCGCCGGGCCACCCTCTGTCCAGAACACAACGGGAGGACGGACGGGGAGGTGGTCGGGGTGCGGCGCTGGTTGCCGGGCTTCGTGGCACTGTCGGCGATCTGGGGCGCGAGCTTCGCCCTGATCAAGGTGGCGGTCGACGCGGGGGTGCCGCCGGTGTGGGTGGCGCTGTGGCGCTGCCTGCTCGGCGCCGCCACGCTGTGGGCGGTCCTGCTGCTGCGCGGCGAGCGGGCCCCGCGCGACCGGGCGCTGTGGGGGCACTCGGCGGTGGTCGCGGTGCTGCTCAACACCGTGCCGTTCACCCTGTTCTCCTTCGGCGAGACCAGGGTCGGCTCGGTGCTGGCCGGGGTGATGAACGCGACCACCCCGCTGTTCACCCTGCTGTTCGCGGTGCTCACCGTCCCCGAGGAGCGCCGTCCGGGCGCCCGCCGGCTCTTCGGCCTCGCGCTCGGCTTCGTCGGCGTGCTCACCGTGCTCGGGGTCTGGCGCGGCCTCGGCTCCGGTGCGACCGTCGGCGCCCTGGCCTGTCTGGCCGCCACCTGCTGCTACGGCGCCGGCTTCGCCTACCTGCGCCGCTTCCTGTCCGGCCGCCCGGAGTCGGTCACCACCCTCTCCGCGCTCCAGATCGGCTGCGCCGCAGCCGAGTTGGCCCTGATCGCCCCGCTCGCCGCAGGCCTCCCGCACTGGCCGGGGGCCTCGGCCGCCGCCGCCCTGCTGGTGCTCGGCGCGCTCGGCACGGGCCTGGCGTACCTGCTCAACCTCGGCCTGGTCCGGGCGGCCGGCACGGCCGTCGCCTCCGCCGTCACCTACGTCACGCCGCTGTGGTCCACCGCGCTCGGCGCCGCCCTCCTGGCCGAGCCGGTCGGCTGGAACGCCCTGGCCGGCGGCGCCCTGGTGATCGCCGCGGTCGCCCTGACCCGGCCGCGCAAGGCGCCCGTCGCCGCTCCTGCGCCCCCGAAGGATCGTCAGCCGGTTGGTTAGAGTGGCCGGGTGAACGAGGACCCGTAACCGGTGGCCGTTCGGGCCGCGCTGCGGGCCCGTCCGTTGCGCTTCCCGTTCACCCGCTGGGTGCCGCGCTGCTGGGCGCACCTGCTCTGCGGCGCGCTGCTCGGGCCGCTGCTGCTGGTCGTCCTCGTGGTGCTGCTGGTGCTCGGCGCCGGCCTGTCGGTGGTCGGGCTCGGGCTGCCGCTGCTGCTCGCCCTGGCGCTGGCGGGATCCCGGCGGGGGCCGTGGCGCGGTGGCGGCTGGGGCTGGTCGAACCCGTCCCGGTGCCCGACCCGCACCGCCGGCTGCCGATGCCGCCTTGGCGGGGCGGGAAGTCGTTGGTGACGACGAGCGTGCTGCCCATGGCAGGCCTCTCATGACGGAGTCAGAACGGGAATCAGCGAGGGAAGGCGAAGCGGAAGCGACGTGAGCAGGACGAGGAGGACCCACCTCCATTGCATCGAGGCAGGTCAGCGGGGTCATCAGGGTCAGGTGGAGTCCCGTGGTCGGGTTTCCCCCACCACCCGGCACCGCCCCGGACGGCTCCACCCGCCGCCACGGACGGATCGGGTCCTGCGACCGGCTCGGCCTGTTACCGAGCCCGGCAGCGCGAGCGCCCCGGTGACCGCGGCCTGACGGTCGGTGTTCGGCGGATTACGGCTCGTGCCCGGCGGCCCGCTATCGTGGCGCGTGTGAGGTCGTGGGATGCCGCAGTGGAGCGGGCGCAGGGGCGGTTGGCGGCGGGGGAGCGGCTGCGGGCGGCGGTGGAGGGGGAGGAGCGGCGGTTCGCGCTGTGGGACTTGGCGTCCCTGGTGGAGGGCGAGCTGGGCGAGGTGGTGGACCCGGACGGGCTGACGCCGCGGGCCGAGCGGGCCTGGCGGGAGCGGCTGGGGGAGAGCGGGCGGGAGTGGCCCGGCGGGGAGCTGTACCGGCGGCGGTACTGGATCCGGGATGACCGGGCGGAGGTCGTCGGCACCGTCGCGGTGGACAACTGGACCAAGGGGCCGAGCCAACTCGCCGTCAGTTCCCTCTACGTCAGGCCCGGAGCCCGCGGTCGCGGGCTGGCCGCCGCCGCGCTGGACGAGGTGTACACGGCGGCCACCGCCGAGGGGTTGCCGGGGTTCCGGCTGGAGGCGCACTGGACCTGGCAGCCGGCGGTCCGGTACTACCTGCGCCGGGGCCTGTGGGTGGTGGGCTGGAAGCGGTCGCTGTCGCTCGCCCGGATGCCCCAGCTGCCGTTGCACCAGGTGCGCGAGGAGGACGGGCGGCTGCTCCTGTTGGTCGCCGACCGGCAGCGCGGCTGGGTGCCGATACTGGCGGCCGGGCGGGAGGGGCGCTGGCTGCGGCTGGACGAGACCGCCGACTACCGGGGCTGCGACGGCTGGGTGCACGAGTACGCGCGGTCGACGCTGGCGCTGTACCTGGCGCTCGCCGGGCGGCCGATGGTGCGCGGGCCGCAGTGGTGGGCGGAGGCGTGGCGCTGGTCGGACGCGGGGGAGCCGGAGGGGCTGGCTTTCAAGATCGAGCAGTTCGAGCAGGCCGCCCGGGGCACGGGCCGCCGGATGGTGAGCCCGTACCGTCCGGTGCCGGCGTCGGAGGCGACCGCGCAGCTGGCAGACTCGGGGGATGGCTGAGATTGAGATCGACGGCGCACCCGCCGACCCGGCGCGGCTCGCCGCCCTGGGGCTGCTCAACTACGGGCACTTCACCACTCTGCGCGCCGAGGCGGGCCGGGTCCGCGGTCTGACACTGCACCTGGACCGGCTGGTCCGGGACTGCCGGACGCTGTTCGGCACCGAGCTGGACCGGGCGGCGGTCCGGGAGCGGATCCGCGCGGTGCTGCCCGCCGACGGCGGGCCGGTGATCGTCCGGGTCACCGGGTACGACCCCGCTCTCGGCCTGGAACGCCCCGCCGCGCCCGCCGAGCCCGCCCTGCTGGTGACCACCCGCCCGGCCGCGACGGCCGAGCCCGGCCCGCTGCGGGTGCGGACGACGGTGTACCGGCGGGAGCTGCCCGAGGTGAAGCACGTCGGCCTGTTCGGCCTGGTCCACCACCGTCGGCTGGCCCAACTCGCCGGGTACGACGATGCGTTGCTCACCGGTGAGGACGGCCGGGTGACCGAGGGCGCCACCTGGAACGTCGGCTTCCTGGCCGGGAAGCGCCTGGTCTGGCCCGAGGGCCCCAGCCTGCCCGGCGTCACCGAGGCGCTGCTGGCCGGTGCATACGGCGGCCCGCAGTCCCGCGAGCCCGTCCACGCCACCCGGCTGGACGAGTTCGACGCGGCCTTCGCCGCCAACGCGGGCGTGGGCGTGCGCCCGCTCTCCGCCGTGGACGGCACCGCCTTCGACCCCGCCCACCCCGTGCTCGCCGAACTGCGCGCCGCCTACCGGGGGATCGCCGCCGAGGCCGTGTAGAGGGCCTGCCCTGCGGACCCGGGCCGCCAGTGGCCTCCATGGCCCGGGTGGACCTGGCTTCCTAGCGTGGAACCCGTCGACGAGATCCGCCTCGACGTCGGCCCGCTGCCATGCTGGCTGCCGTCGCAACGTGTACCCTCGCCGCGCTCACTGCCAGCTTCCTGGCCGCCCGCCGACACCACCGAGCGGGCGGCCGGGGGGTCGCAGGCACCACCCCGTACGTCCCGGCGACCCTCGCCGTGCCGCTGGCCGCTCCGACCGTGCTGCGCTGCCTCGGTGCGACCGGGCTGTCCGCCCGGGCGCTGCTGCGGACCCGGCCGACGACAGCGGGAGCGGGGCGGCAGTAGCCGGAACCGTCGGGAGAAGGAGAGGCCCGGGAGAAGGAGAGGCCCTTGAGCGCCCTGAAGGCCGTCGAACGTACTGTCATTCGACGGCCGCGCCCGATCACGGTCGTCCGAGGATCCGGCCCGAGCCCGCGTACCACCACGGACCACCGATCAAGAGCCCTTCGCCGGACCTGGCCGACCGGCCCGAGGCTGAAGTCCGCCTCCGCGCGTCATGGCGATGCCCCCGTCGGCCGTGGTTCAGGAGTCGTGGCCCTTGCTGACGCAGCGCTCGGGCTCGGCGACCTTCAGGTACTCGTGCTTGAGGAGGTTGGCGACGTTGTAGCGCTCGGTGTCCGTGAAGTCGGACGGCTTGAGTTGGGGGTCGAGCCACTGCTGGTAGCCGAACCCCGGCTGGTTGAAGCCGGCCGCGATTCGGCCCGCCTGCACGTTGAAGGGGCGGTTCACCTCGTAGCAGTGGTAGCTGTTCCCGGGGCCGTTGAGCGAGTCCGGCGGCAGGGCGCGCTTGGCGTAGGGAGTCCCGCCGGTCGCCAGGAAGCCGCCGGTCTCGGCCCCGAAGCGGTCCAGGGCCTGACCCACGTCCATCGTCTGCTCGTGGATGTCGAGGGTGCCGTTGGTTTCCGCGAAGCCTCGGTTGCCGGGGTACTTCCACTGGGTGCCGTCGCGGTACCAGTCGAGGAACTGGGTCGGCTGCAGGCCGCCGAAGCGCTTGTAGTGGGTCAGCAGTGTCGCCACCGGTCCGGTCGTCGGCAGTTCGGCCGGGCCCAGCTCGGACCGGCCGCAGTAGTAGACGGTCGGGTCGTCCGGCGGGAGGAGGTCCGGACAGTCGGACGGCAGAGGGGTGCGGTGGGACGCCGACCGGTCCGACGCGGCGGCGACGGCGGTGCCGGCCGAGGCCATCACGGTGAACGGAAGGGCAGCGGCCAGCGGCAGGACGATGAGCCTGAGCGAACGCATGGGCGGGCTCCAGGGAGACGCGGACGGAGAGGTGTACGACGTACGACGCAGCGACAGCGGGCATACGTAGCACGGTCATTGCACATTCGTACTGATCGGTAGGCGGGCAGCCTGAGAAGTGGCTGCGCGCACAGCATCCGGACGGAGCAGTCGACGGGGCCGCGAGGCCCCGTGCGCCCCGCTTCACGAAGCGGCGGTAGCAGGACCTCCCGCGGCCTCCGTTGCCGGATGCGGCTCCTGAGGCACGGAACAACGCCGTTGTGATGACGGCTGGTTGCCTCTGGTCTTTCCGGGGCACCGGACTAACATGAGTTCCCCTCACGTTTTCGTCAGGAGACGTCATGCCGGACCATTTTGACTTGCCGGCGGGGTTCCGCTGGGGTGCCGCCACCGCCGCCTACCAGATCGAGGGGGCGGTGAACGAGACGGCCGCGGACCCTCCGTCTGGGACACCTTCTCCGCCCGCCCCGGCGGCGTCCGGGACGGTCACACCGGCGCGGTCGCCTGCGACCACTACCGCCGGTACCCCGAGGACATCGCCCTGATGAAGGACCTCGGGCTCGACGGCTACCGCTTCTCCGTCGCCTGGCCCCGCGTCCTGCCCACCGGCGGGGCGCCGTCAACCCCGCCGGTCTCGCCTTCTACGACCGGCTGGTGGACGCCCTGTTGGAGGCCGGCATCGCCCCGCTGCCCACCCTCTTCCACTGGGACCTCCCGCAGGCCCTGGAGGACCGCGGCGGCTGGCTCAACCGCGACACCGCGTACCGCTTCGCCGAGTACGCCGCGATCGTCACCGACTGCCTCGGCGACCGCGTCGCGACGTGGATCACCCTCAACGAGCCCTTCGTCCACACGGCCTTCGGCTGGCCCGTCGTCCCCGACGGCCTGCGTCAACTCCCGGTCGGTCTGAAGGGGTTATACGGCAAGGCCCTCCCGCCCATCACCATCACCGAAAACGGCTGCTCCGTCACCGAGGACGCCGTCCCCGACCAGCCCCGCATCGACTTCATGGCCGCCCACCTCGACGCCCTCGCCCGGGCCGTCGCCGAAGGCATCGACGCCCGCGGCTACTACACTTGGTCACTGATCGACAACTTCGAGTGGGCGGAGGGGTTCCATCAAAGGTTCGGCCTCGTCCACGTCGACTTCAAGACCCAGTGCCGGACGCCGAAGGCGTCGTATGCCTGGTACCGCGACCTCATCGCCGCCCATCGGGCCCGTCATTCAAGGTAGTTGGCCTCCAGCCGCTGTGGCATGCATGACCTCTTGGCAGCGTTCGAAGGGCTGCCTGAACGGGGTAGTCCGCAGCAGCTGCGCTGCGGCTACTGAGCAAAGGACAGCGTGGTCGACAAGTCCGCGGCCCATTGCCGGTGGTTCGGCCACGGACCGCTCGCGCGGGGACGGACCGCTCTATGACTCCGGGGACGCCCACCACGGTGCCCACGGTGACGGGAACTACGTGCCGAGCGGTACCGTCGAGATTGGCCAATAGCTCTTACCTGCAGGATAGTTGAGGGCCGCTGTCGGTGTGTGGCTGGATTGACAGCCCGTTCGACGGACTGAGCCGGTTCTGTCGTGATCGCGCCGCTGCCCTGAGGCGGCCACGGCGGGGGCGGCGACCCGTGCCCTTCCCGGCATCGTTGCCGCACGACGGCGGACGCCTGGACTCGGCTGAAGGCCTGTCGGCCCTGGCCGGGCCGTGCTTGGCTCTCGAAGCTGCGCACCCTCTACTGCTCGGGGAGCACGAGGCACCGGGCGCCCAAGGGCGTGTTGTCCGTCGCCCGGTTCCTCGTGTCCGCCGTTCGGGTGTCAGTCCGTCGGTGCGCCGCGGCCGCGACGGCGCAGGCGCAGGCAGAATCCCGCGGCACCGGCCAGCACGGCGGCGCCGACCGCCAGCAGCTGCCATGACGTCTGGGACGACTGATTGGCAGAGGTCGACGAGGTCGTCGGACTCTGCGTCCCTGATCGCGCTTCGGGCAGGACCTGGGGAGGCGTTCCGGGCGGTGACCCGGCTGCTGTCCCCGTGCCGTCGAACAGCCCGAATCCTCCGGCGAGCCCGTTCCGGTCGTAGCCGGATCCGGGGAGTTTGTCCGCGTACCGGCCCGTCACCAGCTTCTGGTAGGCGGCCAGCGGGAGGCTCTGTCTGCCGCCGAGGCCTGTGATGGCCTCGCTGTTGAGCGGCTCGACGTCGCCGCTCGCGGTGAGCCGGTACCAGGCGTGGATCTGCGGCTCGGTGAAGGTGCGGGCGTCGGAGGTGGTGCGTTCGGCGAGCTTGAGCTCGTTGTCACCGTCCTGGATGCCCGCCAGTCGCCAGCCGCCGGCCTTGTCCGGCGGAGCGAGCAGTACGGCGGCCTGGTGACCGTCGGCCGCGCTCACCCGCGAGGCGAGGTAGGACAGCCTGAGCGCGTTCTGCGGTGTCGGCTGGGCCTTGCCCGCCACGAAGTCCACCGACAGCTCGTACATTGGAACCGGGTCCCTGAGCTGGAACGACGGTGGCGCGGCGACCGCGTTCGGGGTGTTCGACCGACCGCCCGCACTGCCACCGTCGGCGCCGGTCCCGGCTCCGGGGGCGGTCGCCGTCCTCGCGGCGCCGAGGAAGCGGGAGACGGTGTTCTGCGTCTGTCCGGAGCGCAGCACCTGCTGAGCGGCGCCGTAGTCGGGGACATCGCCCCCGCTGTCGGCCCGGGCTGTCGTGGCGGCGGCGCCGACGCTCACGAGTGCGGCGGTGGTGAGGGCAACCACCTTCAGGGTCCTCATGGTTGGTTGTCTCCTCACGCGTGGATGCCGACCCGCGAGTGGGTCCATCGGAACGAGCCGTTGCTGACGTAGGTATTGAAGTTCCACCAGGTGTACGTCTGCGTACTGGGCCACGGATCGCCCACGGCGATCATGTTGCTGGTGCTGTCGTAGCCGTAGATGACGTTCATGTGCCCGCCGCCCGAGGTCCAGCCGATGCGCACCGCGAACGGGCGCCCGTTGGCTATCTCGTTGGTGACCTCGTTGAACGAGGCGTTGCGGTTCAGGTCGTAGCCGCCGTTGCGAAAGCCCATGGCGGACAGACCGTTGGCCATGTCGTCGAGCGTGGCGGGCCGGTCGTTGCAGTCCAGCCAGCGGCCCTGTTGGGCGAGGCGGCAGAAGTCGTACTGGTTGTACTGGTTGTAACCCCAGTAGGTGGCGATCGTCAGACCGGAGGCGTCCCAGCACCACTCGTCCTGGACCTGCTTCTGCATGGTGATGTCGAGTGCTGTCCAGTTGGTGGGCCGGGTGGAGCTGCAGAGCGGCAGATTCCCGGTGTCCTCGCTGATGAAGGCGTCGGCGATGTAGTAGGCGCCAGACCAGATCCAGCGGTTGTCGTTCTCGACGGTGTCCCCCGTGGTGCGGCAGACCATCGGGATGCGGTCGGCCGGTGCGGCCTGGCCGGAGACCCGGGCCGAAAGTGAGGGGAGCACACGCTCGTTGACGGTGCTGTAGTTCCCCTGTCCTCCGATGACGGTTCCCTTGACCAGGCCCGCCTGAGCCACGGCGCCGATGCCCAGCGCGGCGGCGGCGGCCAGTACGGCGGCGATTGCCGTCACGGCCGCCCGATGCGATTTCCTGCGGTGTCTGCTCATGCGTCAGATCTCACTCCCCGTTAGGTGAAACCGAATGCGGGGGAGTCTGGCAGAGCCGCGTCAAAACCGGAACGGAGAAGTCCGGGCCACTTGCGGCTACGCGCATAGATGGCGAGTATTCGGCATCAATAGGCAGTACCTGAAGGCCAGTTGTCGATCAGCTGTTTCAGTGGTCTAGTCCACTGTTATCTGATTGTTATCAGCAATGGTCATATTTCAGGCTGTGAAATTTCATAGAGTGAGTGCAATGTTACTCACGATGACGGTTTCAGAAGGGGAAATTCAGGGGTCCGAAGAAGGGCTTATGCGGGGCCTGGTCGAGCCACTGTGGGATGGGGTCTACGGGTCGGGGCCCGCCGGGGAGCGGAGGGCCCCGACCGGGCCGGTTCGCGCCGTGCGGACACGGGTGGTTGGGGCCCGGGTGGCTACCCGCGCGGCGCGGGCTGGGAGGGGCGGCGAGCCGGTTGGGTGATCACGATCGGCCGGAGGCCGGGTCCATGGGGCGGGCGAGGGCGAGGGCGCGTGCGCCGGACGCGGTCTTGCTGTCGTTGCGCCCGCTCGTTGCTGACCCGGGCACGCAGCCCGCCGATCGAGCGGGTGGTGTGCAGGGACAGGCCGGCGTCCACGTGTGCTGGCCGAGCAGCTGCGGGCTGAGCTGCCGCTGGTCTCCGGCGCGGCGGATGAAGAGCGGCAGGTGGAGCCCGGGTCTGTCCTGTCGGTCCTGTCGGTGCGTCCGACGGGTGCGTTCCACGCGGCGCGCTGGAGGTGGTCACGGAGCGGCTCGACGACCTGGTGGACCACCGCTACGGATGGAGGGACACCCCGTCCGGGCGGGCCGGGACCGGTCACCGCAATCGGGCGGAAGCCGGTCCGTAGGACACCGCATGGCGTCAGCCGCCGACTAGGCCCGTGGAAGGAAGCCACCTGATCGAGTGCACCGGTCGTACATGCCATTCCATGCGCCGCCTCCAGCCCGATGTCGAGTCGAGTTGCCTTCGGTCGGTGTCGCTTCCGCTCCAAGACCGTGCTGACGTGTAAGTGGGCAACCCGGAGGCCGAGTTGAGGAGACACAGCTAGGCCTCGCTACAATGACAGGCTGCTCGACGAGCTGAGGGCTATCACCAACGCTTCGGTCTCGTCCACGTCGACTTTGAAACGCAGAAGCGCACCCCGAAGGACTCTGTTCGCCCGTACATCGATCAGGATGGAACGACTGTGTTCCCGGAGTGATCCTGAACGCTGACCTGATGGGAGTCCGGAGCGGCGGGCTGCTTCCGCAATTTGTTTCGGGCGCTCGGTAGGGGTACTGTCTCCCAGTCGCTCGGCAGGGAGCACCGGACACGCATCGGCGCGGACGGTCCCGGGGTGGCCACTCCTCTGAAACACCACTTCCGGTTCGCGCCGGTCGTTTTCGCGTTCTCGCGGTGCGGCTCAGTGCTTGTCCGGTGTGCGCGTTTTGTTGGTTTGCGGTCGGATTCGCTTTTCGGGGCGAGGGTCGACTAGAGTTTGGAACGTCGGACGGGGCGTCAAACCTCGGAAGACACCGGCGAGTTGGATGAACGAAGCCCCGGAAACGGAGCGGAAGACATCTGCTAGGCTGGAAACACGAAAGAACGAAGCGCCCGGAGGGCCTGCTGGAAGGCGGTCCGAAGGAAGCGTCCGTTCCTTGAGAACTCAACAGCGTGCCAAAA
>NZ_JBVHHW010000051.1:0-23290 GCF_055560875.1 Kitasatospora sp. NPDC023118
AGCAGGTCAACGGCACCCTCATGCTCCACCGGCGCCTCGCCCGCGACTACGACCACCGGCACGACAACGCGCCTCCCGCGTCTACTGGGCCTCCACCGCCGGCATGCTCCGCCGCCTCACCACCCCCAGCCACGCCTGGCGCGACGAGGTGGGACTGGCCGCGTGAGCGCCACCGAACTCCTGCGGCTGTTGCAGGCCGAACACGACGAGACCGCCGCACGAGCCGACGGCCTGCGAGAGCAGATCGAGCAACTCACCAGTTCCGTGGCCGATGTCGACGCCCACCTTGCCGAGATCGTCGGCGCCGGCAAGGTCATCGACGGCCTCGCCCTGCCAGACCGCGCACAGGTTCCTGAGGAGCCCGCCACTGTCTACCAGCGCATCGTGGCCGCCTTCAACGAGCACCCCGGGCGGATCTTCCGGGTTCGCGACCTACACGAACTCCTCGAGCTGCCCACCGACGAGCCCTCAATCAACATCACCCGCTCCCGCCTGGGACGACTCGTTCGTCAAGGACTCCTCGACCAACCCGGACGCGGCCGGCACCAGAAACGGACTTAACGTCCTCTCATGAAACATGATTGCCGCAGGTGGACCGCCGTACGGCCGGGTGTTTCACGAGCGACCACCCATCCCATGAAACACCCTAGGCCATGCCGCAGACCGGGATGACCTGTGAAAGGCAGGGAGCCTGCGTGTCACCGTTTTTGTGCTGGGTGCCCGTCAACGAGGCCATGGAGCCGGGGCGTTCAGGTTGTCGTGGGTGGGTCGGTGGGGCGGGAACGGTGGAGGGCGTGGCGGAGGACCGCGAGGAGGGTGGCGGTGGCGAGGAAGGCGGGAACGACGCCGACGTTGCGCAGGAGGTACTGGGAGAAGGCCGCGGCCTCGTTGTAGTAGGGCGGGGCGAGCAAGCTGTACTCGACCGGGGGGAGCATGGGTGCCCAGGGGAGGACTGCGAGCGCGATGCCTGCGGCGCGCAGGCGGTCAGGTCGCCGGGCGCCGAGGTGGAGGAGCAGGGCGAGGCTCATCACGGCGGCGGGCCAGGCGGGGGATGCCTCCATCAGGTTCATTTCGGTGGGCGAGGGTGGCGTGTAGGCGGTGGCGTCATCCGGGACGGTCCAGAGGATGGCGAGGGGGCTCATCGGGACCGCGATGGCGGCCGCGGTGAGCACGGTCTCGTTGCGGCCGCGCGGGGAGAGGTCGACGGCGTCGGGCGGGGCGAGAAGCAGCACGATGCCGGGCACGATCCCGAACGGCAGCAGCAGGAGGTACGGGGCGATGTACAGCCCGGGCAGCCACGTGAACACCAGCGCGGGGCCGACCCATCCGAGGATTCCCAGCAGGACCAGGATCCGGGCGGGTGTCCAGCGGCCGAGGGAGGCGCTGATCAGGGCGAGGATCCAGGCACCGGTCTGTGCCACGACCTGGGCCAGGACAGCGGGGTCCCCGTCGCGTTCTGGCCCGTGGAGGGGCAGGAAGAGTTCGCTCAGCAGATGGACCGTGCTCATGCCAGCCCCGCCGGCGAGGATGAACGGTGCGGCGCCGGCCGCGATCCGGCCGAGGGGGTCGGTGGAGCTGAGCCGGGTGCGCAGCCGCAGGGCGTGTGCGGCGAGCGCGGTCCACTCGCGCAGGGCGGTACCGGGCCCTGTGTCCTGAACGGTTTCGGCGAAGACGGCAGCGATCTCCTCGCCGTGCGCGGCACGGTATTTGGCGGGGTAGAGACCGAGCAGCGGGAGCCTGGCCGCGAGAGGGCGCCGTACGGGCAGCGCAATGTTCGCCGGCCCGGTCGGGGAAGGGGTGGTCACGCCGTTCCTCCGTTCGGCTGGGGCCGGCCGAGCTTGAGCCGACGTTCTGCTTCGGCCAGGCCCGTGCGCAGGCGCTGCGTTTCCGCGGTGAGGACGTCACGGCCGTGGTCGGTGAGGGCGAAGGAGCGGCGCAGCTTTCCGGCGACGATCTCCTCGTGGTCGACCTGGATGAGTCCTTGCTGGAGGAGGCGGTCCAGGGCGGTGTAGAGGGTGCCGGTGAGCAGCTTGGTCCGGCCGCCGGAGATCGCCAGGACTTCCTGGATGATCGCGTAGCCGTGCCGGGGGGCGTCGGCCAGTGCGGTGAGTACGAGCCGGGTCGGCTCCTGGAGGTGACGGTCTGCCATATGACGATCTTAGATTGATGATTGAGATATGTCGATTGGTTAGCTAGGCTCCTTGCATACCCTTCACACCGGGGTCATTCATGGCCCCCTATGTGGCATGGACCTGACATCCAGCTGGATGGGCCTCAACCACGGACAGACAAGGAGTCTCTTCGCATGACGCGATCCACTTGGGCCTCTCGCGGTACGCGCCGCCTGCGGGCCGGCCTCGCGACGGCGGGCCTCGCCGCGGTCTGCCTCACCGCAACGCCCGCGGCCTCGGCCTCCGCCGCCCCGCACGCCCTGGGCGCGGGCAGGGCGACGGCCGCGATCTCCCTCCAGGACACAGCGACGCACCTGTTCAACCCGAACTCGGGCCTGTGCCTGAACGTTGCGGGCTACAGCCAGGACCCGAGCTCCCACACCGAGATCTGGAACTGCCTCAATCAGCCTGCGGAGCAGTGGCAGCTCCGTAACGACGGCACCATCTACAACCCGAACTCGGGCCTGTGCCTCAACGTTGCCGGCTACTCCACCAGCCCCGGCACCCACACCGAAATCTGGGGCTGCAACGGCAACCCCGCGGAGAAGTGGCAGCTCCGCGACGACGGCACGATCCTCAACACGAACTCGGGCCTGTGCCTCAACGTCGGGAGCTACTCCACCAGCCCCAGCAGCTGGACCCAACTGTGGTACTGCAACGGCAACCCCGCGGAGAAGTGGGTCCAGTCCGGCCTGCCCAGCTGACGGCCCCTAACCGCACCTCCAGGGGTCGCGCCCCGTGAAGGACCTGAGGTGAACCCGCCCTCGCCGCACTCATCGGCGAGGGCGAGTTCGCGGCTCGCCTGGCTATACCCCCAGCATGCGACTGCCCGAACCCCGGCGTTCCGGATCAGTCCTTGGCGGTCTCGTCTTCCTCTGCGTCGGCCTCGGCCGGGTCGCGCAGGGGCCGAAGCGCCCCGCGAGCCGGGGTGGAGTCGTGGAAGCCGTAGCGGCCCAGCACGTTCAGGTTGGCGTGCTTGAGCGGGGACAGGCGGGCAACGTCCTCGTCCAGGACCTCGTGCTCGCGCTGGTCGGCGGGCAGGGACCGCAGCGCGGTCACGGCGGCGTCCAGGTAGCGGGTGGTCCACAGCGTATCCGGGGCAAACGGGTGAACTGGTGCCGTAAGTGCAGGTAGAACGGTTGCGGTCGCGTCCGTAAGGGATCGAGGGTGTGGCTGGACGTGAATCTCTGCCGCGCCCTGGAGCCGACGCCGGGACCTGTGTCGGCCTGGTGGCCGTGCGGGGTTGGCTTCAGCCGCCTCGGATTACGGGTGGATCCGGTAGAGAACATTCCGACGCAGCGGCCCGTTGGGCACGCTGGGGTCTTCGAAGTCGTCGGCCGGGTTGCGGGTCATGCCGATTCGGCGCATCACCGCTTGGGAACGGATGTTGGTGGCGGTCGTCACCGCAAGGATTTCGGGTAGTTCGAGGGTCTCGAAGCCGAAGGCCAGGCTGGCCCGGGCGGCCTCGGTGGCGTAGCCCTGGCCCCAAGCCGAGCGAGCGAGACGCCAACCGATCTCTACCCCCGTGAACGGCATCTCGTCATCTACCTGGTCCAGGCCGGTGAAGCCGATGAACTGGCCGGTGGCCAGTACTTCGACCGCCCACCATCCGTAACCCCGCCTGTCGAATTCAGCCTGGAAGCGCACCACCGAGGCATCGCTTTGTTCACGCGTAAGCAGGTCGCCCAAGTGCTCCCGGACCTCGGGATCGGCGTTCATGGCCGCCCATGGTTCGAGGTCGGAGTCTCGCCATCGGCGGAGCATGAGACGACTGGTACGCAGTTCAGGCATGCCGCCAAGTTAACGTGATTCATGGTCGGCGAGTCGACCCAATTCCCCTGGGACGCCACCGTCCCGCAGAGGGGTCCGGCTCGCGCCAGCGTGGGCGGTGTGCCGGGGGCCGAGGCGGCGTCGCAGTTCGAGGTTCTCGCTCTGGGCGGCTTCGAGGGCCTGCTTCAGGGCCTGGACCTCGTCGCGGTGGCGCCGCTTGAGCTCGGCGAGCTGGGCGGTGAGGGTGCGCACGACACTGCTGGGCGAGTCGTCGGGCGGCTGCGAAGCCGGCCGCGGTGGATGGTTTCGTTGCTGGGACCTGAGCTGCTCGACACGGCGGCGGATCTCGGTGCAACGATAGAGGAAGTCGAGTGAGACGTCGGCGGTCTGGGCGAGGCCGCGGAAAGTGATGGGCTGGCCGCGGCGGATCATCTCGCGTAGGCCCTTCTCGGCGCGGGCCTGGGCGGCGGCGCTCTTGCGGGCGGCGGCCTGGCGGAGGTTGTCGGGGTTGCCGCGCATGCCGGTCAGCTCCCGTCCTGGCTGCGGGTGATCGCGTCAGTGCGTGCGTCGACGCCGGCCCCGCGGACGGCCTGTGGGGGCCCGTCGGCAAGGCGGGTCTGTTCCAGCTTGAGGATGATGCGGCCGAGGGCGTCCTGTTCCTGACGGCGCCCGGCAAGCCAGACGTTGTCCTCGCCCATCGGCTGCCCGGTCCGGGCCGTGAACGCGTTCTGCCGTTCCTCGATGAGCTGGGCGGTGCGCTGTCGCTGGGAGGTGAGTTCAGGCAGAAAGGTGGCATCCGTGGCGAACTTGTCGCAGGTGAGGCAGGCATTGCCCTTCGCGCACGCCTGACGGGGCGGCAGCAGACACAGCCCGTTGGGCAGGATCCGGTCGGTGCGCTTGTCCAGCTCCAGCATGTCGTAGAGGTCGCGCGGGTCGGTGGACAGCTCCCGAGCGTCGGCGGTGATCTTCCGGTAGCGCAGGAACTCCCGCTCGTGGGTCTCGGCGAGCGTCTGCGCGTAGTGCATCAGCATGGCCGGCGACAGGTGGCCGAAGTAACGCTGGACGACGTGCAGCGGGACACCCGCGTTGAGGAGGCTGGTGGCCTTGGTGTGCCGGAACCGGTGGGTGCGGTTGAAGTCCACCAGCCGCCCGGCGCTGTCGCGGATGCCGAGCCGACGGGCAAACTCGGACAGCGTCTGGTGGATGCGCTCAACGGGGTAGGGCTTGTCGGCGTTCCGGTTCATCTTGTGGGCCAGAAAGAGGTACTTGGGGCTCGCGTCCGCCGCCCAGCGGGGTCCGAGGTGGGTGTCGGCCCACTGCTGCTGGGAGCGGATGATGGCGACGACCTCGGTGTCGACGAGGATGGTGTCCGGCGCCTGCTCGATCTTCGTCTGCTGGTAGCGCAGTTTGGCGACGAAGGCTCCATCGGCGGCGGCCTGCTCGTCGGGCCGGGTGAGCTGGTTCAGCGCGGACAGTGGGTCACGGTCGAGCATCCGGATCTCACTGATCCGCCGTCCGAGGCGGGCCTGGAGCATCATGATCCGCATGACCTGCTCGTCGCCGAACCCGCCTTCCTCGACCGGGGCGCCGAGCAGGTGCAGGTTGGCCGTGATCTGGGAGAACGCGGTGTCGTCGATGACCTCCCAGCGTTCCGGCTGGACCGCGGGCCGGCCCTTCTCCCCGTGGCGCCACAAGATGGCGTGGTAGGGGGTCAGCCGCAGCCAGGCCGGTTCCTCCAGTACCCGGGCTGCCGTCTCGCGGTAGTCCGTCATGTGCGCGTAGAACTTCTCGACGTCGGTGATGATGTCGTTCACGCGCAGCGGCGAGAGCGGCTTGCCCCGGTTCGGCCCCGACCTGGCGGTCTGGGCGCGGACGTGGCTGAGGCAGTCCAGCGTGAACGCTCTGACCCGAATCCGCAGGTAGTGGCCGACGGCTAGTCAGTTGATCTCTATGCTGGCCGTTGGTGGCGTTGTGGTGTGTCCCGGGTAGGCCAGCGGCCCGGCTGTCGTGCCGGGTGGGCGGCTTTCCAGGGCGGTGGCGGGGTGGTTCGGGGCCGGTCGGGCGGTCGGTCAGGCGGGCTGGAGGTGGCGGTGGGTGCGGATGCGGGCCAGTGCCTGGGCGATCAATTCGGCCGCTGCGGCGGTGAAGTGGAGCTCGTGGCGGCGGGCGGTCGTGGTCCAGCGGGCGGCGCGGCGGATCAGCAGCCGTCGCACGGTGGCGATGCGGCGGCGGGCGGTGCCGATGGGGGCGAGCATCTGCAGCCAGGCGGACAGGTTGTAGGCCAGCAGCGCGCCCCACATCCACATGCTGTTGACCGTGTGCGAGGCCGAGGGGAGATGGTTGAGCCCGGCGCCGTGGGCGGTGTCGCGAAACAGTTCCTCGATCCTGGTGCGGCGGCGGAACTCCCACTCCGCCGCCGCGATCTCCTCATCCAGGTCCAACTCCTCGTTGGTGGCGATGAACGAGTAGGCGTATGCCTGTGCCTCCAGGCCCTCCAGGACCAGGGCGAGCTGGTCCTTGCCGACGGTGCGCGAGCGGCGCGAGCGCGGGTCGGCGGACAGGGCGGCGGCCTCGTAGCGCACCCGGCGGGCGATCACGCGGGTGCCCTCGGGCCAGCCCGGCGGGGCGTAGTCCACCGCGGCGACCTGCGCGGTCGGGTAGTCCAGGGCCTCGGTCCAGTCGTCCTCGTGCACGGCGGCAACCGCCCGCCACAGAGGCTGGCTGCGCGGGACGCCGAGCCGGAACAGGCATCCGCGAACCGTGATCTTCTCGGCGACCTTCCCGGCGTAGTAACCGGTATCGCCCTGGAACAGGACCGGACCGGTGGCTCCGGCCGTGCGCACGGCGTCCACCGCCCGGTCGATCTGGCCGGGGGCGTGGGTGCGGCCGTCCGAGCGGCCGTCCAGGAGGTCGGCGACCAGCACCGTGCCGGCCTGGCCCCAGTGCGCCGCGTGCACCCGCCCCGAGACCTCACCCTTGTAGGAGCGGATGACCTGCTCCTTGCGGGGCGAGTAAACCTCGACGTCCTTCGCGTCCAGGTCGATCGTCACCCGCCCGGCTAGGACCCGGGCCCGCTCGCCCACCGGGAGCGCGGCCAGCGCACGGGCGGTGACCTGCGCGCAGGCCCGCTCGACACCCTCGCACCGGACCTGATCGAACCGGGCGGCGAGCGTGGCGGCCGTCGTGGACGGCGGGACGGGCGCGGGCAGCAGACCCTCACCGACCACATCCGCCCGCAACCGGTCGAAACCAACCAGGTGGTCCTCGCCGGTCAGCTGCACCGCAGCCATGGCCAGTGCGAACTCCCCGCCCGAAAGTCCCCGCTCACGTGCCTTGACCGGGCCGACCGCCAAATCCAGTGCGGCGGTGACGCCCAGCGCCCGGTCCAGTTCCGCGACCAGCATCAGGCCGCCGTTCTCTTGTTCACCTGGCAGGTGTCCTTGCTGGTAGAGCGATCAGGCGTAGAGAACCTCGATCATCTCAAACCGGCACGGACACCTGCCGTCGTATCAGCTACCGCCGGCCGCCACTACCTGCGGATTCGGGTCAGAGCGCCGCGTGGAACCAGGACGAACGGGCCGCCCTCCGTGTCCAGCCACGTCAAGGACATGCCGCCTCCAGCTCGAAGATCTCTATTACGTCGCGACAGCGTATGTGCCGGATCGGACAGGACAACCTCGCGCCTGTGGCGGTCGGGGGTGCGCGGTATGTTCGATCGAAACGTGTCGCTGCGCGGCGGTGTCGCCCCGGCCCGCGCCTACATCCCCGAGCTGCTGTCGGACGTCCTCTCCGGCACGATCGACCCCGGCCTGGTCTTCGACCGCACCGTCGACCTCGACGGCGTCCCGGACGGCTACCAGGCGATGGGCAACCGCACCGCGCTGAAGGTCCGCATCGCCTTCTGAGGTTCCGCCGCGCCCATTGCGCCCCGGGGTGGTGCCGCACACACCGCACCACCCCGGGCACCCGCTCCGCCCTGGTCTTCCGTCCCGAGGAGAGTTACATGAAGATCGTGATCGCCGGCGGCCATGGCCAGATCGCCCGGCGCCTGGGCCGGATGCTCGCGGCCCGCGGCGACATCGTCATCGGAATCGTCCGCAGCCCGGACCACAGCCACGACCTGCTGGCGGACGGCGCGCAGCCGTAGTCTGCGACCTCGAGCGGGCGTCGCGCGAGGACGTTGCTGGCAGCGTAGAAGATCGGTGTCCAACCGCAGGGTGGAACTTCACCGCTCCTACCTGGGCCGCGTCTCACCCCAGGCGGACGGCCGTCCCACGATGGTCCGTGGGAATCTCATGGCGCCTGAGCAATATCGGTGAAATCGCAGGTCAGCGTAGTAATACCGACGCGCTGGCGGGTTGAGACGAGGTTGAGATGCAGATCAGTCGAACATCCGTGTCCCGCGCACCAGAATGATCAACAACGGCGGCACCCGGGATGCCGGCCACCGGACCGGACACATGGCCCGCCATCACGCAGCTCCCTTCACCCGAGGCCCGTTCGCCGCTTTGGCCGACGGGCACCTACAAGGAAGAAATCTCATGGGTATCCGCAAGCGCCTCACCACCACGCTGGCCGCCACCGCCCTGTGTGGGGCCGCCCTCGCCGCCACCGTCGGCACCGCGCAAGCCGCTACCGGCGCCTCCTACATCAGTGAAGGCCAGAGCGGGTTCCCGGTCTACTGCGTGCAGGTTGGCGTCAACTGGGGTTGGAACTTCGGCAGCAGCGCCCACATCGACAACGTCGATGGCTCGTTCGGGCCGAACACGCTCAGCCAGCTTGAGCAGTTCCAGCGCGACACCGGTCTGACCCCCGACGGCGTGGTCGGGCAGGACACTGGCAGCAAGCTCTGGCAGGCTCTCCAGATCGCGATCTCCAAGGATGGCGACACCACCAGTCCGTGGGGCGTCCCGATCAGCAACTGCTACCAGGTGCTCCCCACCCACAGCTGACAGCTTTCGCACGCCAACGCCAACGCCCCTCCCCGTTGGGAGGGGCGTTCGCCACCCACCCGCCGTCGGATGAGAGGGCGTTAAGTCCGTTGCTGGTAGCGGCCTCGTCCGGGTTGGGTGAGGAAGCCCTGGCGGGTGACGGAACCCGGCCGTCAGGACAGCGGACCGGCCAGCAGCTGGGCGGCCAGGTCGTGCAGTTCGGCCACCAGCTCCGTCGTCAGCCCGCCGCAGTGCTCCTGTTGGTCCTCCGCGCGATACAGCCATCCGCGGACCAGCCACAGCGGCAAGCCGGGGTCGTCGGCGGGGCACAGCTCAAAGCCGATCCGCTCGGCCGCCGCCAACGGATCGAGGCGACCGTCCAGCAGGTCCCGCAGGCAGTACCGGGCCAGCGCCCGGTCATGGCCCTCAACGGTGGCGGGCAGCCGCAGCGCTGGCCAGAGTTCCTGCTCCAGTTCGGCCAGCAGCCGGCGCGCCTCCAGAGCGTCCGACTCGGACAGCACGCCGAGCTCCCACAAGCTCAAGGTGTCCGCCCCGCCAGCCAGTGCCATCCGGGCAGCCTCCACTGCTGCGGCGACCGTCTCCGGATAGCCGGCGGTCCCGCGCTCCAGCAGCACCCGGCGCAGCGGTTCCAGTGCCTCGTCCAGCTCCATGGCGCGAGCGTAGCCGCCCACTCCGAGACGGAGCGACGCGTTTTGATCCGGCGACAGTTGGCGCTCTCCGCCAGCATGGCATCGCCATACGCCTGTGCAGCAACCTCCACCGCTTCCCCCGCTACCGATCAAGATCAGGTGGCAGGAACCTTCTGATGGTCAAGATCGAATGGCAAACGGTCAAGGTCGCCTGTCGGAGGTCAGTAGTCGACCGACCGAGCCGGATGTCCCAGCCTCTGTCCCGTCTTACTCGATCTGGTCCCGGTCTCGAATGATCTGGTCCGACTCGCTCGGCGTCTCAGATGATCTGGTCCGTATGGAACGTGCCGCCTGAACCGGCCCCCGCCCGGGTGGCCGCGCTGTCGTCAGCGAGCGAACTTTTCGATGGCCGCCGGCGTGACAGGGGTGAAGAAGTTGACGAGGTTGCCGTCGGGGTCGCGGAGCAGGAGCGAGCGGTTGCCCCAGGGCATCGTGGTGGGCTCGGTCACGAAGTCGGCGACGAAATCGGCCAGGTTCCGGTACACGCCGTCCACGTCGGCAACGAGGAATTCGATGATCACGGTGTTGTTGTCGGCCGGACGGGCGGAGCCGGGTGCGAACAGTGCCACGGTGCGGGTGCTGCCGATCGCGAGGGTCGCGCTGGCGGTCCGCAGTTCGGCGAAGTCCTCGGTGGACCAGTCCGCCCGCGCTCCGGTGGCTCGCTCGTAGAAGTCGACGAGGCGCGCGATGTCGCCGGTGATGATCCGGATCGAAACGAAGTCCATGGTGCTCTCCTCAGGTTGGTGAAGCCGTTGCACCTCGGACGCTAGAGCAAATAGTGGACAGAATCGGTCTGGTATCAACGCTAGGCTCGTGGACATGGCTCGACCTACCAGCCGCGTGCTCACCCTCCTGGAACTCCTACAGTCGGGCGGCATCAGAACGGTGGCCGAGCTCGCCGACCGGCTCGGCGTCGACGGGCGCACCGTGCGGCGGTACGTGGACCACCTGGTCGACCTCGACATCCCCGTCGAGGCGGTCCGTGGCCGCTATGGCGGGTACCGGCTCGCTCCCGGGTACCGTCTGCCTCCGCTCATGCTCAACGACGACGAGGCGCTCGCGGTGCTGCTCGGCCTCGTCGCCGGCCGCAGGACGGGGTTGCTGACGGCGACTGAGACCGCGGGCGAGACGGCCGCGGCCAAGATCCGCCGGGCACTGCCCGAGCGTCTGGCCCGTCGGCTCGACGCCGTCATGGAAGCCCTCGCCTTCACGGCTCCGCCCGGGGAGTTGGCCACCCCGGAGACAGGGGTCCTGCTCGCCATCGCCGATGCGGTACGCCATCGCCGCCCGATCTCGATCAGGTACACCACCCGAGACGGCCGACGAAGCGAACGCACGCTGCACCCGTACGGGATCGTCACCCATACGGGCCGGTGGTACGTCACGGGCACCGATCCCGAGATCGGCCAGGACCGGACTTTCCGGCTCGATCGCGTCGCGGACGCGAGGACGCTGCCAGGCTCATTCGAGCCGCCCGCTGGACTCGATCCGGCACAGCGCGTCCTGTCAGGGCTCGCCAAGGCCGCGTACCGGCACGAAGTGACCCTGCGGATCCATGGGACGGTCGAACAGATCCGCACCCGACTGCCCGCCAGCGTCGCGAGCGTGGAGGGGCCCGCGCCCGCGGGAGGCGATCCGCACACCGAGCGTTGGCTCCACGTCGAATTGAGAGCAGAGCGGCTCGACTGGTTGCCTCCCGTCCTTGCCTCGCTCGACCGGCCGTTCGTCATCGAGCGACCGGACGAACTCCGAGACCTCGTCATCGCGCTCGCCGACCGGCTCACCACCTCTGCCCGCCAAGCCTGACGTCGCTACTGAACTTGATTGGGTGATGTCGGAGCCGTTCGCCTGACGGTGGCTGGTCCGTTCCGGTAGCCCTGGCGTGCTGGAAGCCCTGGGCCCGGATCCATCGATGGAGCGCCGTCTCCAAGCCTCTGGCATCCGGGAGCGGGTCGGATATCCAGGCATCGACGTGGCCAGGCGCTTCGGGACGTTACCGGCTCCCAGCTTGATCCTGCTGTGCGATCCGGCAACCGCCAGGGCGTAGATGCGGGGCGGTTGTCGGGCGGTCCGCGGGTTCGGGCCCATGCCCGGGACAGCAGCGCGGTCTCTGCCTCTTGAGCGAGCTGCGGAAGACAGTGCGGCGGCAGCAGGCCGTCCTGGAGCATGTGCGTGTACTCGGCGCGGCGCGCTTCCAACTCCGAAGGCAGGGGTGGCGGTGACGTCATTCGGCGATTCTGCCCGACCGGTGCAGTCTCGGTTCTCTGGTAGGGCCGTTCGAGAAGCGCCCCCATCAGAGGCCGCCCGTGATGGCTGCTACTTGAGGCTTTCTGCAACGCGAATGAGTTCTTCAGCTGAGAGCAACCCCGGGCCGCCGGTGGTGATGCTGAAGGTGTAGGTCCCATCAGACCATGTCAGCGAACGGGGCCCAAGAGTAGGACTCGGTTGTGTGATGGATGCAGGGTGCTTGTTGACGCTGGTAGCCTGACCGGCTGGTAGTGCGCTGCTCCGGAGGGTCTGGCTGATAATTAGGGACCACCCGGATTGAGGATCCGTTCCCAGCTGGTACCCGCTGGCCCAGGCAGGTACGTCAGTCGGGAGCGGGTCCAGACCGGGCAACTCGACCATCTTGGTTGCCGGGTAGGGGTAGTAGTTCTCCGGCAGGTAGGTGGGCCGGAGAAGGTTGCGCTCACCGAAGTGGACGACATGCCTGCCTGCGACTGCGTCGTCCAGCGCGCGGGCTCCGAGTGGCTTGTTCAGGTGGGTCGTGATTCGCCCGATCCCCCCGGGGTCGCAGAATCCCGGAGGGACTGTGTGTCTCAGGGCGACCTTCACCGCGCCGGAAGTCTCGTGGGCCACGAGCTCGGGTTTCTTCTCGCAACTCCAGCCGATGTTGAGCGTCAGAGTCTGGCCGTCGGCACTGACCAGCAGTTGGCTCGGTATGGGGCCGTCGTGGACCTTGGTCTCCGGGGCTCGGTTCATCCATGCGTTGATCGCGAAGCCGCCACCGAGAACGGCTACAGCAGCCACGGCGGTCAAGCGATTCCGTCGTCTGCGCTTCGACATCTGACGGGCGGTACTTTGATCAACACCTTGCTCCACGGGCCCTCCCCGGCGATCATGGCCATGTTTGCGGCATGGCCTGTGCGAAGTCAAACGAGACGGGACGCGGCACCTACCAGGCAAATCGCCCAAATCTGTGACGATTCTCTTGCCAGGAGATGGCAAATCCTTGACCGTTGTGCCCGAAAACGCGCGGAGAAGGCGTTTCTGGGGCTTTTATTTGTGGCGCGGCAAGTGTCTACTCGGAACTACCATGCGGGGTGCACGATCACTCAAAAGGGCTGATTGCATCTCATCCGGGGGGAATTGAGTGGCTCAAAAAAAGTAACTCCGGCCGGAAGTGGATAATTTTGGCCACTGCTCTGCTGGCATCGGTGTCTGCAATTGCTCCAGCTATCGCCATATCGGGGGACGGCGCCCCCACTCCAGCGCCGACTCGGCCGGGTTATACGTCCAATAAGAAGCTGCCAGCCGGCGGTACCACTGCAGCTGCACTGGCGGAGGTCGCCAAGCCGGAGACCATCGAGCTCATGAAGAAACAGGAGGCGCTGGACAAGGTCGTCGACCGGATCGTCGGAGGGCAGGAGGAACATACCCGGAATCGGATCCCAGGATTTTCCGAGGTAGAGGTCGACCCGGGGGCCAACCGCGCGCCGATCGTGCTGGTGTGGGACCGGCTGAACACCCACGTCTCCCATGCGATGCGCGACCTGATCGACGCGCGGTACTGGCTGACGGTGTTCGTGCTGCCCGCATACGCACCCGAGCTGAACGCGGTCGAGTACCTGTGGGCCCACGTCAAACGAAGTCTGGCGAACCTCGCCAGTGTCGCCCTCGACCGACTCGAAGCCCTCGTCCGCAACCGCCTCAAACGACTGCAGCACCGCTCCGACCTCCTCGACGGCTTCCTCAGCGGAACCGGACTCTCCCTCGACCTCCCACCGCCATCACTTTGAAACGCCGAGGTCAGTAAACGCCAAGCTCAGTCACAGCACTGGAAACCGACCAGGTCCAGGTGGGGATTCCGTTCTGAGTACGAGTACTCATGTGCGCCGGGGCGTTGGCTGACAGGCTCCGGGACATGGACAATCGCCGAGGGGCGCTGACAGCCCTGCACCTCTTCCTGGTCTGGGCGACCATGACCGCCGTAATACCGGCTCTCGGCTTCAAGCTGGTGCTGACAGCCTGGGCTCGTGGAGCCGGTGCGACCGTGCCGGTCCTGGCGCTGGGCGGGTTGCTCATGGTGGGCCTGCTGGCCGTAACAGGCATACCGGCGCGGACCGTGGTGCCGCTGTGCGGCTCCATCCCGCGGCGGCTGGTCTGGGCGGTACTCGTCTTCATCCTTGGCACGCTCGGCCTCCTGGCTGGTCTTGCCGTCTACAACGCGGACGTTGACCTGGGAAGCGCCAGTACCCGGATCGCGCTGACGGGAGCACCGTACGCTGTGGCCGCGGCGTTCTTCGTGTCGAGCAGCTGGGTGAGGCTGGGCTCGCTGGCCGTGCTGGCGGCCGCGGTGGCCTACGGGGGCTTCATCGGCCCGTCGCAGGTACAACACGGCCGGCAGGAGGCAGACATCGCGCGGTACCGAGAACACCCGGAGCTGCTGTACCTCGGCGCCGCACCGCCGGGCATGCAGGCGTCCAGCGTCCACGTCGGCCCGGCTTCCTTCAGCGTCGACTACCGGCCCGTCCGCGAGGGGTACGAGTCCGGGTACGTGGGTCTCGTGGTGCGCCCGCCGCTCACACCGACTCCTCCCTGCCCCGAGCCCTCGGAGCAGGGAGTGAACTGCACGGTGGACGCGCGCGGCGAGATGGTCACGGTTCGCGGTTCCTCTCACGATGTCACCCTTACCCGGCGCTACCGGGACGCGGAGGTTGAGGTCACCAGCCAGACCCTCGACGAAGCCGGGCTACGCGATGTCCTGAACACTCTGCACCCATTGTCGGACACGGAGCTGGGCAAGCTGATGCAGGAACAGAGGATCGACTATAGGCTCTGACCTCGTCGTTTGACCAAGCCCTACCAAGGCCTGTCTGACAAATGATCACCTGGCCGGTTCGCGGAGCCAGAGGATCAGGGAGGCCAGGACGACTCCGGCTCGGTAGCGGTCGGCGAAGTTGTCGAACCTGGTCGCGATCGCGCGGAACTGCTTGAGGCGGGCGAAGCATCGTTCGACCACGTTGCGGTCGCGGTAGATCCCCTTGTCGAAGGCGGGCGGTCGGCCGCCGAGGTGCCCTCGGCGTCGGCGATTGGCCGCCTGGTCGCGGTGTTCGGGGATCGTGGCGGCGATGCCCCGGCGCCGCAGCAGGTGCCGGATCGCCCGGCTGGAATAGGACGCCCCAACAATGTCGGCCTGCCCGAACCACCCGCCGTCGACGCCCCATCGCGGATCATCCGGCGCGACCGCCTCGGCGGCCTCATCCACGAATCCTCGCGGGTCGCATAGGGCGACACAGGTTTTCGGCACGCACAGGCTCCACACCCGGCCACAGGTGTTCTGCTGGTTCAGCGCCCGTACGCCTTGCGACAGATCTCGACCAGGCTCGGCGGCAGGCCGACCTTGCCGCTCTCCGCGCAGACGTCGACCGGCACCGCCGGCTGCGGGCCGGCGGGCGGCGGCTGCTCGGCGGGCCGCGCGGGCCGGACCGGCGGCCGAGGGGACACGCCGGCCGGGGTCCGCGCAGGCCCCGGCCGGGACGGGACGGCTGGGACTGTCGGCCGTCCGGGCGGGTGAACATGGGGCTCGTCGGCGGCCGCGCTATCGGGCTCCCGGTCCTGCTCCGGCGGCCGGCCGGACGGCTGGGCTGGGGAGGGCTCCAGGGCCCAGGCGGCGAAAGGACGGACGGACGCGGCGCTCGGTGTCTCGACCAGGAACTGCAGCACCGGGGCAGCGGCGAGCTCCACCCGCTCGGCGGCGGGCGCGGGCCGGGGCCGGTCCTCGGCCGTCGGCTCCACCGTGCCGCAGGACAGCATCCCTGCGACCGCCACCACCGCGCACCGGCGCGCAGCCCGGCCGGTCAGCAGGGCGGCGGTCCGTGATCGCGCGGTAGGCCGGCCGGCAGCGGCGTGCCCGGCGAGCGCCCAGCACGTGCGGGCGTTGATGATCGCCGGCCGAACGGCGCCGGAGCCGGTGAAGGCCCACGCCGCAGCCGTCCGCTCGTAGAGGTCGGCGGCACCCCGGTGGTCCCCGGCGCGGTGGGCCAGATAGGCCCGGACCTCCTGAACGGCCGGAGCGCCGACGTGGTCGGCACCCTCGGTGTCCAGCACCGCCTGATACAGCTCGGCAGCGAGCCGTCCAGCCTCGGCGAGCTCGCCACCGACAGCCGCCTCCCTGATCCGGCGCCAGGCCGTGGAGCGCTCGGGCGAGAGCACCCCCGCGTCGGTACCGATCAGACACAACGGCACCGACACGGCCGTAGCGGGTCCTTCCGTACGAGCCATCCGGACCACCTCCCTTCACGGATCAACGATGGCAGGGCAGAGCGCCGCTAGGCCGCAGCGCCACGGGCGTTCACCGGCTGCGACCCGGTCTTCGAGGTGCAGTTCACCGAGGCGAGCTACGGGTTCCGGCCCAAGCGGTCCGCGATCGATGCGTGCGAGGCCGTGCGCGTCGCGGCGAACCAGCGGCAGGAGTGGGTCTTCGAGGCCGACATCCGGGACTGCTTCGGGACGATCGGGCACGGCGCCCTCGTCGCTCAGGTGGAGCGGCGGGTGGTGGACCGGTCGATGCTGAAGCTGATCCGGGCGTGGCTGCGGATGGGGGTGCTGGTGGGCGGGGTGACCTCCCCGACCGGGGCGGGAACCTCGCAGGGCTCACCGATCTCCCCGTTGCTCGCCAACATCGCCTTGCTGCCCGGTGTGCGCCGTGAGGCGAGTCCGCGTCGGTCGGCCGCTGAACGCCTGAGTCGGAGTACGCGATGTCATAGGGCGAGGAGTCCACCCGCTCCGGGAAGAGTCCGAGGTCGCCTACCCGGCCCACCAGCGTCGCAGGGTTGGCTGCTGCCCACGTCGAGGTATTGGTCCCAGCCGACGTGCGCGGCGAAGGTGCCCTCTGCCTCCAGGCGGCACCAGGCGCCGCTGTCTCGGAGCATGGCCCTCACCAGTTCCAAGCCGATCGGGACCGGCACTTCTGCCGGGTGACTCATCCTGCGGCTGGCAGCCGGCCATGGGTACACCTGGAGAGATCAGCACTGCGTTGGGCGGCCAGCCCTGAACGTTTGTTCATAAATGATCTCGCCGATTTGCCGAGGAAGTCCGGGAGAGAACAACGTGTGCCCCATCCCAGGGATTTCGCGGAACCCGCAGTGAGGGATTTGCTCGGCGAGGGCGCGACCGTGCGGCAGGGGACGCAAGGGGTCTTCGGTGCCGTGTATGACCAGTGTCGGGGCCTTGATCGAGGACAGCGGCGCAAGGCGGTCTTCGGTGATGTGGCGTCCAGCCAGATCGTGGTTGAGGGCCGCAGTGTGGTTACTGGTCCGGTCGAAGGAGGCTTCCACGAAACGGCGAGCGGCGGGCTCGTCGAAGGGAAGGACGTCGCCGTTGAGCACGCGCCAGGTCTCCAGCCCCGCAGTGACGTACTCGTCGCGGGTCCCCTGGGGCAGAGCGGCGCGGTGCGCGAGGTGCGTCAGGAAGCGCGCTGTGGGCGGCGGCAGGTCGTCGGGGTCGGGAGCCTGGCCGGCCAGGGCGCGCGCCCAGGCTGGACCTGCACTGTGGCCCATCGGGCCAGTCATCATCGCGGTGAGAGATAGCACGCGTTCGGGGCGGTGCACGGCCAGCCATTGGCCGATCGCCCCACCGAGCGACGCTCCGACGATGTGTGCGGCGGCTACTCCGTGGCCATCGAGCACCGCCGTCGCATCGGCGGCCATGTCCGCCAGCGCGTAGGGGTGGGTGGCGAAATCTACACAAGTGGACCGGCCGGTGTCCCGGTGGTCGAAGCGGATGACCTGTCGACCGCCGGCGACCAGCACATCCACCAGCTCGTCCGGCCATCCGATGCCCGGAGCAGCTGTGCCCATCACAAGCAGCACCGCCGGGTCACTTGAGCCGCCGACCCGTTCCGTCCACAGCCGCAATTCCCCGGAGCCAACAATTAATTCAGCATGCGCAGTCATGGTCGCCAACATAGCGAACCAGTCCACGTTTTTCCATATGCCCAGCCGATATGACTTTCCGTCGCTATTCTGGTAAAATAACCAAATACATGGTTCGCAGGACTCCAGTCGAATCAGGGCGACCATCACCGCCAGTCCTCGCCAAGGCCGAACAGGTCGGTGACCACCCAGCGACGCCGGTCGACCGGCCAGGCACGCCCCGGCCCCGCGGCTCCTTCGTCCACCTTCAGAAGCAGGCGCCAAACGTCCCTCGCACGCCAGTCGGAGGGGCTACAGGCCAGCATCACCACAGCTCAGCCCTACATCAAACGTCCCTCACAACCAGACCAGCTCTAGATAATCGATATTCCGGACGCTGATTCTGTTCTCCTGCAAGGCAGGGGAAGCATGGTGGATATCGTCCAGGCCATCGGTCGAGCCCTTCGCATGAAGCCCGGTGAGGGAAAGACCGCATCGCTGATCGTTCCGGTCTTCCTCAAGCCTGGCGAGGAGCCCGGGGACATTCTGGAGTCGGACAGCTATTCGCCGTTGATCAAGATCCTGACCGCTTTGAGGTCTCACGACGCCAAGGTACTGGAAGCCCTCGCGGTGCCTCAGAAGTCCGGCAAGCGGACCAAGGGGCGCAGCGCCGAGGCTGTCGTTGGGCCTGGTGAGAGCTAGTCCGAAGGGGGTGGTGTGGGGGCGTTTACGTTGCCGGTGCGGTTCCAGGTGCCGGTCGACGCGGACGTGCTGGCGCTGTTCATCGCCTCCAGGGTGTTGACGGGCACCTTTGTCGGCACCGCTCGACCGCCTGCAGCGCGGAGCGCTTCGGCCGGTATCCGTAGGAATCGTCGTGGAAGATCGACTCCGTCCGGGGCTCCGGCGCGAGAGCGACCACCGTCTGCGCGATGCGGTCAGCCACGGTGGGGACGCCCAGCATTCTTGTCCCACCCGGCTTCGGGATCTCCACCGCCTTCACCGGCGGCGGGAAGTAGGTGCCCGACGACATCCGGTTCCAGATCTTGTACAGGTTGCCCCGCAGATCCTTCTCGAAGTCCTCGATCGAGCAACCGTCCACCCCGGCCGCACCCTTGTTCGCCTTGACCCTCTCGTATGCCTCCCACACCAGTCTCTTCGGAACATCGAACGGCTTGTCCTGCGGACCTGACACGCCCACCCGCTTCTTCCCGGAGAACTTCCGGTTGTTCGCGCGAACAGATCACCAATGAGCCGGCCCCTTCGCTCCACCCCGATTACCAGGGCTTCAGCGCTACTACGGGCCGGTCCGCCGGCGGGTGCCGCCTCGGTACTCAACGCCTCGCGGTTTCCGCCGCCCGGCGCGCTCCCTCTCGTCTGTCCCACGCCACCTCGGCGTGGGACGGCCGTATCGGCACTCGCCTTCCCACGTTCCGTGCAGAAGCCGCAGACCGGACTCGCGCCGCCTCCATGCCGGACACCGCCTGGCCAATCGGCGGGCACCCGCCAGGCTCATCCCGGCGCCATTTAACCGCCCCGGTTTTGATGTCATCTTCTTGTTCCGACACGTCGTCAGCGGTTCGCTCTCGCTCGCCTTCCGGGTCCCCACCTGACGCATCACGTGCGCCTTTTCCTCAACGCTCACCACGACGGTCTTCAGCCAACGTGGCTTGAGGCGGTTTGACGCCTCCCCCCGCGGGCCGACACCGAAGGGCCACAACCTCCATCATCTGCACAGCACCGCATCAAGTGGGGTCTACCTACACAAACCTCACCTTCTGCGCTCGTGGCGCACTTAAACGTCAAGGTCAGAGGGCTCAGAGGCCGAGCAGTTCGTGGGCGACGCGGTGGCGGGCGGGGGCGAGCTCGTGGTGAATCGCTGCCCAGTCGGACGGGTCCGCGACGACGGCCGCGGGCTGTTGCGGGCGTTGGGTGCGCAGTTGCACGCGCAGGTGGGTGGGCGGGTGGCTGACGTCCACGGCCGTCATGTCCCGGGCACTGAGCCGGGCCCGGCGCTCGTGTTCGGCGGGTGGGACGGATTCCAGGTACTCGCCCAGGCCGGTCCAGAACTCCTCGACCGGGTCCGTGCCCTTGGGGAGCATGCGGTTCTGTGCGGCGGCGCTCTGCTGGAAGATGCGGGTCCAAGCGGTGTCGCGCAGGAAGAGCTTGCCGAGCATCGCGCCGGCGGCGGCCGAGGAGGCGGCCCGGGCCGCCATCTCGTCGGCGAGGTACTCGGCACGCTGGCTGCTCAGCGCGGTCAGGCGGTGCAGCGCGTGGTGCAGCAGCCGCACCGGCCCGGCGCACCACAGGAGCAGCCAGGCGACCAGGTCCTCGATCGCTCCCGTGTGGGCGGCGCGCCGCCGGAAGGCGTCACCGGCGTGCGGGACCATGAGTGCGTGCCAGGCCTCCAGGGTGCGAAGCGCGGTGTGGAGCCAGGGGCCGCGCCGCTGGTCGCCGTTGCTGCCATGGCCCAGTTCGTGGCCGATCAGGGCGATCCGTTCCTGTTCGTTGAGCGCGGTCCACAGCGGCAGTCCGAGGCTGAGCTCGACGCGGCGGCGAAGGCCCTGGACCCGGTAGGAGGCGTTGAAGGCTCTGGTGATCCTGATCCGGTCGGGGCGGCGGGTGCCCAGCTCGTCCGCGATCCGGTCGACCAGCGCGTGCAGCGCGGGGGCCTGCTCGCGGGCGAGCACCGCCGTGTCGGCCCGCCAGGTGCCCAGCCTCGGGCGCAGCAGCCAGGTCAGGCCGAGGCCGACCACCCCGAGCGGCTTGAGGAAGGGGTGGCCGTCGACGAGGAGCCACAGCGAGCCGGCCAGCACGGCGAGAGTGCACAGGTGGACCAGCGCGGCGAGCAGGACGGCGAGGAACCAGGGCGCGCCGTGCCCGACGCGCAGATCGTCGGGGCGGGCGGCGAGCTTGGCGTACAGCCTCTCGATGCGGGCGTGGTCGCGCGCGCGGCGCCAACGGCGCCAACGGCCGCGGGGCGGCTCGGCGCCCAGGTTCCACTCGCAGGCCGGGCACCAGGCCGGGAACCGCGGGTCCGTGACGATCTGGGCGGCGCAGCTGGGGCACAGCCGCGTCGTGGTGGTGGTGAGCGTTTCGGGCACGGCGCCCGATCATGCCGCAATGCCGGGTGGCCGCTGTACTCGGGCTCCGCCGCCGACCGGGTCGGGGGCGGGGGTAGGGATGGTGTACGGGTGTCGATGGCGGTTACGCTGCGGCCCATGCCCGCTTCTCCTGGGCCGAGTTGATGCGTGTCGGTAGCGAGTAGATTCCCGGGTATGACGTCCCAGAGCCCCGAATCGCTGAGCCCGGTCTCCCGTACGGCCGTGTCGGTCGCGCTGGTGCGGGCCTACGAGAGTGCCCGGCCCGAGCCGCTGTTCAGCGATCCCTACGCCGCTGCCTTCGTCGCCGCCTCCGGCATGGCGATGCCCGCCGTCGGGTCCGACAGTGCCCTCGCCAGGCGCATGGTCGCCCACACCATCCTGCGCACCCGCTTCTACGACGACCGGCTCCTCGCCGCCGGGGCCGACCAGGTCGTGCTGCTCGCGGCCGGCCTGGACACCCGGGCCTACCGGCTGCGCTGGCTGCACGGCACCCGCCTGTTCGAACTCGATCTCGCCCCCGTGCTGGCCTTCAAGGACCGGGTCCTGGGCGGGCTGGGCGCCGCGCCGGCGTGCGAGCGCACCGCCCTGGCGGGCGATCTGCTGCACCCCGACTGGCCCCGCCGCCTCGTCGAGGCGGGCTTCGACCCGGCGCGGCCCACCGCCTGGCTGGCCGAGGGCCTGCTGGTCTACCTGACCGCCGACGAGGCGGCCGGCCTGCTCACCGCCGTCGGCGGCCTGTCCGCGCCCGGCAGCCGGCTCCTGGTGGAGAAGGGCCGGGACGTCTCCGGCACCCCGCACGAGCCCGCGCTCGCCCACATCACCGGCCTGTGGAAGGGCGGCCTCGGCGCCGACACCCACGACTGGCTCGCCGACCACGGCTGGGCCACCCAGATCACCACCCTCCCCCAGGCCGCCGCCGACTACGGCCGCCCGCTCCCGCCCGCCGCCGGGCCCACGGTCACGGGCTTCATCGAGGCCCTGCGCACCGCCGGCGATGACATGTCCCCCTGAGAAGCCGTTGATGCCCCTATGGATGTCAGCTTGCGGTTCCGTCGGGATCTGCGTGGCATATGGCTGTGCTGATGGGTGCGATGAGTCGGTAGATTTCACGTGCGACGTATCGCTTCAGGCACCTGATGATCTCCCGGCGGGTCTTGCCCTCGGAGAGGCGTCGCCGCAGGTAGTCCTGGGTGCGATCGTCCCAGCGCAGGCGGCTGAGGACGATCCGGTAGAGGGCTGCGTTGGCCTGGCGGTCGCCGCCACGGTTGAGTCGTCGTCGTTGGGTCTTGCCGGACGATGCCTCGACGGGGCTGGTGCCGCACAAGGCGGCGAAGGACGTTTCGCTGCTGAGGCGATCGGGGTTGTCGCCGGCCGATATCAACAGGGTGGCAGCACTGTCCGGGCCGACGCCGCGCGTGTCGAGCAGGCCGGGGAAGTGTGCTTCGACGCCCGCGGCTATCCGCTTGTTGAGGTTGTCGATCTCCCCGGTCAGGTGCTGGATGCGGCCGGCGAGGAGCTTCAGCACGTGTCGGGCAGTGTCTGCTGGCCCGTCTTCCTGCGAGTCGTCCAGCTCGGCACACCGCTTGAACAGATGCGGGTTGCTCAGCCCGGCCAGCGACTCGCGCAAGGCGGCGTCGGCCGAGACCAGGACGCTCTTGAGCTGGTTGATGGCCTGGGTCCGGGACTTGATCGCGGACCCTTTCGCGAGCTTGAGCAGCCGCAGCGCGCTTCGACCGGGCCGTCGCCCGTCTTCGCGGTCGCGGTCGCGCGACCGGACAACACAGCGCGGGCCGCCGCTTCCGCGTCGACGGCGTCGGTCTTGCCGCGGCGTCGGCGCGCTGCCTTGTCGGGCTGGTTGACCTCGGTCACCTCGATGCCCTCGGCGCGCAGGAGGCGGGCGAGCGCTGCACCGTAGGAGCCTGTGCACTCGACCCCGGCCCGACGAAGGGCGCCGAACGAGCGGGCCCAGGCGACGAGTTGGCGACAGCCCTCGGTGGTGGCCGGGAAAGTGCGGCCGTCCAGGGCGGCGCCGAGGACGGTGACGACGGCCGCCGCATGGAAGTCTTTGTGGGTGTCGACGCCGAGGAGGACCTCTTCGCCGGGATCGGCCGGGATATGACACGGGGCAGCGGGCTGCGTGATGCTGGGCAAGGTCGCCTGTCCCCTGATCGCCTCGGAACCGGTGGCCGCCGCCGGGCTGGGGAGGTCAAGACTGTGATGGCGCCTGTCGCGAAGGCCCCTATCGGGACACGTCCCCTGCCCGGCGGCAGCAGATGCCGCTCCGTGCGGTGACCGACAGATCAACAGAAAGGCAACAGGGCCGGTCTTTCCGCGAGTCAGGCCACCGCTCGAAGCGGCACTGGATCATCCTCACAGTCTTTCCGATAGTGACGGGTGCGTTTTTGCTGGTCAGGCATAGTGCCGGTGCCTCGGTGGCAGAGACGGGGTGTCGTGTCGTCTCTTCGGTGGAGG
>NZ_JBVHHW010000052.1:0-22214 GCF_055560875.1 Kitasatospora sp. NPDC023118
CGGTCGCGAGGGAGTCCAGATCAGGCGTCACAACCGATCTTTGGACTCCCTCGCTTCATGTCATGCGTGCCAGCGAGCCCTTGGCATCAGTCATCCAGGTGCCGTCGGTTCACGGGGCGACCACGGCTGTACCCACCGGTCACCGTGTGGACCGGCGGTGAGATGGCCGTATGGTTCAGCGCCGACATCTGGCCGGTCGTCATACCCCTCGTCGGAACCGGACCCCGAAAGCGAAGGCCCCGGCCGCCCCCGGGAAGGGGCGACCGGGGCCGTGGGCGCCGGGCTGACGGGTGTCAGCTGAGCTGGGTCGGGACCGGGCGGTCCTTGCCGATGGAGCGGACGCCGCCCGGGGTGAGGGCCTCGGCGAAGAGCTGGACGTCCGCGACCCGGCCGGCGGTGTACTCGCCGTACGAGCCCTGGTACTTGCGGCGGCCGATCTGCACCGGGCCGGTGGCGTTCCACACCGTGCCGGTGTAGTCGGCGCTGGCCGCCGTCTCGTCGTCGACGTACAGCTTCAGCTGCTGGCTGTCCGCGTCGAAGACGCCCACCAGGTGGTACCAGGTGTTGGTCTTCGGGCTGAGCGGACCGGTGGTGGGACCGTAGGCGCTGGTGAACGCGCCGGCGGTGTCGTCGGCGTGGCCGTGGCCGAAGGCGAAGGCGTGGGCGCCGCTGGAGTAGTACAGCTGAAGGCCGTTGCCGGTGGTGCCGGACTGCGAGACGAAGCTCGAGTTGTTCGTCAGGCTGGTCAGCTTGACCCAGGCCGACACGGTGTAGCTGCGGCTGGTGTCGAGCGCCGGGCCGGGGGTGTCGGCGAACGCGGTGGTGCCGTTGAGGGCGAGCGCGCTGCCGCGGTCCGGGTCGGCGACGACGGCGGCGGTGCCGTAGAGGGTCAGGGCGCCGTCGGTGCGGACGCTGTCCTCGGTGCTGTCGAGCTTCCACCAGGCGGTCGGCCGGTGGACGTGCCCGATGGACACCGGGGCATTGAACTGGGCCAGGCCGCCGACCGCCGCGGCGCCCGGGTACTCCACCAGCCGGCCGGAGCCGCTGCCCGCGTAGAGCGCCGGGAAGCCGGTGCCCTGGACGTCACCGGGGGAGGCGACGGTCGGGTAGTCCTTCTCGCCCACGCCGAGCGGGAGCACGGGCTGGGCGGCGGGCAGCAGGTTGCCGCTGGCGGCGGCCCACTTCTGGTCCGCGATGTCCTTGCAGTCGTAGATGATCACCTGGGTGCGCGGGTTGCGGTTGCTCGCCGGGTCGGCCAGGCAGCGGCCGGACTGCGGGTTCTTGAGGGTGCCCGGGTACGGGCCGGGGACCCACTGCTGGGCGCCGGTGTTGTTGCACTGGTAGAGCTGTACCGGGGTGCCGTTGTCGGTGCCGCCCTTCACCACGTCCAGGCACTTGCCCATGACGTGCACGGTGTGGTCGGCGCCCAGGGTGAACGTCTGGGCGTCGGTGCCGTTGCAGGTGTACATCTGCGCGGCGGTGCCGTTGGCGGTCCGCGCGTGGTCGATGTCCAGGCAGAGGTTCTTGTTCGCGGTGTCCAGGACGCCGGAGACCAGCGCGGCGCCGGTCGGAGCGGCGATCCGGGTGGTCGGAACGCCGCCCGCGAAGGTCAGCGGGAAGCTGCTGACCGCGCCGGTGGTGTCGTTGCGCGCCCACAGCGTCGGCACGCCGTTCACGGTGCCGGGCGCCAGCAGGGTGGTGTTCGACCAGTCCCCGGTGCCGATCCGCACACCTGCCGCGAGGTTGCAGCCGGCCTGGAAGGTGCCCGGGAAGTACCAGAGTTCACCCTTGTCGACGGTGATCAGGTCGGGGGCGTCGGCGAAGCCCGCGAGCTTGCCGGGGGCCAGGATCTGGCTGACGTTGTTCCAGGTGCCGTCCGAACCCTTCGCCGGGCAGCTGCCGGAGTTGCGGATCGCCACGACGTTCTGGGTCAGGGTGAAGTGGCCGCTGGTGCCGCCGGGGGTGATGGCGTCGTTGGGATAGAGGTAGAGCTCGTGGGTGGCCTTGTCGTAGGCGAACAGGTCGTCCACGTTGGTGCCGGTGGCGGTGCCGCGGTGGGCGACCAGGTAGTTGTTCCAGCCGGTGCCGTCCGGGCTCTGCGCCTTGGCGGAGACGGTGACGGGCGGGGCGGCCGGGTCGGCGTTGCCGCGCACCAGGACGAGGTCCCCGCCGGTGGTGGGGGCGAGGAGGTCGGGCACGGCGTCGCCGTCGACGTCGCCGGCGGTCACCTTGGCGTTCGGGTTCCAGGGGGCGAAGAAGCTGTACTGGCCCACCGTGCCCTGGGTGTTGCCGGCGTTGTCGACGGCCCGGACGAACAGCGTGTGGGCGCCCCACTGGGCGGCGCTGAGGACGAGCGGGATCTCGGCGGTGGCGTTGCCGCCGCCGGCCTGGACGGCGTCCACCTTGGTGGCCCCGTTGGCCGGGATGTTGACGTCCAGCGCGTACTCGAAGCGGTCGATGCCGCTGCTGACACAGGAGCCGCGGGTGCAGCCGGTCGGCGTCGGGTCGTTGGCGCTGACGGCGATCTTCACCCCGGTGTCGCCGGCGTGGCCGGTGGGGGCGTGGTCGCTGCCGAGCGGCGGGAACACCGGGGAGTCGGTGAAGGTCGGCACGCTCGGCGCGCTGAGGTCCACCTTGAAGTAGCAGTTCGGGGACCAGCCGCTCATCAGGGTGTCGTCGTCGGCCCGCACGTGCCAGCCGTACTGGTGGCCGTCCGCGACCTTGAAGCCGATGTTCTGACGGGTGGTGCCGCCGTCGCTGACCCAGCCGCTGACGGGCGAGCCCTTCCCGGTGGAGTTGCCGGCCGAGTCGGCGATCTTGGTGTCCCACACCTCGTACCGGGCGCGCAGGTTGACGCCGGTCATGTCGGTGTTGAGGCGCGCGTTCAGGGTGATGTCGGAGGCGTCGCCGGCCAGGCCGGACTGGCCGATCCAGCCGGGCTCGGCGCCGTCGCAGCCGTTGCTCGCGGGCGAGACGGCGGCCGGGGTGGTGCCCAGCTTGTCCGGCACCGACGGCGCGATGTCGAAGACCGTGGTCAGGTAAGGGTTGTTGGCGAAGCGGACGAAGTCGTTGTTGCTCAACGACTTGGACTCGTTGCCGAACAGCCCGAAGGTCCAGCTGTCCTTCTCGCCGGCCAGCTTCCTGATCTGCCCGGTGACCTCCCAGTTGGCGTCGTGGTCGCCGCAGTGCTGGGAGGGGTTGGAGCTCTTCACCTTCTGGGTGCCGCCGATGTAGCCGTCACCGCTCACGTCCGGCTGGTGGTTCCAGGTGGTGGAGCCGCTGATGCCGGTGACCGTCGCCAGCTTGACGTCGGTCTCGTTGTCGCAGTCGAAGGAGGCGCCGTACGTCGAGGTGAGGTGGACCGTCGACTTGGAGATCACCATGGACTTGGTCAGGTTGCCGATGTTGATCTCGAAGTAGGCGCGGTTGAGGCCGTAGCACTCCTTCCAGTGCTGGTAGCCGACGCCTTCGCCGTTGTCCTGGGCGTCGTCGTACGCGCTCTGCGAGGGACAGCCCTCCTTCACCGTGATGAAGTGGCTCTTCTTGCTGGTGATCGGGCTGGTGTACGGGTCGATGTACACCGGGTAGACCGTGGCGGGGTCGGTGAGCAGGCCCGCGTCCGGCACGAGCGTGAGCGCGCCGGGCGAGCTGGTCACCGCGATCGGCCGCACCTGGGCGGCGGTGCCGGGCTGCTCGGCGGTGGAGGCCGTGGCCGGCTGCGCGGTGGCGGTCGGCGCGGTGGTCGGCGCGGCCGTCGGGTCGCCCGCGCCCTCCGCGGCCGGGGCCGCGGCCTTCGGGGCGGCGGCCGTCTTGGGGGCGGCGCCCAGCGGCGCGGCGCCGGCCTGCGGCGCGGCCGTCGGGGCCGTACCGGGAGCGGTGCGCGCCGAGTCCCACATCAGCGGCGTGGGGGAGCGGAAGACGGCCGTGCCGTCGGAGGTGGTCGCGGCCACCCGACCGTCGGCGTCCGCGTTCAGCGCCAGGCCGTCGCTGGTGGTGGCCGTCAGACGGAGCGAGGCGAGCGCCGGGTTCGCGGCGGCCTTCGCGTCGTGGACGATCAGCACCTCGTGGAAGCCGCCCTGGTCGGTGCTGGTGACCTTGAGGTCGACGCCGGGCAGCACCCCGTCGTACTGGGCGGTGTCGCCGCTGACCTGCGGGGCGGGCAGCGGGAACGGCAGGGTGTACGAGAGCCGGTGGCCCACGGCGTCGGTGAGGGTGGCCAGCGGGCCGCTGCCGCCGCCGGACAGGGCCAGTCCGGAGGGCGTGGCCTTCGGCGAGAGGCTGCCGTCGGCGTTGCGGACCAGCACCGCGTCCACCGCCGCCCAGCCGTCGCCCCGGCGGACCCGGGCGGGCTGGAGGTGGGTGGTGACGCTGAAGGTGCCGTCCGCGTTGGCGACGGTCTCGTCGGTCTCGGTGGTGAGCCGGTCGACGGAGACCGGCTTGCCGGTGCGGACGGCCTCGGCCTTCGCAGCCGTGAGCGGCGAGGCCGCGGCGCTGCCCGCCGCGGCTCCGGCGTCGACCGGCACGTCGTCCGCCACCGCCGGACCGACGGTGCCGAGCAGCAGCCCGGTGACCACCGCCGAGACCGCCAGGCGGCGTGTCGGTATTCGGGCCGGATGGCTCCGGGCGCGGGTGCGCTCCCCCATGTGTCGTCGTCCTTTCGAGGACCGGAAGCGGCCACCGGGCACGCCGCTGTGGTCCTTCTCACAGAGCGATGCGTCGCACGGGCCGCGGGTGTGTCGGAATTGCGGTCGTTCCGTCCGTCTCCGACCACTTGGTGAACGTCTTGGCGAACCTGTGTGGCGAATGAGGACGGTGTGACTTCTGGGGAAGGGTATTGCTGACTCTTTGTCATGGCAATACGGTTCCAGCCGGGCCGAGGACGGCCCGTCAGCTGACGTGACCTCAGCCGATCGTCACAGTTCGTTTTCATGGGGGATTGTGCGCATGCGCGCAGGACCACGCGGATCACAGGGATTCCGCATACTCGACAGGGCCCGTGGTAGGGCCTGGATGAAACGAGGAGCGGTGACGGTCGCGACCGTCACCGCCCTCGCGCTGTCGGCACCCTTCGCGGTCGCCGACTCCGTGGTGGGCGGTTACCGCTACACGGACAGGGTCTGGGACGCGGACCCGCTCCCGTCCCAGCCGAAGGTGCCGGGACACCCGGCGGACAGCCCCGCGGGCAACGCCCCGAAGCCGGTGCTCCCGGCCGGCGCCCGGGAGTTGAAGCCGCACGAGGTGAAGGGCCCGCAGTGGCCCGCCGCCGCCAGCGCCACCGTCGACCTCGGTGGCGCGCCCGCCGTGCGCAGCCTGGCCGCGCCCGCGGGCGCGGTGAAGGCCGGTTCGCTGCCGGTCTCCGTCTCGCCGGCCGCTCCGGCGGCCCTCGGTGCGCAGGCCCGTGCCCTGGCCGCCCCGCTCGCCCCGGTGTCACCGGTGTCCGCCGTGCAGGTCACCGTGGCCGACCGCGGGCAGGCCCGGGGAGCCGGCGTGGACGGCCTGCTGGTCGGCCTCAGCCGCGCCGACCGCGGAACCGACGCGGGCAGCGTGTCGGTCTCCCTCGACTACGGCTCCATCGAGCAGGCCTACGGCGGCGGTTGGGCGTCCCGGCTGCACCTGGTGGCGATGCCCGCCTGTGCGCTGACCACCCCGCAGGTGGCCGCCTGCCGCACCCGCACCCCGCTGGAGTCGGTCAACGACCCCGTCAGCCGGAAGGTCAGCGGCACGGTCGCGCTGCCCGGCTCGGCGGGAGCCGAGAAGTCCTCTTTCTTCGCGGCGCCCTCCGCGCAGGCCTCCTCCGGGGGCATGGCGGTGGCCGCGGTGGCGGGCTCCAGCGGCTCGCAGGGCGACTTCGGCGCGACCTCGCTGTCCGCCTCCGGCTCCTGGTCGGCCTCGGCCTCGGGCGCCTTCACCTACCACTACCCCGTCACCGTGCCCCCTTCGCTGGGCGGCACCGCGCCGACGGTCAGCCTCTCCTACGACTCCCAGTCGGTGGACGGCGAGACCTCCGCGCGCAACTCCCAGTCCTCGTGGATCGGTGACGGCTGGTCGTACACCCCCGGCTTCATCGAGCGCTCCTACAAGAGCTGCAAGGACCAGGGGATCAAGGACTCCGGCGACGAGTGCTGGGCCGGCTGGAACGCGACGCTCCAGCTGGGCAGCCACAACGGCCGGCTGCTGCGCGACGACAACGGGGTGTACCACCTCCAGAGCGACGACGGCACGAAGATCGAGCGGCTCACCGACGCCGCCAACGGCCTGTGGCAGGGCGAGTACTTCAAGGTCACCACGACCGACGGCACCGCCTACTACCTGGGCCTGAACCACGCACCCGGCACCACCTCCGACGACGCGACCGACAGCGCCTGGGGCGTACCGGTCTATCATCCCAAGTCCGCTGACCCCTGCCACAGTTCGGACAAGGGCGACGACTCCCAGTGCGACAAGCCGGTCGGCTGGCGGTTCAACCTGGACTTCGTCGTCGACGCCCACGGCAACGTCCAGCGCTACGACTGGGCGACCGAGTCCAACTACTACAACATGGGCTACGGCCAGGTCGCCAAGGACGACAAGGGCGGCACGATCACCAAGTACACCCGCGGTGGCCGGCTGACGAAGATCTCCTACGGCTACCAGCTGGCCGACGCCCGGGCGGGCCGGGAGCCGGCCGCCCAGGTGGTCTTCCGCGCAGCGCAGCGCTGCACCAAGTCGGACAGCGTCTGCAAGGACGGCAACCTCTCCTCGGACACCGCCGCGAACTGGCCGGACACGCCGTACGACCTGCACTGCGAGTCCGACTGGAAGAACAAGGTGGGCGACGACGACAAGACGGACGGCGTCTGCCTGACCGGCGGGCCGACCTTCTGGTCCAGCTACCGGCTGAAGGGCATCGACACCAAGGTCCGCACCGCCTCCGGGTGGCAGGACGTCGACACCTACGAGCTCGACCACGTCTTCTCCGACGCCGGCGGCACCTATGACCCGGTCACCGGAAAGACCCAGGACCCGAAGGCCACCGGCTCGCTGCAGTCGGTCATGTGGCTGTCCTCGATCGTCCACACCGGCAAGGACACCTCCGCCGGTGGCAGCGGGCCGGTCACCCTCGACCCGGTGACCTTCACCGGCATCGAGATGGACAACCGGGTCGACGGCCTCACCCCGGCCGCCCCGCCGCTGTATCACCCGCGCGTCTCCAGCGTGCAGACCGAGACCGGCGAGTCGATCGCCGTCACCTACCGGGCGCCGGAGTGCTCGCGCGAGAAGAAGACCATGCCCGCCTCGGCGGACAGCGACACGATGGCCTGCTATCAGGTCTACTGGAACACCCCCGGCGGCGTGGAGCCGATCGAGGACTGGTTCCACAAGACCCTGGTCGAGCAGGTCACCGACAGCGACCGCACCAAGGCCGGCTCGCCCGCCAAGGTCACCCGCTACACCTACAGCGACGGAGCCGCGTGGCACCGTGACGACTCCGAGCTGACCGACGACAAGCACCGCACCTGGAACGACTTCCGGGGCTACCGCACCGTCACCACCACCACCGGCGCGGCGCCGGACCCGATCACCCAGAGCACCGTCTCCTACCTCCAGGGCATGGACGGCGACTACAAGGCGGACGGGACCACCCGTGGCGTCAAGGTGAAGAACGCGCTGGGCGAGGAGATCACCGACAGCCCGTGGCTGGCCGGCACCCCGTACCAGACGCTCGGCTACACCAAGGCCGGCGGCAGCGTCGTCACCCGCACCCTGGCCGACCCGCCGACCTCCAAGGTCACCGCCAGCGCCAGTCGAAAGGCGTGGACCTCCGAGGACCCGGCGCCGGACAAGCTCTCCACCCTGCCGGACCTCACGGCCCGCCAGATCACCGCGACCTCCTCGCGGACCATGAGCCTGCTGTCCGACGGCAGTTGGCGCACCGCCCGGACCAGCACCACCTTCGACGGCCAGGGCCGGATCTGGAAGGACGACGACCAGCCGGACCTGGCGGACCCGAAGCAGGAGACCTGCACCACCACCACCTACGCGGACGCCCCTGCGGACAACCCGATGATGCTGGTCTCCCCGAAGGAGACGATCAGCGTCGCCGGCCCGTGCGGCACCGCGCCCGGGAAGAACACCACGCTCTCCCACAAGCGGATCTTCTACGACGGCGACGGCTCGGTCGACCACCCGGGCACCTACGGAGTCCTCGGCCAGAACGGCACCTCGCTCGGCCTGGTCACCGCCACCCAGGCGGTCACCGGCTACGACGACAAGGGCCAGCCGCAGTTCCAGACCCTCGGCGGGATGTCCTACGACCGCTACGGCCGGGTCACCGCCAGCACCGACGCGGCGGGCCAGACCACGACCACCGGGTACCAGCCCGAGACCGGCGTGCTGCCCACCACCCTGTCGACCACCAACCCGCTGAAGTGGACGGCCACCAGCACCGTCTCCCCCGGCCGCGCCTCGGTGACCCACTCCGAGGACGTCAACAACCAGGTGACGGACGCCACCTACGACGCCCTCGGCCGCCGGGAGAAGGTCTGGTCCCCGGGCCGCAACAAGGCCACCCAGATCCCGGACCGGGTCTACTCCTACGACGTCCACGGCGCCGGTGACAACCCGACGCCCTCCTCCGTCACCACCAGGAGCCTGCGCGAGGACGGCTCCTACAGCACCGCCGTCACCATCTACGACGGCACCCTCCAGCCCCGGCAGACCCAGTCGACCCCGGCGGACAACTCAGCCGGCCGGCTGGTGTCCTCCACCTACTACGACTCGCACGGCTGGGCGGTCTCCAGCATCGCGACCTACTCCGACGCCGACCACGCGCCGAGCAGCACGATGTGGGCGGAGACCAACCGCACCGGCCCGTCCGTGACCCGCACCACCTTCGACGGCCAGGGCCGGCCCGTCACCACCACGCTGGTCTCCTTCGCCAGCACCCTGTGGCAGAGCTCCGTCAGCTACCAGGGCGCCGACCGGGTGGACACCACCCCCGCGCAGGGCGGCAAGGCCGGCACCACCTACACCGACGCGCAGGGCCGCACCACCGTGCGCGTCCAGCGCGACAACACCCCCGACCGGCAGCTCGCCGGCGGCAGCCGGATCTCCTCCGGCACCTCGGTGGTCTCCGCCGGGGTCCGCCTCGGCATGCAGCCGGACGGCAACCTCGCGCTGACCGCCCTGGTCGGCGAGAAGGTCCTGTGGTCCAGCGGCACCGGCGGCCACCCCGGCGCCTACGCCGTCATGCAGGCCGACGGCAACCTGGTCGTCCTCGACGCCACCGGCAAGACCACCCTGTGGTCCACCGGCACCGCCGGCCACCCCGGCGGCTACCTCAAGGTCCAGGCCGACGACGACGTCGCGGTCTACGACGCCACGAACGCCCGGCTCTGGTCCGCCGGCACGGCCGGCACCGCGCCGGCCGCGGACATCACCACCCGCTACACCTACACGGCGCGCGGGCAGATCTCCACCGTCCAGGACAACGCGGGCAACACCTGGACGTACGGCTACGACCTCCAGGGCCGGATGACGTCCCAGACGGACCCGGCCGCCGGCTCCTCCGGCGCCACCTACGACCCGCTGGGCCGGCTCGCCAGCACCACCGACGCCCGCAAACAGACCCTGTCGTTCACCTACGACCAGCTGGGCCGCCGCACCGCCGAGTACTCCGGCACCGACACCGGCGACCCGACCAAGCTGCTCGCCGAGTGGACCTACGACAAGCTCGGCAAGGGCCTGCCAGTCGCCTCCACCCGGTACGTGGGCGGGAAGAACGGCAGCGCCTACGTCCAGCGGGTCGACGGCTACAACGCGGTCGGCCAGCCGACCTCCGTCAGCACCGTCATCCCCGCCGCCGAAGGCGCCCTGGCCGGCACCTACACCGCCAAGGCCGCCTACACCGAGAACGTCGGCATGCTCGCCTCGACGTCCTTCAACGGCGACGGCGGCCTGCCCGCCGAAACCATCGGCTACGGCTACAACCTGGAGGGCGGCCTGGTCAGCCTGGGCTCGCCCAGCCGCCCGTACGTCGCGACCGTCAACTACAGCCCGCTCGGCCAGGTCGTCCAGACCACCGTCGGCACGCCGACCAAGCAGCTGCGCACCGCGCAGACCTGGGACGCGGCGACCGGCCGGCTGGCCACCAACCGGGTCACCCTGCAGAACAACACCGCCAACCCGATCTCCGACACGACCTTCGGCTACGACCCGGCGGGCAATCTGACCACCGTCTCCGAGGTCCAGTCCAGCGGCGGCACGGACCGGGTCACCGACACCCAGTGCTTCGGCTACGACGCCCAGCGCCGGCTGATCAGCGCCTGGACCGACACCAAGGGCATCACCACCGCCACCGCCGGCCAGCTGGCCCGCTGCAACACCACCCGGCCCACCCCGGCCACCGTCGGCGGCCCCGCCGCTTACTGGCAGGACTGGCAGTTCGACCAGCTCGGTGACCGCACCCAGCAGATCAGCCACGACGTCACCGGGAACGCGGCCAAGGACACCGTCCAGGCGCTGACCTACCCGGGCCAGGGCGTCACCCCGGCCAAGCGGCCCAACGCCGTCTCGACCGTCACCACCCGCACCGCGACCGGCACCATCGTGCTCACCCCGGGCTACGACGACGCCGGCAACACCCAGACCCGGGTCACCACCGGTGCCAAGGCCGGCAACCAGAGCATCGACTACAACGAGGAGGGACGCACCGCGGCCGTCACCACCGACGGCAAGAAGAGCGGCTATCTGTACGACGCCGACGGCGGCCTGCTGATCCAGCGCGGCCCCGGCGGCAACACGCTCTATCTGTTCTCCGGCAACGAGCAGCTGAACCTCGACGCCACCGGTAAGACCGTCACCGGCCTGCGGTACTACCGCTCGCCCGACGGCACCGTGACCGTGCGCGCCAGCAACGGCGCCATCAGCTACCAGCCCACCACCCCGCAGGGCACCGCCCAGCTCCAGGTGGACGGCGGCACCCTGGCCATCACCCGGCGCTCCTACGACCCGTACGGCAACCCGCGCGGCACCGCGCCGGGCAGCTGGGCCGACAACCACGGCTTCCTCGGCAAGCCCGCCGACGCCGCCACCGGCCTGAGCCTGCTCGGGGCACGCCACTATGACCCGGTCATCGGCCGCTTCCTACAGGTCGACCCGGTCTTCGAGAACGGCGACCCGAACCAGATGGGCGGGTACGGCTACGCGGCCGGCAACCCGGTGTCCGGCAGTGACCCGACCGGGCTGTGGTGGGGCTCCGACTGGTGCGGCGCGGCCGGCAACTGGCTCACCGGCATCGGCGACTCCGTCGTCGGCGACCCGTACCAGTGGGGCGTCAACTTCCTGTCCGACGGCTGGAACTCGTTCGCCGACATCGTCAACGGCGACAACGACGTGTTCAACGGCATGACCGGGTACGAGAACGAGACCCCGTTCAAGCTCGGCCACACCGGCTACGTCGACGACCACCCGCTCGCCGAGCTGTTCGGCGTCGACACCAGCTCCACCTCGTACGTCGCCGGGCAGTGGACCGGCATCGTCGGCTCGTTCGCCCTGGACGGCTACGGCGCGGTCAAGGCGATCAGCAGCGGCGTCAAGGCCGTCAAGGCCATCAAGGTCGCGGTCGAGGACGGCGACTCCGTCATCAGCGCGGTCAAGAAGCTGCTCTCCGGCGACCTGCCCACCACCACCCCGGCCGACCCGGCGCCGACCACCCCGAAGGGCGACACCCCGTCGACCCCGAAGTCCGGCACCGGCAAGGGCGGCAAGGAACCCGGCGGCAGCGGCAAGGGCGGCGGGGGCGGCAAGACCGCCGAACAGCCGAGCCCGGCCCCCGAGGCCACCGACGCCGGCCCGAGCGGCAACGCCTACCGGCGCGGCCCCAAGGGCAAGCCGAACGAGTACGAGTCCGGCCCGGTCGTCAGCCTCGGCCGGCTCAAGGAGACGCTCGCCCGGGCCGGGTACCGCGACGTGTGGGACCGCTACGACGTCGTCCACAAGGAGCGGATCTACGACGGGGAGACGGGCGAGACCAACTACGGCAACAGCCCGCACTACATCCGGTCCAACTCCACCTTCACCGACGTGCCGCACCGCGGCCGCAACGGCCTGCCGATCATCGAGCTCTCCAACAAGGGCCTTCGCAACATCAAGGAGGCCGTGGTCACCTTCTTCCACGAGGTGCACCACCAGGAGGGGATGAGGATCCACGGCGACAAGGGAACCGAGGAGGACGCCGAGGACTTCGGCCAGATGATGTGGCGGAGGATCTCCGGGGACAACTGATCCCCATCCGTCAACTGGTAGCGTTCCCAGCCGGCCGGACGGCTCCGCGCCGGTGAACCGACAGCACGGCGGGCCGGCCGGGGCGGGGGAGACCCCCGCCCCGGCCGGCCCGCCCGCTTTTCCCGCACCCACCAGAAAGGTCACCCACCCCATGGCCCGCCGCTACGACGAGACCGACCGCGATGCGCTGCGCGCCCAGCTGGACCGGCCGGTGACGGAGCGCACCTGCCCGGTCTGCGGCCACGTCGGCCTGCGCTCCTACCACCGCGAGAAGCTCGGCCGCGACACCCCGTCGATGATCAACTACCTGTGGTGCCCGGCCTGCCACGCCTACTCCTCGTCCTTCACCTCCGCCGAGCGCCGCACCGTCGACCGCGACCCGCTGGCGGACGCCTACGGCGACCGGGCGCCCGAGCTGATGCGCGACCCCGAAGCGCTGCTGACCGTCCTGGACGGCTACTGGAACGACGGCCGCCTGCCGCAGGCCATGGTCCGCCGCCGGTAACGCGGCAACGGAACTCCGGAAGGTTCCGGCGTCAGAGTGCCAGGGTGCGCCAGCCCCGGGTGATCTCGTCCTGTACGCCGCCCGGGTAGTGGCGGGTGGTCAGCGCCTCCAGCACGGCCGTGCCGTCGGCGGGGCGGATCGCCGGGTCCGGGGTGAGCGCGCGCACCACGACGGCGGCGAGGGCGGGGTCGAGGTCGCGGACGGCCGCGAGGGCGGCGGGTTCGGGGCCGCCGCCGACCTGCGCCTGGGCACCGCCGACCTGGACGCCCCGGACCGCCGGCCGACCGCCAGCCGACCGCCGCCGAAACCCGCTACTGACGTCCCCGGCACCCGGGCGCGACCGGGCCGGGGGGCATCAGTCCACTGATGTACCGTAAAGCCCGAATACCACGGACCGGCGGGGCAGCCAGGGATGCGATCACTGTGACCGAGAACAGCTCCAGCCGGCCCGCCCCGGCCCAGCCCGACTTCCACGACCGCCTGGGCCACGCCATCAAGCGGGCCGAGCAGGCGCTGATCGGCGAGAAGGCCCGCGTGCTGCGCACCGTCGACCTGACGGTCCCCCAGTACGTGACCCTGCTCGTCCTCCAGCAGTCCGCCGGGATGTCCGGGGCCCAGCTCGCCCGGGAGTGCATGGTCACGCCGCAGACCATGACGACGATCCTGACCAACCTGGAAGCCAAGGGTCTGATCACCCGCGAGACCTCCAGCGTGCACCAGAAGGTGCTGGTCGCCAGGCTCACCCGCTCCGGCCGCGCGCTGACCAGGAAGGCCGACACCCTGGCCCGCGGCGTCGAACAGCGCCTCGCCGACGCCCTCGACGAGACCGAGCAGGCCCAGCTGCGCGACCTCCTGGACCGCTCCACGGCCGCGCTGCGCAAGGCCGACCGAGGCCGAGCGGGCGGCCCGGCCGACCAACACCCTACGGAGATCCGATGACCGACCCCGCCCCCGCCCTCGCCCCCGGCACCGTCCTGGTGCTGGTGGACCTCCAGCAGTGGATCGTCGAGCGCCCGACCGCCCCGCTGAGCGGCGCCGCCGTGGTCCGCTCGGCCGCCCGGCTGAAGAGCGCCTTCGAGTCCGCCGCGCTGCCCGTCATCCTGGTCCGCTACGCCCGCCTCGACGGCAGCGACGGCGGCCCCGACTCCCCCCACAACCGCTTCGCCGCCGCCGTGGACGCCCGCCCCGGCAACGAGGTCCTCACCAAGTACGGCATCGACGCCTTCGAAGGCACCGACCTCGCCGACCGGCTGCGCCGCCTGGGCGCCACCGGCCTCGTCCTCGCGGGCATCGCCACCGAGTACGGCGTCGGCGAGAGCGCCCGCACCGCCGCCGCCCTCGGCTACCCCACCACCGTCGTCGAGGACGCCGTCACCGCCACCGCCGCCCCCGGCCACACCGCCACCCTCCAGGCACTGCGCGACCTGGGCGTCACCGTCACCGACACCGACGCCCTCCTCACCGGCCGCGCCTGACCGACCGGGACACACCGTTCCCGTGGACTGATCGGGAGTGACTCCTGATCAGTCCACGCCCCGAACGGTCCTGGGCGCACCGGTACCCGGCGTACTCAACCCCGCCAGGCGACACGCTCCCCCAGCCTTCGGCCGGGAGGTACCCCCATCGTGCGTGGTCCGTCCCGGGAGCCGGTTCCCTCACGACCCGGCCACACGGGTCCGGCCAGAGGCGACGGGGAGGTCCCGGGCCCTTGGGCTCTCCAGTGCCCAGCTCGCCCTCAGGGGCGTCAACATCCTTGCTCTACACGGAGAATGCGCGGGAATGCGCGGGAATTCGCGGTGCGGCAGCGCGTGCTCAGCGCGCCCGAGCAGGGACGGCGGCGACGCGGGGCGCAGCCGGGAGGCGGCGATAGCCACGGCCATGGGCGGCTCGGGCTGTCACGGCGTTCATGGCGTACTCCCCTCCTTCGCCGCGCGCGGCGTGCGGTGTCGTCCGCGACCACTGTTGCGCAGCGCTCTCGGGGGTGCAACGGGTTTCCCGACCCGGGCCCCGGGAGGGTGCCGACCCCAATCCTGCCAGGTCAGGCCAGGGTTGCGGTAGGACCTAGCGCACCCCGGTTTCACCTTGTCCAGGCCCCCTGGCGGGGCGCACACTCGTGCAACATCCCATCCCCCACCGCGGCCCGACGCGCCGCCGCCCGCTTTCCCGGGCGGCCGGCGCGCGAGCCGTCGCGCCCCGGTGCCGCCGGGGGCGGGTGCGCGGATGGGCAACGACGAAGGGGGACACGGAACATGAACGTGCACGCGGACCTGGTGCTGAAGGCGCGGGTGCGGCTGCTGAGCCACAACGAGCGGATCCTGGACGGGGAGGAGGGCCTGTGGGTCTACCGGGTGCTGTTCACGGTCAGCCCGCGCGTCTACGCCTACAAGCTCGCCCTGGTGCTGCGGGAGGCGGCCGAGGGCCCGCGGGTGGCCCACCTGCCGAAGGCGCAGCGGGCGCTGCTGGAGGAGGCGCGGGCGGTCTCGGCGCGGATCCCCGCCGACGCCCCCGCCTACCAGCTGCGGATGTGGGACTGCACGCCGGCGGACCTGCGGCAGATCGAGCGGCGCCTGGGGCAGGCGGGGCGGTGACGCACGTGCGGGGCGGTAGGCGGTCGCGGGATGGTTACGGTACAACCATCCCTATGTGACGACTGATCGGAGAAATTCTGAGATGAGCAGGTCAGGACTGTCCCGCCGTGCCCTGATCGCCGGCGCCGGGGCCGCCGTCGTCGGGTGGAACACCGCCGCCCGCTCCTGGGCCGCCGAGCCCGGGGCGGATGTGGCCGCTCTGCCGGCGCTGGACGGGACGATGACGCTTCAGGGCGAGGGGCTGGAGCGGTTTTGCGGCGACTTCGGGCACCTGGTCCGCGCCGCGCCGCGCGCGGTGCTGCGGCCCGGCTCGGTGCTGGACGTGCAGAAGACGGTCGCCTTCGCCCGCCGCCACCGCATCCCGGTGGCCGTCAACGGGCAGAGCGGCGATGTGGCGGCGGTCGGCCGGGGGGGCTGGAGTCGCACTCCAGCTACGGCCAGGCGAACCCCCGCGGCGGCATCGCGATCGACGCCCGCGGCCTGGACGAGATCGTGTCGATCCGGCCCGGACAGGCCGTGGTCGAGGCCGGCGTCACCTGGGCGCAGCTGACGGACGCGGGCCTGGTCCAGGGCTGGGTGCCACCGTGCCTGACGGACTATCTGCACCTGTCGGTGGGCGGGACGCTGAGCGTGGGCGGCATCGGCGGGGCCGTGCAGCGCTACGGGATGCAGGTGGACACCGTGAAGGAGGTTGAGGTGGTGACCGGCACCGGGGAACTGGTGACGGCCTCCCGGGAGCGCGAGCGGGAGTTGTTCGAGGCGGTGCTGGCCGGTGGCGGGCAGGTGGGGATCATCGTGCGGGCGACGCTGGCGCTGGTGCCGGTGCGCGAGCGCTCCACCGTGTTCACCCTCGCCTACGACGACCTCGACGCCTACCTCGCCGACCAGGAGCGGGTACTGGCCGACGGGCGCTTCGACCTGCAGGTCGGCAACGTGGTGCGCAGCGCGGACGGGCGGCGGTGGCGGTACACGGCGGAGTTGGTGGCCTACGGGGACGCGGGGCGGGCGGTGGACCGGGAGGCGCTGCTGGCGGGGCTTTGTCCGGTGGCGGGTGGGACGTCGGTGGTGGAGCAGGGTTGGCGCGAGTACGCGTTCAGGGTGGACGCGTTCGCGGAGTATCTGCGGGCGGCGGGGTTGTGGGGGCTGGCGAAGCCGTGGCTGAGCCTGTTCCTGCCGGCCTCCAGCGCGGCGGTGTTCATGCGCGAGGCCGCCGGGGTGCTGACGGCGGCGGACCTGGGGGCGGGGTTGCTGCTGTTCTACCCGTACGCGCGCGAGCGGGTGAAGGCGCCGCTGGCGGTGCTGCCGGATGAGGCGGTGGGCTGGCACTTCGACCTGCTGGCGTTTCCCGGGCCGGGGGCGGATACGGCGGGGATGCTGGAGCGCAACCGGCGGCTGTACGAGCGGGCGGTCGAGCTGGGCGGGAAGCGGTATCTGATCGGGGCGGTGCCGGGGATGACGGGCGCGGACTGGCGGCGCCACTACGGGGGGTTGTGGGAGCGGGTGGAGCGGGCGAAGCGGCGTTTCGACCCGGCGGGGATCCTGACGCCGGGTCAGGGCATCCACGGCGCCTGACGCCCGTCTGGGGGGCCGCCCGGTCGTCCTGGCGGCCTCCGGGGGGCGACTGGTCCCCGTCCGGGCCGTCGTGCCCGTCGCGGAGTGGTCCGGCGGTTGGCGGTGGCAGGGGCGGCGGCCGTGGTGGGAGTCGACGACGGCGTGCGGGCGCACGCGCCGGCCGGGTGTCGGGCGCACCGCGTCCTTCGGCCCGCGCTCCGCCGAGCCGGAGGCCGGGGCGCCTAGCGGGCCAGGCGTCCCAGCAGGGCGGAGGCCGCGGCGATGCCCGCCAGGGTGGCGGCCGCGAGGACGGTGAAGTCCAGGGGCAGGTGTGAGGGGGTGCGGATGAGCAGTCCGCGCAGCGCGTCGACCTGGTAGCTGAGCGGGTTGGCCTTGCTGACGGCCTGGAGCCAGCCCGGCATCAGGGCGAGGGGGTAGAGGGCGTTGGAGCCGAAGAACAGCGGCATGGTGATCGCCTGGCCGATGCCCATCAGGCGGTCGCGGGTCAGCACGATCCCGGCGATGGCCATCGACAGGCAGGAGAAGAACGCCGAGCCGAGCAGCACCACCGCCACCACGCCGAGCAGGCGCAGCGGGTTCCAGGTCATGGCGACCCCGAGGGCGGCGGCGATCAGTACCACGACCACGGCCTGCAGGACCGCTTTCACGCCGGCGGCGAAGGCCTTGCCGGTGACCAGTGCGGCGCGGGGGGTGGGGGTGACCAGGAGTTTGGTCAGCACGCCGGAGTCCCGCTCCCAGATGATCATGATGCCGTAGAAGATCGCGATGAACATCGCGGACTGGGCGATGATGCCCGGTGCCAGGTAGTCCAGGTACGGGATGCCGCCGGTGGGGATGGCCTTGAGGCGGGTGAAGGTCTCGCCGAAGATCAGCAGCCACAGGGCGGGCTGGACGGCGCGGGTGTACAGCTCGGTGCGGTCGTGGCGCAGTTTCTGCAGTTCCACGGCGCACATCGCGCTGACGCGGGCGGGGACCAGGCGCCAGCCGGTGCGGGCGCGCGGGGGTACCAGCAGCAGGCCCAGCTCCGGGCCTGTCCGCGGTTGCGGGGCGGGTCCGTTTCGGGGGGGTTCAGCCGACGCGGCCTGCGGTGCGGCGGGTACGGCGGACATCGCCGAAGTCTCCTTCCGTGGCGTCGGCCAGGTCGCGGCCGGCGAAGTGGCGGAACACGTCGTCCAGGGTGGGGTCGTCCGGGCGCGGGTCGTTTTGGCGCAGGCGGGCCTTGAGTTCGGCGGGGGTACCCAGCGCGCGGATCCGGCCGCGGTCCATGAGGGCGATGCGGTCGCAGTGGCGGTCGGCCTCGTCCATGTAGTGGGTGGTGACCAGCAGGGTCATGCCGGTGGCGCGGCGGACGGCGTCGACGCGTTCCCACACTCCGGTGCGGGCGATCGGGTCCAGCCCGATGGTGGGTTCGTCCAGGACGAGCAGGCGCGGGGCGCTGACCAGGGCCTGGGCGAGTTCGAGGCGGCGGACCATGCCGCCGGAGTAGGTGGCGGCCATGCGGTCGGCGGCGTCGAGGAGGTCGACGGCGGCCAGGGCCTGGGTGACGCGTTCGGCGCGTTCGGCGCGGGGGACGTCAAAGACGCGGGCGAACAGGGCGACGTTCTCGCGTCCGGTCAGTGCGGCGTCGGCGGACAGCTGCTGGGGCACGTAGCCGAGCAGGCGGCGCACCTGCATGGGGCGGCGGGTGGCGTCGTGGCCGAAGACGCGCACCATGCCGGCGCCGACGGGCAGCAGGGTGGTGATCGCGCGGATGGTGGTGGTCTTGCCGGCGCCGTTGGGGCCGAGCAGGCCGAAGACCTCGCCGGTGTGCACGGTCAGGTCGATGCCGTCGACGGCCCGGGTCTCACGGCCTTTGCCGCGGCCGTGGCGGAAGGTGTACTCCAGGCCCCGGCACACCACGGCGTCCCGGTCGGTGTCGTCCATCACCCCTCCTCGGGCGGGTTGCGCAGACCCTGGGTGAGGGAGCGCAGCGCGGGCAGGGCGGCGGCCAGCGCCGCCCGCTCCTGCTCGGGCAGGCCCGCCACCAGTTCCCCCACCAGGGCCCGGCGGCGCCGGCGCCAGGCCTCGATCCGCTCCTCGGCCTGCCCGGTCGCGTACAGCAGCGCGGCGCGCCGGTCGCCGGGGTCCACCTCACGGCGCAGCAGGTCCTGCGCGACGAGCTGGTTGACCAGCGTGGAGACCGAGTTCCCGGCCAGGCACAGCTCCTGGGCGGCGTCGGAGACCCGCAGTCCGGGGCTGTGCGTGACCAGTCGCAGCAGTTCCACCTGCGCGCCGCGCAGGCGGGGCTGTTCCAGGCCGCGGCGCAGGCGGCGCCTGAGCATGCGCTGGATGCCGACGAGCAGCGCGGAGAACTCCTCCGCGAGTGCGGTGTCGGAGAGGTCCGGGGCCTCGGCCGTCATGCCCTCATTTTATCTCTCAGTGAGAGGTATCTGTCGAGGGCGGGGCGCGGGCAGTGCCCGTCGGCGCCCGCCGCAGGCCGCAGGACGGGTCGGGGCCGCTCAGCCGCGCCGGTTCGCGCGGGCGGTCGCGGATCGATGACGTTCTTCCGTCCGACCGGACGGCTCGACGGCGGGGACGGCTGTCGCGGCGGGCGTGGCGCAGGTCGTGGGCGTAGTAGCGTCCGGCGTGAAGTCGCGCGTGGTGCGCGGCTGTTGGTGACGGCGGACGGGGGTCTGGGCTTGGGAAGGGGTGGTGGGTGTGGGACGGGCACGCGTGGCGCAGCGGGTGATCGTGCACCCCGGTGTGGAGGACGTGAGCGTCCAGCAGGTGCTGGAGGCCCTCGCCGATCCGGCCCGCAGGACGGTGGTGCGCACCCTCGCGCACGCGCCCTGCGATCTGAGCTGCGGCTCCTTCGACCTGCCGGTGGGGCGTTCCACCTCCAGCCACCACTTCTCGGTGCTGCGCGCGGCGGGGGTGCTGCGCCAGTACTACGTGGGCACCACGAAGATGAACGCGCTGCGCGCGCAGGAGTTGGAGGGGCGCTTCCCGGGCCTGTTGCGGGCGGTGGTCGCCGCCGCTGACGCCGAGGCCCGGCAAGCGCCCTGACCGGCCGTACGCCGGCTCCCTTTCACGCCCGGCCGGTGACGGATCGGGTCAGTCGGTGACGGTGACGACGATCTTGCCGACCTGGGTGCCGGCCTCCAGGTAGCGGTGGGCCTCGGCGATGGTGTCGAGGCCCTCGAAGACGCGGTCGACGACGGGGGTGAAGGTGGCGTCGGCGAGGCCGGCGGTGATGAAGGCGTGGGCTCGGCGCAGCCGCTGCGCGTCGCGGCTGACCTCGTGGATCTGGTAGAAGCGGCTGGTGATGGGGGCGAACGTGGCCTGGCCGGGCATGGGGGTGTCGGTGGGGTCGAGGCGGCCGTAGACGATCAGGCGCCCGCCGGGGGTGATCGTCTGGGCGAGGGTGTTCACGCCGGGGCCGGCGACGGCGTCGAAGACGGTGCGCACGCCCTCCCCCTTGGTGATGTCCAGGACACGGGCGACGAGGTCCTCCTCGCCGGTGACGATCACGTGGGCGGCGCCGGCGTCCAGGAGCTGGCCCCGCTTGGCCGGGGTGCGGGTGGCAGGGGCACCTCGCGGACGGTGAGGACCTCCGGTGCGCCGGTGGTCTCGAAGACGACTTTCCTGGGCATGGCGGCTCCCCCTTTGGGTGCACTGTGCGGGCGTGGTCCGGATCTCCACCCAAGCCCCGGTCGGGCCCGGTGTCAAACGTCGATCCGGATCGGAACAAGGGTTGTTCGGCGCGTGTTGCACGGATTTGATCGCACGTCAGGTTTGCCGTCGAAGGGCCGCGGGTCGGCCGTCGCGGGGACCGCCGCTTCGCCGTCGCGGGGGCCGCGGGTGGGCCGGTCGGGGCGGGGCGTAGGCTGCCGTGCGTGATCGAGGACGACGTCCGGGGGTGGGCCGGCACGCGCCGGTGGGTGGAGGGCGTGCTCGCGCCCGGTGAGCGGATCGCGCGGGTGACGCCCCTGAAGGGCGGGTGGACCTCGCGGATGCGCCGTCTGGACATCGAGGGCGCCGGCGCCCCGTACGCGCTGGTGCTGCGCTCCTTCGTCAAACCGTTCTACCGCCGCCACGCGCCCGGCCTGCTGGCCCGGGAGGCGCGGGTGCTGCGCCTGCTGGAGGACAGCGCCGTGCCGGCGCCCGCGTTGCGGGCCGTGGACGCGCAGGGGGTCTGGTGTGACGATCCGTCGCTGGTGATGACCCACCTGCCGGGCGGAGTGCGGGTCGGGGAGGACGGGGACGTGCGGCGGCGCGCCCTGCTGCTGGCCGGGCAGCTGGCCGCAGTGCACGCCGTCGAGGTGCCCGAGGCGGGGCGTGAGCGCGCCTGGCAGGCGTGGACGGCCCCGGAGCGGGTCCAGGTGCCCACCGCCACCGGCCGAGGCGCCCTGTGGGGGCGGGCGGTGGACGTGATCCGCCGCGAGGCACCCGCGCACCGCTCCTGCTTCCTGCACCGCGACTTCCACCCCGGCAACGTGCTGTTCACCGGCACCGGAGCGGAGTTGGCGGTCAGCGCGGTGGTGGACTGGGTGGAGACCTCCTGGGGCCCGGCCGACCTGGACGTGGCCCACTGCTCCACCGCCCTGGCCCTGCTGCACGGCGCCCCGGCGGGCATGGCCTTCGCCGACGCCTACGAACACGCGGGCGGGCAGCTCGCCGCACACGGCGCCGACCACCTGTACTGGCGGCTGCTGGACGCCCTCGCCTTCGCCCCCGACGCGCAGAAGGTCGCCGTGCCCTGGCGCGAGCTCGGCCGCACCGACCTGACCCCCGAGAAGCTGACGGGCCGTCTGGAGGACTACCTTCAGGCCCTCTTCGACCGCTACGCCTAGCTTCGCCCCCGCAGGGGCGTGTCGTGTCCGGCGGACAAAAGGCCCCGGATACGCGCCGGGGCGGCGGCCGCCCCGGCCGGGAGCCACCGCCCCGGCCGCCTGTCAGTCGGTGCAGCCCGGCAGAGCGTTCAGCGGGACGCAGTTGTCGGGTGTGTTGTGGACGATGCGGCTGTCGTCGAGGGTCCAGTGTACGCAGGGGCCCGGCTGGGGTTTCCCAGCCGAGCGTTTTGCGTGAGCGGCTGCTGAGCCGCCTGCCCGCGCGTCTGCTCCTCGCCGCGCGTCCGCGTCCCGCCCTACCCGGTGCCGTCCGGCGCCGGCGGCGTCACCACGCAACCCGGCACAGGCCGCGGCGGGTGCAGCGGGTGCGGCCCTCGCTCCTGTCCGACCCTCGGTCACCGGGCGTGCGGGGGCAGGCGCGAGCAGTAGGATCGGCGACGTTGTCACCCGTACACC
>NZ_JBVHHW010000053.1:0-20877 GCF_055560875.1 Kitasatospora sp. NPDC023118
GCTCGAAACATCCTGGCCGCCGGGCAGGCGGACAGGCTAAACGCCCCTGGAGGGCCGGTGAGACCTGGTGCGGCGATCCCGCGCCAGGCGCGGCCGGTTGAACGGGGAACCCACCTCGGCGACTTGCCACGCACGGGTGTCCGTGCCGCAGGCGCGGGAGGAATCCCCGTCCTTTAGGGCGGGGAGGATGTCAAATGCTGAGGTTCGCGTTCAGGCAGGACGCCACCGAGCCCACCGCGAGCACGTGCTCGCGGTGATGCGCCGTACGGCCGCGGTGGAGTCGGTCTCCTTCGGGACGGCCGGTCAGAGTCTGGGGCGGGACGACGGCTTCACCCACGCCTTCTGCGTGGGCATCGCCGACCTGGCCGCCCTGCGGCGCTACCTGCACGACCCGGTGCACCTGGCCGGCGACCCGCAGATCATGCCGTACCTGTCCGGGATCGCCATCGGCCCGGACCTGTCCGACGACATGACGCCCACCCTGGCCGCCGAGATCCTCGCCCTGCACGAGGAGAAGGTCGCGCTGTACCCGCAGTGGGCCGCCGACCTCACACCGCTGCTCACGGCGGCGTAGGTCCCGGCGGCCCGCCTGCGGGAGCCGTCAACCGGCCGGCGCCGGGCGCCAGTTGTGGGAGTGGATGTGGTGGTCCGGGGCCACGCATGGTTCCGGTGATGGATCACACCGACGTGCTCGAGGTGCTGGACCCGCTGGCGGGCGCGGGCACCACCGCGTGGGCGGTCGTCAGCAGGCGTCGAATTCGCCGGTGCGGACGGCGGTGACGAAGGCCTGCCAGGCGTCGGCGGAGAAGACGAGGGCAGGACCGCAGGGGTCCTTGGAGTCGCGAACGGGCATGACGCCGGTGAAGCCGTCAGCGACTTCGACGCAGGCGCCGCCGCCCCCGCTATGGGAGCTCTTCCGCCATCGGGCGCCAGTCAGTTCGACATCCATTCGAAGTCTCTCCTTGCCGAGCGGATCATGGCCAGCGAGTCGGTGCGGTTCATGGCCTCGACCGCAAGCCGATCGTAGCTCCTGGTCAGGGCCGAGACGGATTCGTTCGCCTTGTCGAGGTATCCACGCTGCTCGTTCTCGCTATAGGCGAGAAATTTGCGTCCGGGCATGGTAAGGAGGTGCACCATGCGCAGGAACGGCTGGTTCTCGCCCAGGGCGAAGGGCGCGATCTGGATGACCACGTTCGGTCGGCTGGCCATGTCTTCGAGGTGGGTCATCTGCTCGATCATCACCTCCCGGCCGCCGACCCTTCGCCTCAGGCAGCTCTCGTCCATCACGGCGTGAAGGAACGGCGGCGGTGTGCGATCCAGGCACTGCTGTCGGGTGAGCCGGAACGCCACGCGCTCCTCGGCTTCCTCGGGTGTGGCAGTGTCCTGCCTGACCTTCCCCGTTTCGAACGCCGTGGCGTAGCTGCGGGTTTGTAGGAGCCCGGGAACGACGTTGATCTCGAAGAGCCGGATCTGTTCCGCGCCGTTCTCGTAGTTCGCGTACTCGGGGAAGCCCGGTGCCAGCGCCATGTGCTTGGCCTGAAAGTACATCAGCAGCAGGGTGCCGCCCGTCTGCAGGGCGTCGTCGGCCGTGGTAGCAAAATTTCGACTCGGCGGCCGACGCGCAAGTTCACAGAACGATATGTACGACGGGCTGACCCCGCACTTGCGCGCGAGCTGGTCCTGCTTGAGGCCAATCGCCCTGCGCGACCTGCGGAGTTGGATCGCGAAGGGGGCCCAGGGGCTCGACTCGGGGTCGATCTCCTTCACGTTCACCATGACCGCTCCAACTTTCCTAGCCCCCGAGGTCAAGTGCTTTGCTGCTTCCAACGCTAGGCGACGCCGGGCCATCATGTGCACAGAACGTGAAACATCGATCGCGGAGGGTTCCATTCTCATGGCCCAAGACCAGGCTCCCCGTCTCCACGGCTACGGCGTCCTCTGGGACACCGGGGCCCGGTGCTACCGGGTGCGCAACGAGATGACGGGCCAGTGGCTGCGCAGCGCCACCACCGGCGAGTTGGCCTCTTTCACCTTCTTCTCCGACGCCTGGAGCGCGTGGAAGGGCTTCGAGGTGCACAAGCGGCCGGGGGAGCAGTGATGGGCTCGACCCTCTCCCGCGCGACCGCCGAGCAGCGCCGGCAGGCCGCCGTCGTGCTGGACGACCTGACCGCCGTCCTCGCCCTCGGCCGCGTCCAACTCCCCACCCTGGAAGTCGACTGGGTCAAGGGACGTCTGACGTGCGAGCACCTGCTCCACGTCACGGCCCGCCACCCTCCGCGCCGAGACCGGCCTGAACCTGCGCCTGACCCACATCGCCGTGGTCGACTTCACCCCCCGCCGACCGCTACCTGGAACGCCTCAGCCTGGTCTTCGACGGCGGCACCGTCCGCGACGACGCCTGCCTCACCGTCCCGCCCCAGCACAGGAGCGGCCTGCTCGGCGCCCGCTTCGTCCCCGTGCGCGAACTCCCCGACGTCACGTCCCCCGCCCAACTCGCCCGCATCGCCGAGTCGTTGGCCAACCGCACGGTGCCCGTCCTCCTCCACGGCCAGCGCGCCGCCTGAGAACCCGGGGCCGGACCTGCCGCCAGGTCCGGCCCCGGGCGGAAGGGGCGGTCAGTACAGGGCGTCACCCATGGCGGAGCCGTCACCCGTGACGTACGCGCGGATCGAGGCCAGGTACTCCCCGCGGCTGACGCGCCCGTCACCGTCGCCGTCCAGCGCGTCGAACGCCGCGCCGGCGTTGTCGGCCCGGTTGCCCAGGGCCTGGCGCAGCATGGTGAACTGCGTCCGGTCCAGGGCGCCGTCCTGGTCGGCGTCGGCGAGGTCGAACAGTGCGCCCAGGGCGTGCCGGCAGATGGTGTCGAACTTCTCGGCGTCGACCCAGGCGATGTACTCCTGGTAGGTCATCACGCCGTCGCCGTTGGCGTCCATCGCGGCCCAGGCGCGTTCGCCCGTGGCGAGCGCGGCGATGACCAGGGGGTCGTCGTGGCCGCGGCCGGTCGCCTGCCGGGCCCGTTCGATCCGGACGAAGTAGTCGTGCCGGGAGGCGACTCCGTCGCCGTCCGTGTCCAGCATCGCGTAGATGCGGGCCTTCGGGGTGGTGGGGTCGGCCGGGGCCGCCTGTGGTGAGGTCCGGGGGAGGGTCATGTCGGCTCTTCCTTCGGGTGTGGGTGTTGGACCGGTCGATGGGACTGGTCAGTGGGTGCGGCGGAGCACGAGGGCGGAGTCGAGGGCGGTCTCACCAGCCGGTGACGACCGGCGAGGCGGTGCCGTCGGCCTTCCGGCCTTTCCGCCCATGATCGACGGCGGCGTCCTGCGCGCCCGGAGGACCCGCCGGGCGCCGGGAAGACCGGTCAGGGCACCTCGGTGACGATCCAGTCGGCGGAGGGCGTGGTGCCGCCGGGCGTGGCGCCGAGGTGTCCTGACCGGGTTTCCGTGAGATAGAGGTCGTTGTCGTTGAGGTCCGACGCCGACCGGACCCGGGAGTGAGCGCCGTCGGCGATGCTCCACGCGGCCTCGGTGGTGCGGCACTGACCGTAGTGGATGCTCCAGCTGTCGCCGATCGCCACACACCCCCGGGCGTTCTTCTCCGGGTCGAACACCGCGACATTCAGCGACGCTCCCTCCGGCCGTAGCTCCCACTGCTGTTCGGGCACCGCCTTGCACGGTTCGAGCCGCACCTGCGTGGTGCCGAAGATGTGGTGCAGGCAGGTCCCGGTGTTGGTGTTGCGCAGCGTGTACGTCGTCGGCTCGGCCGCCGTGCGGGCGGCGGCCGGGGGCGCGAGCGGGAGCAGGAGCAGGGACGCGACGGCGGCTGCGGTCGCGCTCGCGTCGTGAGGGCGCATGGGCATGCGCGCCAGGAAAGCGCAGATGCCGTAGGCGGTGGGTGGTTCGGCGATCGGTTCCCCCGAAAGGGTTCGTGCGCGTTGCGGTATCCCGGCCGGGGCGGGTGTAGGCCCGGTGCCCCTTGCCTCGACCACAGCACACCGCGGGAAGTCGGCCGGGGCCGGGCCGACTTCCCGCGCCGCGCCCGGCTCGGGGCGGACTACTCCCGGACGGCGCGGCGGCAGGCGTCGACCGCGACGGCAGCGGGGACGTAGTCGCCTTGCAGGATCTTGTACAGGCCCGGAACGCGTCCTCGCCGCCGGCACCGCCCGTCCGGGCGCCGCGCCGACACCCGACCAAGATCACCCGAAGACGGGGGATCTCGGTCGGCGGGGTGCCGCGCTACAGCACCTCGGCCGGGTCGGCGTAGGCGTGCATGCTGACGATCCGCCCGTCGCGGACGGTGAACACGTCGGCGGCGGTGATGTCGAGCGGGCTGCCGTCGGTGAGGACGCCGTGCACGTGGTGGACGATGACGACGCTCTCGCCGCGCCGGTGGGCGACCGGCTCGGAGTGCAACTCGCGCCACATCGCGTACGAGGCGCCCAGGTACTTGTGGACGGCGTCCGCGCCCCGATGCGGGCCCCCGTTGGGGAACTCCTCGGGCTCGACCCAGTCCACCTCGGGGTGGAGGTCGGCGACGGCGGCGTCGATGTCACCCCGGGCGTACGCCGCGTAGGCGGCGAGTACGAGGGCGACGTCGGGATCGGTGTGGTCCGCGGGAAGGGAAGTCATGCCGGGGACCGTACCCCGTGCGGCAGTTGAGCGTCAGCGGCGTCTTCGACGACCACGGCGGGCGAAACGCGCGCGGGGACCGCGATGGGAAGCGGTCATGGGGGAATGGTGTCGGTGCACGGCCTGTTCGCGGGGAGAAACATAGAGGCCCTCACCCGAACGTGGCTGATCGGAAAGTGAATTGACGGCCAGTCCGACACGTGAGGAGACTTCCCGGTGGCGGGCGGCCGGGTGCCACGCCGGGCCCGCTGTCCGCACGTGGTCGAAGGGAGCAGGATGTCGACCTGGCATGCGGGCCTGTGGGGGCTGCTCGGGTCGGGGCTGATCGAGGCCTGGGACCTGTACGCGGCGATCCACGCCTCGCGCGGTTTCCCGTGGAAGCGGCGCGGCCGGCTCGCGCTGGCACCGTACCTGGCGGCGGTCGCGATCCGGCTCGGCGTCGGCGGCGGGCTGGCGGCGGCGTACGCGGCCAGCGGGCAGATCGCCGGGGCGATCGGCGCCGTGACGGTCGGCATCGCCGCGCCGAAGATCCTTGAGCAACTCGCCCGCAGGACGACGGCGGACGATCCTCAGGCCGTGGTGGTGAACCGGGCGAGGCCGGGCGCCCCGTCCGGTCGCGCGGTCGGTGTGGAGGCGGTCCGGGAGGAGGGAGCGGTCGATGCCCGCTGACTCCTTCGGCCGTCAGGTCCTCGGCTACATCGCCAGGACCGAACCGCCGTTCCGTTCCCCCGCTCCGGTGCGGCCGCGCCCCGGCTTCCTGGCGATGCTGCGGGCGGCGCTGGCCTTTCAGCCGTACCGGCGGGTCTGGCACGGTGAGCAGCTGACGGGCGCTGACCTGCGCAGGGCGGACCTGGCGAACGTCGCCATGGCCGGTGCGGATCTTCTCGGTGCCGACCTCAACGGTGCGGATCTGCGGGGAGCCAGTCTGCGCGGCGCCATGCTGCGGGACGCCAACCTGTCCAGGGCGCAGCTGATCGGTGCCGACCTGCGCGGTGCCCGGCTGCGCGGCGCCAACCTGGTGCGGGCCGACCTGACGGACGCCGTGCTGGTCCAGGCGGACCTGACCGATGCCCACCTCGCCCATGCCGTCCTGTGCAATGCGTACCTGGGAGGCGCCGACCTGACCGGTGCCCATCTGCAGGGCGCGGATCTGAGCGGTGCCGACCTGCACACGGCCGACCTGGCCGGCACCGAGGTGACGGGGGCCCGATGGTCGGAGGGGACCTGGTGGCCGGCGGACCTGTCCGAGGAGATCCGGTCCAGGTCCGTCGAGGTGGCGGACGGCATCTGGGAGATCCGGGCCGACGAAGCGCGCGACCGTGCGGACATGTGCGGCCCGGCGCTGGTCTGAGCCCGCCCCACGACAGCGGCCCCCACCAGGACGATCGCCTGGTGGGGGCCGCTGTCACGGGTGCGGTCGAGCGCTCCGGCTCTCCCGCGTTCCGAGATCGGTCAGGCGCGCCGGCGGCTGATCCGCGTGGCCGCCGCGCCGGCCGCGAGGAACGCGGCGGCGAGGCCGAGCAGGACGGGTGTCTTCGGGGCGCCGGTGTGGGCCAGCTCGCCGTGGTGGTGGCCGGCGTGGTGCTCCTCGCCCTCACCGTGGTGGCCGGGCTTCACCTCGTGCTTGCCATGGTGGGCCGGCTTGTGCGCCGGCCGTTCCTCGACCTCCTCCGCGACGAACTTGATCTTGTTCAGGTTGAGGGAGGTGTTCTTGGCGTTGTTCTGCGCGGAGTTGTTCGAGTTGCTGGTGGCGCTGCTGGCGGCGGTGTTGTTGGCGCTGTTGTTGAGGTCGTTGGTGACGCTGTTCTGCACGATGACGGTCACATCGACGTCCTGGTCCTGCGCGGAGTTCTGGTCCTGGCCCTGGTGCTGCTCCTGGCCGCCGGGCTTGCCGTGCTCGGGCTTGCCGTGCTCGTCGGGCTTGCCGTGCTCGGGCTTGCCGTGCTCGTCGGGCTTGCCGTGCTCGGGCTTGCCGTGCTCGTCGGGCTTGCCGTGCTCACATGGCTTGCAGTGCTCGTCGTGCTCGCATTTCCCGTCGTGCTTGCAGTGCTCGTTGTGGTGCTTGCAGTGCTCGCCGTGTTCGCAGTGCTCGCCGTGTTCGGCAGGGATGCCGGGGATGCCGTGCCCGGCGGGGATGCCGGGGATGCCGTGTTCGGCGGGGATGCCGGGCAGGCAGAAGAACTCGCCGAGGCCGTGGTCGGCGAGGTGGCCGCGGTGCTCGTGTCCGGGCTCGTGGAGGCAGTTCTTGCTGCCGTTCGTTCCCATGTCCATGGGAAGCGTCGACGGCGCCTGCCCCGCCAGCCGCTCGCCCTCGGTGCCCTGCTCGTCGGGCTGGGCCGCGTCATCCGGCTGCGCGGTGCCGGGCTCCTGGCCGTCGGCCAGGGCCGCCTCGGGCTCGGTGTCACCGTCGGTTCGGGGGGACGGGCGGACGGCCTGCGTCGGCCGGAAAGCGCTGCTGCTGGTGAAGGTCCTGGCGCCGTCCGCCGAGGTGCCGCCCTCGGCCAGGCGCAGAAGGCCGTCGACCCATTCGCCCCGGGCCTGCGTTGAGCCGCCGGCGGCGCTGTGGTCGGTGACGGGCGAGGCGAAGGCCGTGCCGCCCGCGCCCCAGACGAGGGCGGCCGAGGTCAGCCCGGACAGGACCAGGGTGGTGATTCGAATTCGCATGACGCTCCTGGTTGATCCTCAAAACGGATCTTCTGAATACGCTCCTTTATCACCGAACCGTGAGGTACGCCGCCGTGAATTAACCGCACCGGCCCAAAGGATTACGGAGTACGGGCGAACGTCGCCCGTGCGGTCCGCGCCGCCGTTTCCCGCCGTCACGCCCGCGACGGAACCGGGCCTCCCGGACACCGCCGCCGACCGGAATCCCCCGGATGGCGGAGCTCATGAAGGGGCGTGCGGATGCCGGTGCCAACCGCCTGGCCGGTCGGATCCGACCAGGAATTCCCGGCTCCCCGTCCTGGTGCCCCGGCGGCCTTCCGTGACGGTGTGCCGACTTTCGGCGACATGCAGGGGCGGTGAATTGTGGTGACCATCCGTTCCATGAGGATCTCAATCCCGGCAGCCGTCCTCGCCGGCTGCATCGCCGCCCTGCTCTTCCAGCCCCCCGCCGCCGCCGACAGCTCGGGTGCCCCCGCCCCCGCCCCGGCACCGCGCACCTCCGCCGGGGGCGGCTTGGTCACCTCCGTCGCCCTCACCGCCGGCGGTGCCGTCGCGCCCCGGGCCACCCGTCCGTTCGAGCTTCTCGGCGTGGTCTGGGACGGCGCCCCCGGCGCGCTCGCCAAAGGCTCCGTGCGGGTCCGCACCCGGGACGCCGCCACCGGCCGGTGGGGCGACTGGCACACCCTGGAGGCCGATGCCGTGGACGGCCCCGAGGCCGCGCCGCACGGCGCCACCGCCCCGCTGTGGACCGGCCGCAGCGACGGCGTCGCGGTGGACGTGCGCCCCGGTCCGGCCGGCCTTCCGCGCGGACTGCGGGTCGAACTCGTCGACCCCGGTCAGGGAGCCGCCTCCACCGACGCCCAGACCCTGCCCGGGCGACCGGCCGCACCCGCCACCGCCTCCGCCCCGCGCCCCGGCATCGTCACCCGGGCCGGATGGGGTGCGGACGAGTCCATCCGTGAACAGGGCTTCGTGTACACCGGCCCGGTCAAGGTGGTCTTCGTCCACCACACCGCGACCGCCACCGACTACGCCTGCTCCGACGCCCCCCGGGTGATCAGGTCGATCTACCAGTACCACGTGCAGGGCAACGGCTGGCGGGACATCGGCTACAACTTCCTGGTCGACCGCTGCGGCACCGTCTACGAGGGCCGCGCGGGCGGCGTCGACCAGCCCGTCTTCGGCGCCCACACCCTCGGCTTCAACACCGACTCCTCCGGCGTCGCCGCCATCGGCACCTACAGCTCGGACGAGCCGCCGCAGGCGTTGCAGGACGGCCTCGCGAAGATCGCCGCGTGGAAGCTCGGCCTCACCGGCCGGGCGGCCGACGGCAAGGCCCAGCTCACCTCCGGCTCCGACGCCAGCCTCTACCCGAAGGGCAAAGTCGTCGACTTCGAGGCCATCTCCGGCCACCGCGACGGCTTCGCCACCGAATGCCCCGGCGGCGCCCTCTACGCCAAGCTCCCCGCCATCCGCAGCACGGCGGTGCGACTCCAGGGGTCGTAAAGCCGTGAGGTGCGGCGCGAACTCCGGTACGACCTGGGTAACTTGAGTGCGGCGGGTGCGGGGTGAGGCGACCGTACCCGCTCCACCGGGAGCACCACCGCCGCATCGACGGGATCGTCTCCGGCGAAGGCGAGCAGGTCCGAACGCGGCAGCTCCGTGCGCTCCTCCACGCCACCCGTCCGCCATCCGGCGGATCCGACAGCCGAGCCCCCACGCCCGTACGGAGAACACGGAGTAGCCCGTGCCCGAGGAGAAGCAGCGCCGGATCGTCCTGGTGCGCCACGCCAAGTCCGACTGGCCCGACGTGGACGACCACGACCGCCCCCTGGCCGAGCGGGGCCGCAAGGCCGCTCCGGCGGCCGGTCGTTGGCTCGCCGACCAGGGCCTCACCCCCGACCTCGCGCTGGTCTCCACCGCCGTGCGCACCCGTCAGACCTGGGCGCTCATGGCCGCCGAACTCCCTACCGAGCCCGAGACCGTCTACGACGAGCGCCTCTACGACATCGGCCTCGGCGAGCAGCTCATCGCACTGCTCACCGAGACCCCGGACGACGTCGGCACCCTGCTCGTGCTCGGCCACAACCCGGTCATCCACGAGGCGGCCGACACCCTGGCCGGCGAGGCCGAGGACGACGACCAGCTGGCCCGGATGCAGGGCCGCTTCCCGACGGCCGCCATCGCGGTGCTGGCCTTCCAGGGCCCCTGGCGGCGCGTCGGGCCCGACGCCGCGCGGCTCACCGCCTACCGCACGCCCAGGGACGCCGTCTGAGCGCCGCGCCCCAGGGCGTGCGGCGCGTCAGACGCGGGTGCAGACGTGGGCGGTCCTGCTGCCGCCGGCGGTGTGGACGACGGTCAGGGTGGTGCCGTCACACGTCACCGCCGGGTTCTCCTCGCTGCTGGTCCAGATGATGCCCCCTACCGTTCCCGTACCTTCCGCAGCCCGAGGTCGGACACCTCGCCCAGGTGCCCGAGCTTGTCCGGGTTGGCCACCGCGTGGATCTCCCGCACCGCGCCGTCGACGATGTCGAGCGCGACCACGTTGAGCACCCGCCCCTGGCCGTCGTACGCCACCACGCCCGGGCGCCCGTTGACCTGGGCCGGCACCAGGCTCGCGCCGAGGGCGGCGATCCGGCGTATGCCGCTGACGAGCAACTGGGCGACCTGGCGCGGCTTGTCGACCGAGCGGCCGATCGCCTGGGCCTTGCCGCCGCCGTCGCCGTGCAGGACGACGTCGGGGGCGAGCATGCCGAGCAGCTCCTCCAGGTCCCCGCCGGCGGCCACCTCGAAGAAGCGGCGGGCGAGTTCGTCGCCCTCCGCGCGCCGGGTCGGGGGCAGCGGGGCGTCCGCGCTCACCGCCAGGCGCTTCCTGGCCCGGGCGAAGATCTGACGGCAGTTCGCCTCGGACTTGCCGGTCAGCTCCGCGACCTCCGGGTAGCCGTACCCGAAGGCCTCGCGCAGCACGACCACCGCGCGCTCGACGGGGGAGAGGGCCTCCAGCATCACCAGGAAGGCCATCGACAGCGAATCGGTCAGCTCGGCGTGCTCGGCCGGGCCGCCGGGGCGGTCGGCGAAGGCGACGACCGGCTCGGGCAGCCACTCGCCGACGTAGGTCTCGCGCCGCACCCGGGCCGAGCCGAGGTGGTTGATGCCCAGCCTGGTCACCGAGGTGGTCAGGTACGCCTTCAGGTTGGTGATCGCGGTGCCGGCCTGCTCGGCGCGGGTCAGGTTGAGGAAGGTGTCCTGGACGAGGTCCTCGGCGTCGCCCACCGAGCCCGTCATGCCGTAGGCGATGGAGAACAGCAGCGGCCGGTACCCGACCGCGTCCACCGTGTCCACCGCGTCCACCGATCCCGCCGCATCCGCCGATCCCGCCATGGAAACGCCTCCCGTTCAACGCCGCCCCGCCCGGGGGTGGCGCGCGTCACATCCGTACCTGTCACAGCCTGCCCGGCTGCCCTGTCCTAGAGGGCACCAGCGGACAACGTACCGAGGAGCACACCGTGGAAGCCCGTCTGAACCCCTTCGCCAGCCCCGTCATGGGCAAGGTCTTCAAGCACCTCATCGCCGCCAACCGGATCCTGGTGGAGTCCACCCTGCCGGTCACCGTCCAGGAGCTGGTCAAGCTGCGCGCCAGCCAGATCAACGGCTGCGGCTACTGCGTCGACATGCACTTCAAGGACGCCGTGCACGCGGGCGAGGAGGCGACCCGGCTGAACCTGGTGGCGGTGTGGCGCGAGGCCACGGTGTTCACCGAGGCCGAGCGGGCCGCCCTGGAGCTGGCCGAGGAAGGCACCCGGCTCGCGGACGCGGCGGGCGGGGTGAGCGACGAGGTGTGGGCCAACGCCGCCAAGCACTACGACGAGGAGCAGCTCGCCGCCCTGGTGAGCCTGGTCGCGGTGATCAACGCCTTCAACCGCGGCAACGTGATGACCCGCCAGCCCGCCGGAAGCTACCGCGCCGGGGATCCCCACACCCTCTGACCAGCCCTTCATCCGACAAGGAGAACCGTCGTGAACCTCGCGCTGTGGATCGTCACCGCGCTGCTGGCCGCCGCCTACCTGCTCGGCGGCGCCTTCAAGATGGTCACGCCGAAGGAGAGGATCGCCGCCGCCGGGTACAGCGGGCGCTGGGTCGAGGACTTCAGCGCCGGCGGGGTGAAGGCGATCGGCGCCGTCGAGGTGCTCGCCGCCGTCGGGCTGATCCTGCCCGCGGTGCTGGACATCGCGCCGGTGTTCGTGCCGCTGGCCGCGCTCGGGCTGGTGCTGCTGATGGCCGGGGCGGCGGCGGTGCGGCTGCGGCGCCAGGAGTTCAAGCTCGTCGCGGTGGACGTGGCCTACCTCCTGCTGGCCGCGTTCGTGGTGTGGGGGCGCTTCGGACCGGAGTCGTTCCCCGGCTGATCTCCCTGGTGCGGCGATCGGCCGGGCGCGACCGCTACGGGGGAGCGGTCGCGCCCGGCCGGCGTGCCCGGCCGCGGGGGCGCGCCGCGAACGTCTGAACGCCCCCGGTTCACCCGAGCGGCGCCTCCACCGCCTCGGGTGTCCAGTGCCCGGTCGCGCCCGGTCGGGTGGCGAGGTAGTGGGCCGCGCGCCGGGCGCTCCAGCCGTGGGACTGCGCCAGGCCCGCGCCCAGGGTGCGCAGGTGGGCGGCCGAGGGGGCGGTGGGTTCGGCGCCGGCCAGCCCGGTGGGGGAGGTGAAGGTGAGCAGCGGGTGCCCGTCCAGCTCGCCCGGGCACGGCAGGGTCTCGTAACGGCCCGGGCCCAGGTCGTCGCGCCCGGTGGCCAGGACGCGGGTGAGGTCGAGGTCGGCGCCGGGGGAGCGGTACATCTCCTGCGCGGCGACGTCGCTGAACTGACCGGCCGATACCAGGTGGGCGCGGCAGGGCAGTCCGCCGGGAAGGGCCGGGTCGTAGAAGGCCATCGCGCCGCCCCAGGTCAGTGACCGCCCGGCGAAGTACAGCCCGCCCGGCAGCGTCAGCGCCGCCTCCCGGCGCGGCGCGCGCCGGTCGCGGCAGCCCGGGCAGCCGCGACCGGCGCCCTGTGGCCGTCCGCCGTACAGGTAGCAGCCGAAGCGGGCGGCGTGCAGGTTGGAGCCGTAGGCGGTGTACCAGACGAGTGGATCCTCGCCGTTCCGGCCGGAACCGCGTCCTGCGGTCCACACCGTATTCACAGGAAACGTCCCCATGGAAAACGTCGGCGGCAGACTCTCACACAAACGTGCGAACGGGGTGAACGGGCCGATGATTCGACCACCTCCCGATTCGGTAGCCATCCCCTCGCTACCGGTACCGTTCCGGACGCCATGGCGTTCATCACCCTTCCCCCTCCGCCGCACCCCTCCGGTTTTCGCCGACTACGCTTCACCGGCGAAATATTCGAAAACCACCACAAAGACATTCGATTCGCATCGCCGCCGCCACACATGGCATCGATCATGAGATTTTCCTTTGACCGCACCTTCGCTGCATCCGGCGGACTCCCAGCGGAGTCATGGTGAGTGGGCGCGTCCCGTCAGGTGACACCATGTGACGTTGACATCGCACCAAGTGCGCGACACATACGCGCCCCCAAGGAAAACGGAGCCGAGGAACCCACCCCCATGGACGTACGCCACGACACGGCCGGCCCAGGCACGCTGCACCGCCCCCACCCGGGGCAGGCGGCCAGCTGGCCGGTGGCCCAGCCCGCGCACCAGCGCACCCTGCTCGACGTCATCGCCGCGACCGCCGACGCCCACCCGCACGCGCCCGCACTCGACACCGGCGACGCCGTTCTCGACTACCGCACCCTGATGCAGGAGGTCGACGCCCTCGCCGGCGTGCTGGCCGGCCACGGCATCGGCCGCGGCGACCGGGTGGGCGTGCGCATCCCCTCCGGCACCGCCGACCTCTACGTCTCCATCCTCGCGGTGCTGCGCTGCGGCGCCGCCTACGTGCCGGTGGACGCCGACGACCCCGACGAGCGCGCCGAGATGATCTGGTACGACGCCCAGGTCTGCGCGATCCTCGGCGCCGAGCGCAGACTCTTCGCCGGACCCGCCGCCCGCCCCTCGGGCCGCCCCGCCTGGCCCTCGCCGGCCGACGACGCCTGGATCATCTTCACCTCCGGCACCACCGGCCGCCCCAAGGGCGTCGCCGTCACCCACCGCAGCGCCGCCGCCTTCGTCGACGCCGAGGCCCGCATCTTCCTGCCGCAGCAGCCGCTCGGCCCCGGCGACCGCGTCCTCGCGGGCCTCTCCGTGGCCTTCGACGCCTCCTGCGAGGAGATGTGGCTGGCCTGGCGCCACGGCGCCTGCCTGGTCCCGGCCCCCCGCTCCCTGGTCAAGGCCGGCACCGACCTCGGCCCCTGGCTCGTGAGCCGCCGCATCACCGCCATCTCCACCGTCCCCACCCTGCTCGCCCTGTGGCCCCAGGAGTGCCTCGACCAGGTCCGCCTGATCATCGTCGGCGGCGAGGCCTGCCCCACCGAACTCGTCGAGCGCCTGGCCGTGCCCGGCCGCGAGTTCTGGAACACCTACGGCCCCACCGAGACCACCGTCGTCGCCACCGCCGCCCGGATGCTCCCCGGCCAGCCCGTACGCATCGGCGCCCCGCTGGACGGCTGGGAGATCGCCGTCGTCGACCAGGCCGGCAACCCCGTGCCCTGGCACGAGACCGGCGAACTGCTGATCAGCGGCATCGGCACCGCCCGCTACCTCGACCCCGCCAAGGACGCCGAGAAGTTCAGCCCCCACCCCGCGATCGCCTCCCCCCGCGTCTACCGCAGCGGCGACCTGGTACGCAACGACCCCGAAGGCCTGATCTTCCTCGGCCGCGCCGACGACCAGATCAAACTCGGCGGCCGCCGCATCGAACTCGGCGAGATCGACGCCGCCCTCCAGGCCCTGCCCGGCATCCGCGCCGCGGCCGCCGCCATCCGCAAGACCCCGGCCGGCGCCGACCTGCTGGTCGGCTACCTCGTCGCCCAGCCCGGCACCGACCCCGACCTCGCCGCCGCCCGCCAGCACCTGCTGGAGCGCCTGCCCGCCCCGCTGGTCCCCGTCCTCGCCCTCGTCGACTCCCTGCCCACCCGCACCTCCGGCAAGGTCGACCGCAACGCCCTGCCCTGGCCACTGGCCACCACCGGCACCGCCGCGGCCGCCGCCGAGACCCTCGACGGCACCGCCGGCTGGCTCGCCGGCCACTGGGAACGCCTGCTCGGCACGGCCCCGGGCAGAGGCGACGACTTCTTCGCCCTCGGCGGCTCCAGCCTCACCGCCGCCCGCCTGGTCTCCGAACTGCGCACCCGCCACAGCGGCGTCTCCGTCGCCGACCTGTACGCCCACCCGGTACTCGGCGACCTCGCCGGCTACCTCGACTCCCTCGCCCCGGCCCAGCCGGCGGCCGCGGCCGGGCCGGAAGCCGCCGCGACCACCGCACCCGTGCGACCGGTACGCCCCACCCCGCGCAGCGCGGGCCTGTGGCAGACCCTCATCCTGCTCGGCCTGTTCGCCATCGCCGGCCTGCGCTGGGTCATCGTCCTGATCGCCGTCGACAACCTCCTCGGCAACCACCTCCCCTGGGCCCCGCACAGCTCATGGTGGCCCGTCGTCGCCGGCCTGCTCCTCTTCTACAGCGCCCCCGGCCGCACCCTGATCGCCGCCGCCGGCGCCCGCCTCATCACCGCCGGCATCCGCCCCGGCAGCCACCCCCGCGGCGGCCACGTCCACCTGAGACTGTGGACCGCCGAACGCTTCACCGCCATGTTCGGCACCGGCCGCCTCAGCGGCACCCCCTGGGCCCCGCGCTACGCCCGGATGCTCGGCTGCCGCGTCGGCAAGGACGTCCAACTGCACACCTCGCCCCCGGTCACCGGCCTGGCCCGGATCGGCCACGGCGCCTGCATCGAACCCGAGGTCGACATCGCCGGCTGGTGGCTCGACGGCGACACCCTCCAGCTCGGCCGCCTCGACATCGGCGAGGACTCCAGCATCGGCCACCGCGCCACCCTGATGCCCGGCGCCCGCATCGGCCACGGCGCCGAGATCGCCCCCGGCTCCTGCGTCACCGGCACCGTCCCGCCCGGCGAGCACTGGAACGGCTCCCCGGCCCGCCCCTCCACCGAGGCCCGCACCCAGTGGCCGACGACGCCGGCCCGCCCCTCCCGGACCTGGAACCTCGCCTACGGCGCCGGCTTCGCCCTCTTCGGACTCCTCCCGGTCATCGCCGCGCTGCCCGCGCTGCTGATCATCTACCCGATGGTCGACAACGACCGCACCCTGGTCCAGGCCATGCTCCGGCTGCTGCCGATGACCGCCCCGCTCGCGGTGCTGACCGTCCTGTGCCACGCCGCGCTGATAGCCCTACTGATCCGCCTCCTCTCCCTGCCGCTGCGCCCGGGCTTCCACCCGGCCACCGGCCGCGTCGCCTTCTGCGCCTGGGCCGTCTCCGGCCTCAGCGACACCGCCCGGCGCACCCTGTTCCCCTTCTACGCCAGCCTCTTCACCCCGGTGTGGCTGCGCCTGCTCGGCGCGAGGATCGGCCGCCGGGTCGAGGCCTCCACGGTGCTCTCGCTGCCCGGCCTGATGCGGGTCGACGACGGCGCCTTCCTCGCCGACGACACCCTCCTCGCCCCCTACGAGCTGCGCGGCGGCTGGCTGCGCCTGGGCCGCTCGCACGTCGGGCGCCGCTCCTTCGTCGGCAACTCCGGCATCGTCGGCCCCGACCGCTCCCTGCCCGACAACTCCCTGGTCGGCGTGCTCTCCGACACCCCCGCCCACGCCCCCGAGGGCTCCTCGTGGCTGGGCCGGCCCGCCTTCGCACTGCCGCGCGTGGCCGACACCGGCTCCGAGGGGCGCACCTACAACCCGCCCAAGCGCCTGATGTGGGCGCGCGCCGGCGTCGAGGTCTGCCGGCTCCTCCCGGTCATCGTCGCGGTCGTGCTGGCCGACCTGGTGTTCGCCGCCCTGCAGTCGATACGGGACGACTACGGGCTGGGCGTGGCCTTCGGCTCCGCCGGGCTGGTGCTGATCGCCGCCGCCGTCGCCGCCTGCGCGATCGCCACCGCCGCCAAGTGGCTGCTGGTCGGGCGCTTCCGCGTCGCCGAGCACCCGCTGTGGTCCTCCTTCGTGTGGCGCAACGAGCTCTACGACACCTTCGTCGAGGAGCTCGCCATGCCCTTCGGCGGCGGCGCCATCACCGGCACCCCGTACCTGAACGTCTGGCTGCGCAGCCTCGGCGCCAAGATCGGGCGCGGCGTGTGGTGCGAGACCCACTGGCTGCCCGAGAGCGACCTGGTCACCGTCGAGGCGGGCGCCAGCGTCAACCGCGGCACCGTGCTGCAGACCCACCTGTTCCACGACCGGGTGATGCGCCTGGGCCCCGTCCACCTGGGCGCCGGCTCCACCACCGGGCCGCACTCGATCGTCCTGCTCAACTCCGCGCTGGGCGACAACACCACCGTCGGCCCCGCCTCGCTGGTCATGCGCGGCGAGAGCGTCCCCGGCGACACCCGCTGGCTCGGCAACCCCGTCGCCGCGTGGAACGCCGACCCCACCCCGCCGGCCGGGCGCCGCGCCGCCCGCGGGCGCAGGCGCACCGCGACGGTGTGATCACGGTCACTTCCGCCGGGCGATGAGTTGTCGGTGCGGTCACGGTCCTAACCCGTGACCGCACCGATTCTGCTTTGCCCGCACTTGGGAGGACGCCGGACATGACCACGGCACCTGTGAAGGCCACCGCCGCGAAGACCGCCGCGAAGGGCCCGGCCGCCTACTTCCCCTCCATCGAGAAGAAGTACGGCCGCCCCGTCGGGGAGTGGAAGGAGCTCATCCGCGCCTCCCCGCTCACCCGGCACATGGAACTCGTGGCCTGGCTCAAGGCCGAGCACGGCCTCGGCCACGGCCACGCCAACGCCCTGGTCGCCCACACCCTCGCCGCGCGGGCCTGACCGCCCCGCGCGGGGGAGTACGCCGGTGCCCCGGGTCCGGACGGTGGTCCGGACCCGGGGCACCGGGCTGCGGGAGGCCTGCGGGAGGGGCGTACGGGAGGCGTGCGGGGCTCAGGGCCGCGGGAGCGCCGGCGGGGGGCCGACCGCCTCGACGGCCTTGACCAGTGGGGCCAGCTCGGGGTTCCTGGCGGCCTCGTCGAGCGCCTCGCGCAGGGCGGCGTCGTTGGTCGGGCGGGCCCGCTCCAGGAGCTTCAGGCCGTCCTCGGTGACGTTGGTGTAGATGCCGCGCCGGTCCGTCGGGCACAGGTAGCGGGAGAGCAGGCCGCGGTCCTCCAGCCGGGTGACCAGGCGGGTGGTGGCGCTCTGGCTGAGCACGACCGCGTCGGCGACCTGCTTCATCTGCAGGTGCCCGCCCTCGTCGTCGTGCTGGCGGCTGAGCACGTCGAGCAGCGAGTACTCCCGCACGCTCAGGTCGTGCTCGGACTGCAGGGCGCGCTCGATGTGCGCCTCGATCCGGCCGTACAGGAGGTAGAGGGCGGCCCATCCGTTGGCGAGGGCGGTCAGCGCGGGGTCCGTGGCGGTCATGGGCCCGGTCTCCTTTCCAGGTGCTACACGCCCCAGGATAGGCCATGCGGCGAAATATCGGCTAGGGCATACATAAGGCTTATGCAAGCATCTGCCGCCCCGGCGGTCCCGGTCCGCGGCCCCGGGGTGGCGGCGCGAGGGGCTTCGCCCGCCGGCGCGCCGAGCGTCGGTAGTCACCCGTTCGGAGTAGCGGCAGGGGTTGGGGTCGGCCGGTCGGGGCCCGGCCCCGTTTTCGCGCGCCCGGGACCCGTCCCCGACTCGCCCCAGGGTCCTCCGCGAAGGCGGATTGCCCGCACTTGCACTTATGGCGCGTGTGCAACTATTGTCGGGAGGTGTAAGGCGCACTAGCAATCGCATGGAGGTCGCGCCAATGCCCCTCGCACTCCTCGCCCTGGCCATCGGGGCCTTCGGGATCGGGACCACCGAGTTCGTGATCATGGGCCTGCTGCCCGAGATCGCCGGCGACTACGGCGTCTCGATCCCCACCGCCGGACTGCTCGTCACCGGCTACGCGATCGGCGTCGTCATCGGCGCCCCGCTGATGACGGTGCTCGGCACCAGGATCAGCCGCAAGACGATGCTGATGCTGCTGATGGGCCTGTTCACCGTCGGCAACCTGGTCTCCGCGACGGCGCCGAGCTTCGGCCTCATGCTCGCCGGACGCATCGTCGCCTCGCTCGCCCACGGCGCGTTCTTCGGCATCGGCTCCGTCGTCGCCGCCGAACTGGTCGCCCCGCAGAAGAAGGCCGGCGCCATCGCCACCATGTTCACCGGACTGACCGTCGCCAACATCGTCGGCGTCCCGCTCGGCACCTTCATCGGCCAGGCCGTCGGCTGGCGCACCACCTTCGCCGCCGTCGCCGTCCTCGGCGTGGTCGGCCTGCTCGGCATCGCCAAGCTCGTGCCCGCGATGCCGCGCGCCGAGGGCGCCCACCTGCGCCGCGAACTCACCGCCTTCCGCAACCCGCAGGTCCTGCTCGCCATGGCGATGACCGTGCTCGGCTTCGGCGGAGTGTTCGCCGCGATCACCTACATCGCGCCGATGATGACCCACGTCGCCGGCTACTCCGACGGCGCGGTCACCTGGCTGCTGGTGCTGTTCGGCGTCGGGATGTTCCTCGGCAACCTGCTCGGCGGCAGGTTCGCCGACCGCACGCTGATGCCGATGCTCTACACCACCCTCGGCGGACTCGCCGTCGTGCTCGGGCTGTTCACCCTGACCGCGCACGACAAGATCGCCGCCGCCGTCACGATCACGCTGGTCGGCGCGCTCGGCTTCGCCACCGTCCCGCCGCTGCAAAAGCGCGTCCTCGACCAGGCCCACGGCGCCCCCACCCTGGCCTCGGCCGTCAACATCGGCGCCTTCAACCTCGGCAACGCCCTGGCGGCCTGGCTCGGCGGGACCGTCATCACCGCCGGCCTCGGCTACACCGCCCCGAACTGGGTCGGCGCCCTGCTCGCCGCCGCCGCCCTGGTCCTCGCCTTCTGGTCCGCCGCGCTGGAACGCCGCACCCCGGCCGCCCCGGCCGCCGCGGCCGCCGTCCCCGCCGCCGTCCCCGTCCACCACTGAGCCCCCGTCATCCGGGAGCAGCGCCACCATGAGCACCACCGCCGTCACCCCGCCCACCACCACCGACGCCGAGACCCTCATCGACGCCGCCCGCACCGCTGCCGAGGCGGCCGACGTCGCGGTCGGCGTCACCGTCCTGGACGACCGCCCTTCTCGGCGCCCCCACCGCCGACCTGGTCGACCCGGTCAAGCCCGACGGCCCGTTCCACACCCTGCCCACCGCCCCGGACCGCCCGCTGCCGTTCATCGCCGGTGGCATCCCCGTCCACCGCGACGGCCGCCCGATCACCCTCGACGGCACCTTCCACGGGCAGGGCGGCGTCCGGCAGGTCATCGGCCGGCTGCCGGCTGACCTGCCCGACGCGAAACCGGCGGCCCCGGTGGCGGGCTGACCCCCGCACAGTCGCGGACGGGTGACCGGGGCCGGGTCCGCCGGCGGCACGACCGGGAAAGGCGGACCCGGCCCCGGCGCGTTTCCGTACGGGCGGGGCACCGACCGCGAAGTGCCCGTACGGCTGCGGTCGGCACCCACTGGACGACTTCAACAGCACGTGAAGTCAAGCCCGGGCCCCGCGCACGCCCCCGCGCGGCGGGCGGCCACCGCAGCGGGGTAGCCTCGCTCACGGCGGGGCCGGACGGGTCGAGCGGACAGGGCGGGCGGATGACGGAGCGGCAGCGCGGCTACTGGCGGGAGTCGGACGGCTCGGCCGTCGCCGCCAGCCAGGCGCACATCGTGTGGACCAGAGCGGCCTACCCGGCCCTGGTGGACGTGGCGAGCCGCTACCACGCGGTGATCACCTACGCCGAGCTGGCCGAGGCGGTGCAGCAGGCCTCCGGGGTGCGCACCAGCGTCAACCAGCGGCACTGGATCGGCAAGGTGCTGGCCCTGGTGGTGCGCGAGGCGCACCGCCGCGGGGACCCGCCGCTGACGGCGCTGGTGGTGCACGCCGCCGACGGCATGGTCGGGACCGGCTACCAGGACGTGCTGGCGGTGGCCGGGCAGCCGCCGATCCTCGACGAGATGGACCGCGAACTCCACGCGGCCGCCGCCCGCCTGGCCTGCTACCGGCACTTCGGCGCCGACCTGCCCGCCGACGGCGGCATCCCGGCCCTGGCCCCGCGGCTGAAGACCGCGGTGACCCGCAAGGCCACCGCCGCCACCTTGCCGCGGCCGCCGGCGATCTGCCCGACCTGCTTCCTCGAACTGCCGGCGACCCGGGTGTGCGACTCCTGCGGCGAGAAGGTCCCGTAACCCGCCGGCCCCACTGCGCCGCCCGTCAGACGGCGGCCGGCAGACGGCCGGGCATCCGCCAGCCCTCGGCGAGGCGGGAGGGGGACAGGCGGCGGCCGTCGCCGAAGAACTCGCAGAACTTCATGATCAGCGGGTCCCAGCCGAGCGGGTCCACCGGAGATACCGCAGGGTGCCTCGGCCTTTAGGCCGAGGGGGAATGCGGCTTCCCGCGTAGCGGGTCACGGGTAGCCGTATCGCCGTCAAGGCGATCCGGCG
>NZ_JBVHHW010000054.1:0-20601 GCF_055560875.1 Kitasatospora sp. NPDC023118
TTGCTCATGTTGCTCTTGCCGCTCACTACTGGACTGCTTCCTCCGGGACTCAACCGTCCCAGTATCAGGCTGTCCAGCTCAGCGGGGGAACCTCACTCCGCCTGGAAACGGCTGATCGGGGCGCCGCCTGAAGAGGCGGCGCCCCGATCGGTTTGTCCCGGGACCTATGGGCGGGCTCTGGCCGGAAGGTGGTCGCGCAGCGGGCCGACCACCAGTCCTTCTCGGGCGCAGTGCTCCAGGAGCCGGGGCAGTGCGCCGAGGGCGGCCCGCCAGGAGCCGGGAGCAGAGGTGACGTCGGAGTCGTGCAAGAGGACGGTACCGCCACCCAATGGGGATCGGGTGACGGTCCGTAGCACGGTTTCGGGGGTGGCACTGGCAGTCCAGTCGCGACCCCAGTGGCTCCAGAGGACGGGAGTCAGCCCCAACCGTCGGGCGGCTGAGAGTGCGGACAGACTGAACACACCGTACGGCGGGCGGTACCAACGTGGTGCGGTCCCGGTCAGGTCGGCGACGAGGTCTCGGGCGCGGCGGACGTCGTCCCAGGCGCAGTGCGGGGAGCGGAGCAGCATCGGACGATGCCAGTAGCCGTGGACGGCGACCTCGTGGCCGGCCTCGACGAGGTCGCGACCGAGCGATGGGGCCCGGAGGAGCATCCGGCCGAGTAGGAAGAACGTCGCCTGGACGCCTGCGCGCTCCAGCTCTGCCAGGAAGAGTGGTGTGGAGCGGGGATCCGGGCCGTCGTCGAAGGTGAGGGCCACATGACCTGGCTGGCCCAGGCCGCTGAGGCGGGGGGCGAGGTACGGGCGCAGCGGGCCCACCGCAGTGAGGGCGGGCAGGCTGTGTGCCGCGATGGCGCTGGCGACCACGGTGGCGGAGACGGTCAGGGCACGGCCAGCGGTGGTGGGTGGGCGGTTCACGAGGCGGCGTTCAGGCTGAGTGCCGGCGGCTCCGGTGCGAACGGAACGAGCTGAGCCGGCCGGCCAGGGCCGGGGTGCCCGGGAACGGGGCACGGGTTCACGAGCCGTGCGATGGCGTGGTCGGGTGTCGGCCAGGCGGAGAACGCCTTCAGGGGGCCGGTCGCCCACCGGCCGGGAGCTTCGAGCACGGCCCGCAAGGTGGGGGCGAGCGCGGTCTGGTCGCGGATCCACACCGCGAGCCCGGCCTCGTCGAGCGCGGCCGCGTTGCTGACTCCGTGACCGGGCAGGCATCGGTAACTCACCACGGGGACACCGCTGGCCATAGCCTCCAGGGATGTGAGGCCACCGGCGTTCTGGATGACGACATCGGCGCTGCGCAGCAACGCGGGCATGTCGTTGACCCAGCCGAGCGGCACACCGACACCGTTCTCGAGCAGGTGGTCGCGCAGGGCGGAGTTGCTACCGCAGGCGATGACGGGTACGGCAAGGCGGGTGGCGGCAATCTCCCGGGCCGTCTTCTCCACCTCTCCCACGCCCCATGAACCGGCTACCACCAGGGCCAGTTGAGGGCCTATCGGCAGTCCGAGGCGGGCACGCTCGCTGCGGCGCTCCTCCTCACTCGAGGACGGGCGGAAGGCGGGCGCCACGAGTGGTCCGGAGACAACGACTTCAGCCGCTCCGCGATGGCTGGCCTCGGAGGACGCGACGGGGTGCAGGGCGAGGTGGAGGTCGACTCCGTCGGCGACCCAGAGCGGGTGGACGGACATGTCGGTGAGGAAGGTGGCCACCGGGGCGGTCAGTCGCCCGGTGCGGCGCAGCCTTCCGAGCGCCTGGCTGGCCAACGGGTAGGTGGAGACCACTGCCGCAGTGCCCGGACCGGTCACCGCGGTGGTGCGGCGGGCGGCCAGCCGCGCGAACATCCCGCCGACGGCACGTCCGAGGCGGCCGTGCCGTTCCAGGGCGCTCAACATCCGCCCCCATGCCCATGGGGCGGCGTGCAGTTCGAAGGCATAGGCGTTGCGGAGCACTCGGCCGAGGCGTGGTGGCAGCAGATTGAGGAAGTCATGGCGATCGACCTCGTAGCCGGCATCCATCAGGCGGCGGGACAGCTCGTTGGCCGCCCCGTCGTGACCGGCTCCGATCTCGGCCGAGATCACGACGATCCGCCTCGGTGGTGATGCCATCTGAGTCCTTTCGTCGCGGCTGAGCGCGTCAATGTGAAGCGGCGCGGCAATGCGCCAGGGCGCATTGCCGGCCGGCGAGGGGACGTCTTCCCAGGGGCACGTCGTCCTGGCGGGTGGGGCGTCAGTGGATGTGGATGCCGCCGCTGGCGGTGGTGACGGTCAAGGAATGAGCGGCGTTGCGGTCGCTGGGCACATCGACCTGCGGTGTCGTACCCGTGGTGTGGGTGGTGACGTCGTAGTCTGCGCCCGAGGGTACGGAGAGGTCCACCGCGCCGTCCTTGGCAGTCACGTTTACGGCGGCGGGAGCAACTGCGAAGGTGGCGTCGACCGCGCCGTTCTCGGTGGTGATGTCGGCTTTCCGGGAGGCGGCGTCGGTGACGGAGATCCCGCCGTCGCGGCTCTGCAGGGTCAACGGGCCGGTGGAGTGGGTGACGGTGATGGCGCCGTCGGTGGTCCGCAGGTCCAGGCTCCCGCCCATGCCGTTAGCGACGATGGCGCCGCTGCCCGCTTCGACCTGGACGCGGAGTGCGGCCGGCAGCGTGATGTGCAGCTGGAGGTCGCAATCGCCGGCGCAGGACCCCGAGACCACCGCGGTGGTTCCCGTCGTGGTAGCCGACACCTGGGGCTTCTGGTCTGCGTAGTTCCCGGTCGCGGAGACCCGCACCTTCGAGTAGCCGCCCGTGCTCAGCGTCACGCCGATGTTCCGCGCGTTCACTTGGAGGCTCGTGCCGGCTGGGCGTCGATCTCGTTCGTCTGCGTAAAGTCGGTCCGATTGAGCGTCTTCGTGGGATTGCAGGCCGTCATCACCCCGAGGGCGGCGAGCGTCGCGACGGTGATGCCGACGTATCGACGGTGGAAGACAACTGACGTAGCGATGACGGAACTCCTTGTTGCCGGGAAGAGCGTTTTGCCTCCCCAATTCCCGTGGTGACGCTAGGGCTTGGAATATCCGAGCCCACCGCTGAAACCTCTGGATTCACGCTATTCGCCGCTTGGCCGACGCTGCCACGAGGCCAGCCCACGTAATGACGGTAGGGATAACCCACTATGGCAGCGCCACGACGGTGGCGGCGTACGAGAGGCCGGCGCCGTAGCCCAGGAGGAGCGCCAGCCCGCCCGAGCGGACCGAGCCGGCGTTCAGTAGCGCCTCCATGGCGAGCCGGACCGGGATCCGCCGACTGCTGGAAGGTGCGCGGTGATGATGGACCCCGTGTCGGTGGTGCTGGCGGGCGCGGTGCCCGCGATGGTGAGGGTGGCCGGTGTGCTGGCCCGCAGTGTGCCGCTGCGGGCGCGGGCGGACCTGATCAGGGCTCAGGCGCAGTGGGCAGCGGCCGAGAAGAGCTGGGACGGCGGGCGGTGAGCGGGGACGGGCGGCGCCGCTGCAGCCGGGGGCGCGGGGGAGGCGAGGACAGTCCAGGAGGCATACCGGTCCTATCGCCTGCCGCTGGTGGCGGCGCTACGACGGCGGGCCGCGGTGCTGGGCTTGTCGGATCGAGACGCGGACACGGAGGCCCTGGTACAGGACACCTTCGAGCAGGCGTTGCAAGCCCGGGACACGGGTACGAGCACCGCGGGCGTGGCTGTACACGGTGGTGCACTTGGCAACCATGGATGCCGCCTGATTTCATCAACAACGCGTTGCAGTTCGCTTGCAGACGAAGCATCAGGTCCGGCCCTGACTCCGCGACGCCGAGGGCTGGCCGGGCCATTCCCTGAACCAACCACCCAAGGAGCCTCATGAACCGCCTTGCCCGTTCGCTGGCCGTGGCCGCCACCGCCGGCACCCTGACCCTGCTGGCCGCCCCCGCCTCGCTGGCGGCGACCTCGACCACCACGGGCTCGTCCTGCGCCACCCTCACTGTCTCCAACAGCTACGGCGACGGCCAGATCACGGCCTGCCCGATGGGCGGCACCACGTACCAGCTCTCCGGCTACATCGAGACCAGCCTGCCGTACAACTTCCTTGACACCCCGCAGTGCTACACCTTCGCCCTGTCCGCGGGCTCGACGTGGCTGGGGTACGGGGGCCGCGACGTCTGCGTCTCCGCCACCTCCGCTACCTCCAAGACCACCTTCAACATCACTCGAACGTTCTCGGCCATGCCGACCAGTGCCACGATCGTGCGGGACTGGGTCTGACATCCGCTGCTCGGGTAGTCGGCGCGGCCCTGTCCAACTGCGGCGTTGAAGCAGTCGAATGGCCCGACTAACGGTCATCGCACCGGGAAGTGCCGCTGCCCGCCAGGCAGCGGCACTTTCGGCCTGTGGGCAGGTGTGAACCGCCCCGGGTTGATAGAGATCTCAGGTTGTGGTTGTGACCTGCGGTTTTGTGGTGGTGAGGTAGTAGTCGGTCTCGTACTCGACTGGCGGAACGTGGCCTATCTCACCGTGGAGCCAGCGGTGGTTGTACCAGTCGACCCACTCGGCGGTGGCGAGTTCGACCTGCGAGAGGGTGCGCCAGGGCCGCCGGGGCTTGATCAGCTCGGTCTTGAACAGGCCGATCGTGGACTCCATGAGGGCGTTGTCGTAGGCGTCGCCGACGGATCCGATCGAGGCCGCGATGCCGGCGGCGTTCAGGTGTTCGGCGAGCCGGAAACTCGTGTACTGCGACCCGGCGTCCGAATGATGTATCAACTCGCCTCGCTGATGAGGGAATCCGTCACGGTCGCGCTGCCACAGCGCCATGTCCAGCGCATCCAGCACAAGCCGGGTCTCCTTGGAGGTCGCGGCCGACCAGCCGACGATGCGCCGGGAGAAGGTGTCCACGACGAAGGCGACGTAGACGACTCCGGCCCAGGTGGCGATGTGCGTGAAGTCGGCGACCCAGCAGCGGTTCGGCGCGCCGGCGACGAAGTCGCGGTCGACCAGGTCTGGGGCGCGTTCGGCGCCCGGGTCCGCGATGGTGGTGATCACCTTCTTGCCGCGGACAGCACCGGTGATGCCGAGTTCGCGCATCAGGCGTTCGACGGTGCAGCGGGCCACCGCTTGGCCTTGTCGGCCCAGCTCCCTCCAGATCTTCCACGCCCCGTAGACACGGTAGTTGGCGTTGTAGACCTCCTTGATGAGAGCCTTGAGTTCCTCGTCGCGTACGGTGCGGGCGGCCGGCGAGGCCAGACGCTTGCGGTGGGCGTAATAGGTGGAGGGGGCGATGCTGCAGCCGTGCTCGGTGAGTACGCGGCAGATCGGCTCGACGCCGCCGAAGCGGCCCCGGTGCTCGTCGATGAACGCTACGAGCGCAGGTGCGGCCGGTCGAGCTCGGCCGCGAAGAAACTCGCCGCGGCCTTGAGGATCTCGTTGGCGCGCTTGAGTTCGGCGATCTCCTTCTTCATGGCCTTGATCTGCGCGGACTCCTCCGTGGTCATGCCCGGGCGCTGTCCGGAGTCGACCTGGTCGCGTCGCACCCAGTTGCGCAGGGTCTCGGCGGAGCCGATGCCCAGTTTCTCCGCGACGGCCCGCAGCGCGGCCGACTCGTTCGGGTAGTCGCCGAGGACCTCGGCGACCATGCGCACCGCACGACGGCGCAGCTCAGGCGGGTAGGAGGAAGGACGTACCATGACTCGCATCCTGAACGGAAAATTCGAGGTCGGCTGGGCAGGCGTGATCGTCCGGACGGTGTCGGCCGTCCGGAGGCTGCAGGAGGTGCGGTCAGGCTGCGGAGGGTGACTTGGTGTCCGAGGGCTGCCAGCTGTCGGATCAGGTCGCGGGTTCGGCGGGTCGGGTCGATCAGGCGCTGATGGTAGTCAGGGCCGAGGTCGGTGTACTCGACGTCGGGGTTGTTGATGAGGTGCCAGGCGATGACCAGGATCGTGCGGGCGACCGCGACCAGGGCTTTCTTGTGGCCTCGGCGTTTGACGATGCGCCGGTAGCGGGTGCCGAGGAAGGTGTTGGTGCGCGAGGCGGCCATCGCTGCTTCGCCGAGACCGCCCTTGAGCCAGGGGTTGCCCTTGCCGGTGCGTCCGGTGGCAGTCTTGGTGCCGGACTGGATGGTCCGCGGACACAGCTTCGCCCATGACGCCAGGTGGTCCGGCGTGGGGAAGACGCTCATGTCCGGGCCGAGTTCGACCAGCAGGATCTGGGCTGTGGTCGGTCCGACGCCGGAGATGGCGTCGAGCCTGTCGACCGCGGTCGACCAGTTGCGGTCGCCCGCCGCAGTGCGGTCGCGGCTTGTGGCGCCGGCGTCATGCGCGGTCAGGTCATCGATGGCCTGGGTAATCCGCTCGGAGAGCGCGACGTTCGTGCAACCGCTGCTGGCGCCGGCGGGCGTCCCCGAGTCCTCCGCCGGCCTCATCCTCGCGTTGACGATGATCGCCGGTGTGGTCGGCTGTGCGGTGGTGCCCGTCTGGGCGGACCGGCGCGGCCGCGAGGTCGAGGTCATGGGTGTCGCGATCGCCCTCACCGCGATGGCCTGCCTGCACCTGGCCCTGGTCCCGAGCACGCTGACGGCGTTCGTCACGCTCCTCGGGACGGGCTTCGTGCTGCTTCCCGCCCTTCCCATCGTGCTGTCCCTGAGCGAGCGGCACGCGCCCGAGGCCGAGAGCACGGCGGCCGGGCTGATCTGGATGGCGGGCAACCTGGGAGGGGTCGTGCTGGCGACGGCGGTCGGACTGCTCGTCACCCGCCCCGCGCTCGCCTTCGCGGCGCTGCTGGCCGCCACCCTGCTCGCCCTTCCGGCCCTCCACTGGTTCCGCAGGCTCGAGCACCCGGTCGATCCCGTGCCGTGAGGGTCAGTTCGAGCCGGTCGCGAGGATGCCCGGCGCGATGTCCAGCACTAGGAGCGCCGCCGCCACGTGGGTCGGGTTGTCCTCGACCTTGACCGCCGAGAGCTCGTTCGCGCGCGAGACCCGCCGCTCGACGGTGTTGCGGTGCGCGTACAGGCCGGCAGCGGCCCGGGTGGTGTTGAAGCCGCACTGCACGTACGTGAGGAGCGCCCGCCGCAGCGCCGGGTCGGCTTCGACCAGCGGACCGAGGGTGTTGAGCACGAACCGTCGGGCGCCGGCCCGGTCCTTGGTGAGCGCGTCGATCAGCTCGACGTCGGCGTAGGCGGTGAACTGCCGGTCGGATGCGAGCCGGATGACCAGCGCCTGCGCCGCCAGGGCGTCCTGGTGGCTGGACCTGAACCCTTCGAGCCCGCGGCCCGGCCTGCCCACCGCGCCGCGGACCCCGTGTGCCGTCGCCATGACCTTCTCCACGTGGTGCAGGTCCGGGACGCCCGCACCGGAGAGCCAGATCCAACGCGAGGTGGCGCTGGCACGCGCCACCAGGGCGCTGCGGTCCGAGGCGGCGGCGCCCACCGCCGCGACCGCCTGGTCCAGGGCGTCGACGTGCCGGGGGTCGTCGACCCACAGCACGAGACCGGTGTGCCGGCGCCCCATCCGGTAGTGCAGGCGCCCCTCGGCGAGGTCCTGCGCCATCGGCGCCCCGCTGGCGATCAGCTGGATCAACGCGATCGCTTCGGCGTCCGCGTTGCCCATCGCCGCGGCGAGGCCGGCTTCGCGCAGCGCCAGGACGGAGTCGAGGGCGTACTGCACCAGCGACTTCGCCGACACGTCCAGGACGCCCACCAGGAGGTCGCGGTCGGTACAGTGCGCCGCGCACTCCTCCAGCCACCGCCGCCAGCCGATGCCCAGGGCCACGCGCCAGGCGCCGGCGAAGTCCGGCGCGATGCCGCGGGAGACGAGGTCGTTGATGTAGGCCGTGGCCCGCGGGCCGACGTACGGCTCCACCCGCCGCCCCGGCTGCTGGACGTTCGCCGTCAGCCATTGGATGAGATCGGAGCGGTTGAGCTCGCGATCCTCCTCGACCAGGGAGGCGTCCGCGAGCAGGGCGGGGTCGTTCTGGGCCACGAGAGCGGGCTCGGCGAGGGCGTCGACCAGGACGTCCGTCTCCCTCAACAGGCGCTGGCACAGGGACCTGATCGCGTCGGCGACCTCGGAGGAGGGCGGAGGCCACAGCTCGTCCATATCTGAAGTCTGCTCCTGATCTCGAGAAGCCGGTGCACCCGGCGTGCGCCGCGGCACCGGTGGGGGAGGCCAGCCGGCGGCCTGGCCCGCGGCGACGGCGCGGGGGCGTCGGCCGCGCGCCCGGTCGTCCAGTCATAGCAAAGGGCGGGAGGCCGTACATCGCCCCGCCGCCGTCACCGCGAGGGGTTCGGGGAGGTGGCCCCGTCCGAGGGGCAGCGCCTGGCATGCCCTAGCCTCGTCCCACGGAGGGGCTCGTCGGAGTCGGCCGGTCACCCGCCGGCCGGGCGGCCTCGACTCTGGGACGGGCGGTGAACGGACATCGACAGCAGCAGGACGACCGGCGGGGCGCCGGAGGGCTCGCCCACCCCGGGCGGATCCGCAGGCCCGCGGCTGCGGGAGATCAGGGTCGGCCGCGGATTGTCGCTGACGGAGGTCGCGCACCGGGCGGGCGTCACCAAGGGCTTCCTGAGTCAGTTGGAGCGCGGCCTGACCAGCGTGTCCGTCCCGACGCTGCTGCGGGTCTGCGAGGTGCTGCGGATCGGCGCCGGAGAGCTGTTCGACTACCCGGACGAGCCGGTCGTGCAGGGCGGCAGCCGGATCGACATGGGCGGTGAGGGCGTCGTCGAGTACCTGCTGACGCCTGCCGGCACCACGGCGTTCCAGGTCTTCCGCTCGGTGATCGAACCGGGTGGGGGCACGGGCGGCCCCTACCGGCTCGGTCCGGGAACCATCTTCGCGCTGGGGCTGAGCGGCTCCACCCGTCTGGTCGTCGGCGGCGAGACCCGGATGCTGTCGGCCGGCGTTTCCACCTCGTTCTCCGGCGAGGTGCTGCACCAGTTCGACAACCCGGGGCCGACAGTGAGCGAGGTCCTGTGGGTGGTGTCGCCGCCGCTCCTGCGTGCCGCCCCAGGGCTGTCCTAGGCCCGCCGGCGCAGCTCCTGGCGGCGGATCTTGCCGGTGACGGTCTTGGGGAGTTCGTCGTGGAGGTGGATGCGGCGTGGCCTCTTGTACGCGGCCAGGCGGCCGCCCACGAAGGCGTGGAGCTCGTCCGCGGTCGCGGTGGCCCCCGGTTTGAGGGACACGTGGGCGACGACGGCTTCGCCGCGGTAGGCGTCCGGTTCCCCGACGACGGCGGCCTCGAAGACCGCGGGGTGTTCGTAGAGGGCGTCCTCGACCTCGCGGGGCCAGACCTTGTAGCCGGAGGTGTTGATCTGGTCCTTGAGCCGGTCGACCAGGTAGACCCAGCCGTCCGGGTCGAGGACGGCGACGTCGCCGGTGCGCAGGCGGCCCCCGGGCAGGGTGGCGGCGGAGCTGTCGGGCTGCTCCCAGTAGCCGGAGATCACCTGGGGTGCGGAGATCTCGAGCTCGCCGGCGGTCCCGCACGGCAGGTTCGTGCCGTCGGTGTCGACGACGCGCACGACGACGCCGGGGGTGGGCACGCCCACCGAGAGGGTGCCGCCGGTCGCTTGGAGGCGCGCGCGTCGTCCCGGCGGCACGGCGATGCCGCCCGCGGTGGTCTCGGTCATCCCCCAGACGTTGTGGAGGTAGTGGCCGAACCGCTCCTGGAACGCCTCCACGGTGGCCGGCGGAACGGGAGCGCCGCCGGAGTAGAGCACCCGCACGCTGCGCAGGTGGTCGGCGTCGGCGTGTTCGAGCGCCATCAGGGCGTTGAACGCGGTGATCGACCCGAGGGTGAAGGTGACGCCGTGCTCGGCGAACGCGTCGAGCACGACCTCGGGCTGGTAGCGGCCGACGAGGACGAGTGCGGCGTCGTTGAGAACGGCGGTGGCGGCGTTGAGGATCACGCCGGAGATGTGGAAGAGCGGGGCGATGCCCAGCACGACGTCGTCGGACCCCAGCCGCACCCAGGCGCCGAAGTTCGCGGCGGAGTGCAGCACGTTGCCGTGGCTGTTCAGCGCGCCCTTCGGCGGCCCGGTGGTGCCGGAGGTGTAGCAGATCAGCGCCGTGTCGTCGGGGCCGACGGCTGGCCGTCGCGGGCGGTGTCCCGTGTACTGCGCCAGCAGCGCCGACAGGTCTACCAGCTCGCTGGACGCGGCGCCCCAGGCGACGCGGGGGTCGTTGCGGGTCTGCCAGTCGGCGTCGTTGACGCCGATCACCCAGGCGACGGACGAGTCGGCGAGGGTGGCCGTCGTCTCGGCGGCGTCGGCGTGGGCCGCGAAGACGCCCACCGGCCGGCAGTCGTCGACCAGCCGGCGCAGCTCGCGGCCGCGGTACATCGGGTTGAGCGGCACACCGGTCGCGCCGGCCTTCCACAGGGCGAGGAGGACGACGAGGTAGTGCGGCACGCTCTGCAGGTGGATCGCGACCCGGTCGCCCTGGCCGACGCCCCGGTCCTGGAGCGCGGCGGCGAGGGCGTCCGAGGCCGCGTCGACCTGGGTGGCGGTCAGCGCGCCGTCGAAGTACCGGACGAGCACGCGGTGGGGCGCCCTCGCCACGCGTGCGTCCCAGGCCTCGGCGAGGCAGGCGTGACGGAGCACCGGGTCGGGGTCGGTGCCGGCGGGGTAGCTCGCGAGCCAGGGCCGCTCGACGGGCAGGGCTTCGGGGCTGGGTGGGGTCATCGTTGACGCACCTTCCTCATCCGGTGGGGGCGGGTCAGGCCTGGAATCCCGAGGTCCCGGCTCGGGTCATCACGATCGGCGCGACACCGGCGTTGCGGGTCAGCCGCAGCACCATGTCGACCACCTCGACCACGTCCTCGACGGCGATCATCGACGCGGCGGGCACTTGGTCCGCGATCCACGCGGTCATGTCGGTGGCGACGTAGGCCGGCGCGATCGAGGTGGCCCGGACGCCGGCCGCGGACTCGGCTATCCGGTGCGCCGGGAAGTCGGCGGCGCGGGCGACCGTGCCGACGCCGGCGTTGAGGACCAGGGCGCTCATCGCGCCGAAGGCGTGCTGGTGCAGCTCTGCGAGCCGGTCGGCCGCGTCCTCGGCGGCGAGGTCGACGGCGAGCTGCGCGACGTGCGGCGCGCCGGCGGCGTGCAGCTTCTCGGCGAGTTCGGTCAGCTGGTCGGCGTTGCGGGCGGTGACCGTCAGGCCCCACCCGTGCTGGGCGAGCCTCGTGGCGATGCCCCGGCCGATGCCGCGGGAGGCGCCGGTGACCAGCGCGGTCCGGGTGAAGGAGTTCGTCATGCCGTCCCCTGCAGTGCGTCGTGCGCGAGGTCGAAGTAGCGGGCGACGGATTCGCCGGCGCCGGCGTAGCAGTGGTGTCGCCGACAGGCCGTGGGCGCCGCCGCGGCCCACGATCCCGAGGTCCGTGGTCAGGAGCAGTTCGACGTGCCCTCTGGTGAAGGGGTCGGCCATGTGACCACCTTTCAGCTGGCGGGCCGGTGCGGGCTCGTCAGGGGTGTTTAGTAGTGCTAAACGATGCAAATCTCTATCACGCCGGTGGGGGCGCCACAAGGGTTGCGGTGCTGCTCGGCCGACTTGTGCACGGTGCACCGGGTCCGACGCAAAGCGGGTGCACGCTGTCGTTCCCGCCCGCAGCCGAGGCTGGCGACAGTGAGGTCACCACCCCGGGAACAGCGAGGAAACGCCATGACAACTGAGGTGCTTGACGCCGTCGAGGAGTTCGACGTGGTCATCATCGGAGCGGGCATCTCCGGAATCGGTGCGGCCAGCTATTTCAGCCGGGAACTCCCCGGCAAGTCCCTGCTCGTGCTCGAGGGCCGCGACAACATCGGCGGCACATGGGATCTCTTCCGCTACCCGGGCATCCGCTCGGACTCGGACCTCCACACCTTCGGCTACGAGTTCAAGCCGTGGCGCCACGAAGCCGCGATCGCCGACGCGCCGCTGATCCGGGACTACCTCCGGGAGACCGTCGCGGAGAACCAGCTGGAGCCCCTCATCCGGCTGCGGCACAGGGTCGTCAGGGCCGAATGGTCCTCGGGCGACCGTCGGTGGACCCTCACGGTCGAGGCAGCCGACCCCGCCGGCGGAGTGACCGCAACCAAGACCATCCGTGCCGGATGGGTGTTCGCCGCCACCGGCTACTACCGGTACGACGAGGGGTTCTCTCCCCAGTTCCCGGGACGCGACGACTTCGAGGGCACGATCGTGCATCCGCAGCACTGGCCCGAGGACCTGGACTACAGCGGCAAGAAGGTCGTCGTCATCGGCAGCGGCGCTACCGCGATCACCCTGGTGCCGGCGATGGCCACCGGGCCGGGTGCCGCCCGGCACGTGACGATGCTCCAGCGGACCCCGACGTACGTCCTGGCGCTGCCTCGCGTCGACGGGGTCGCCCTGGCGCTCACGAAGGCGCTGGGGGAGGAGCGCGGGTACGCCGTGACGAGGTTCAAGAACATCTGGTTCGACCGCGCCGTCGTCAAGGGACTGCGGACGTTCCCGAAGGCCGGGCGCTGGTTGATCCGGCGCGAGAACCTCAAGCGGCTGCCCAAGGGGTTCGACGTCGACAGGCACTTCAACCCGCCGTACGACCCGTGGGACCAGCGGCTGTGTCTGGCGCCGGACGGCGACTTCTTCGACGTGATCAAGAAGGGTTCCGCGAGCGTCGTCACCGACACGATCACGCGGTTCAGCAGGCGCGGCATCGTGCTGAGCTCGGGTGAGGAGCTGGAAGCGGACATCATCGTCACCGCGACGGGGTTGAACCTGCAGCTCTTCGACGGCATGCCGATCGTGGTCGACGGCCGCGAGGTCGACGTCGCGGACGCGGTCTGTTACCGCGGGATGCTGCTGAGCGGGATCCCCAACTGGGCGATGGCGATCGGTTACACCACCTCGTCGTGGACGCTCAAGGTCGGCCTGATGTGCCGTTACTTCATCGACTTGGTCCGGCACATGGACGCCCACGGATACGACCAGGTGGTCCCGGTCGCGCAGCCCGGGATGGAGTGCAGGCCGGTGATGGACCTGAAGGCCGGTTACGCCAGGCGCGGCGAGAAGGTCCTGCCCAAGCAGGGCCTCGAGAAGCCCTGGCGGATGGCCATGTCCTACCCCGAGGACGCCAAGGCCCTGCGCGGACCGGTGGCCGACGACAACCTCGAGTTCGGCGCCGCCCGACCGGTCGCGCACCTGCCCGGTGGGAGGCGAGCGACCCGTGTCTGACACCAGCGGCGCGGCGGGCGCCGACCAGTACGCGGCCCTGCCCTCCGGACTGACGATCTGCTTCCGCGACCACGGCGACAAGACCGACCCCGCCATCCTGCTCATCGCCGGCATGGGCGAGGACCTCACCTTCTGGACCGAACCGTTCTTCGGCTCGCTCGTCGCCCGCGGCTTCCGGGTCGTCGCGATCGACAACCGCGACGTCGGCCAGTCGACGTTCGTCACCGCACCCCCTCCCGCCCTCTGGCGGCAGATCGCCGCCCGCCCGCGCAGTGACGCCTATGCGCTGGCCGACATGGCCCAGGACGCGGTCGGCGTACTCGACTGTCTCGGGATCTCGCGGGCCCACCTGGTCGGGCGGTCGATGGGCGGGATGATCGCGCAGACGATCGCGGCCACGGCGCCTGAGCGCGTGCTGTCGCTCACGTCCATCTACTCGACGACCGGGGCGAAGAAGGTGGGCCAGCCGGCGCTGTCGACGATCCGACTGCTCGCCGCCCCGCCGGCGCGGACCAGGACCGAGGCGGTCCGGGCCCACCTGCGGATCACCGGGCACATAGCGGGAACGGGATATCCCATCGACGACGCGGCCGAAGCGGCCATCGCGGCGCGCGGCTGGGATCGCAGCGCCGGTGACCCGGCGGCCGGCGTGGCGCGCCAGGTCCAGGCGATCCAGCGCTCCGGAGACCGGACGGGCCAGTTGAGCAGGATCACGGCCCCGACGCTGGTCATCAACGGTGACCGGGACCGGCTGGTCGACCCGAGCGGCGGCGCCGCGACCGTGAAGGCGATCCGCTCGGCCCAGCACGTGGTCATCCCCGGCATGGGCCACCACATCCCCGAGGCCCTCGTCGGCCCCCTCACCCAGTACATCTCGCAGCACGCGGCCCGCGTGGGCGAAGGAGGAGCCCATGTCCGCATCTCTTGAGCGCGGCTCCAGGGACACCACGGTCGACGTCGTGGTCGTCGGTGCCGGCTTCGCCGGCCTGAGCGCCGCCGAGCGGTTGGCGAACGAGGGGCGGTCCGTCCTGGTCGTGGAAGGCCGCGACCGGGTCGGAGGCCGATCACTCTCCGGCGAGGTGGCGGGCGTAAAGGTCGACCTCGGAGCGACGTGGGTGGCCCGGCGCCACACCGCCATCCGGGACCTCGCCAACCGGGTGGGCTGTCGCACCACCGACCAGTTCAACCAGGGCCGCAACGTGCTGTGGATGGCGGGGCGGCGCCGCACCTACAGCGGCACCATTCCCAAGGTCTCCCCCGCCGCCCTGGTCGACATGGCCCGCGTGCAGTTGGCGGTGAACAAGCTGGTCGCGTCCGTCGACGTGAACGCGGCGTGGCAGACGCCGGGGGCCGGCCGGCTCGACGCCGTCTCCTTCGGCGAGTGGCTCGACCGGAAGAACGCGCTGCCCAGCACCCGGGCGCTGATGACCGTCGTCAGCAAGGTGCAGTGGGGCTGCACCCCGGGCGACGTCTCCCTGCTGCACGCGCTGCGCTACATCCGTGCGGCGGGCGGGATCGACCACATGCTGGACGTCGAGGGCGGGCAGCAGCAGGACCGGTTCGTCGAGACCACCCAGGAGATCGCCAAGCGGGTGGCGGACCGGCTCGGCGACAGCGTCCGCCTGGCGACGCCGGTGCGCCGGATCGCCCAGGACGACCACGGCGTCACCGTCCGCACCGACGTCGGCGAGGTCCGCGCCCGGTACGCGATCGTCACGGCCCCGCCGGCGCACCGCACCGACATCGAGTTCGACCCCGCTCTGCCCGAGCAGGCCGAGGGGCTCACCAGGACCTGGCGGATGGGCGTGCTGAGCAAGGCCTTCGCGGCCTACGAGGAGCCGTTCTGGCGGACCGGCGGACTCTCCGGTGAGGCCCTGACCGACACCGGCACCGTGTTCATCACCTTCGACGTGTCCCCCGGCCCCGGCGGCCCGGGCATCCTGATGGCCTTCTGCGATCCGCGCGTCTTCGACGGCTTCAGCCCCGAGGCCCGACGCGGCCGGGTCATCCAGCAGCTCGTCGACCTCTACGGTCCGCGGGCCAGCACCCCGATCGACTACGTGGACCACTGCTGGGGAGCGGAGCCGTTCGCCCCGGGCGGCCCCAACCCCGCCGTCGCCCCCTACGCGACCGTCAGCTACGGCAAGGCGCTGGCCGAGCCGCACGGGCGCGTCCACTGGGCCGGCACCGAGACCGCCGGCGAATGGGCCGGCACCATGAACGGCGCGGTCCTGACGGGCCAGCGCGCCGCCGAGCGCATCGCCGCGCTCCTGTCCCGCGACGTCCGAGAGGGGGCGTCGAGATGAAGGAGACGCTGTTCCTGCTGGCTGACCTGTGGATGATCTCCGCCGGCTACTTCTACGGATGGACGTTCATCCGCCGCTACGGCAACTACCTCCTCGGCCTCGAATGGATGGTCGTCGCCACCTCGGGCAGCAACTTCCTGCTCTGGTCGCTGCTGGGCGCCGACAGCGGCAGCGTCCTGTACGACGTGGCCTACTTCTTCGACGCGTTCTCCCGGTCGGTCGGCATCACGCTCATCCTGATCATGGGCCTGATGAAGGTCACCCACCGCTACAAGCCGAGCCTCGGCGTCGACGTCGGCGTGTTCGCCGTCGCGACGGTGGCCGGGCTGTTCCTGCGGCACTTCCACGGCGCGGACCTGCACACCGACCACGCCGCGTTCTCGGTCGCCGTGTACTACGTCGTCGTCAACCTCCTCACGGCCGTCTTCCTCGGCTACTTCGTCAAGCGGCTGTGGAACGCGGGCGCCCGGGGGCCGGCGATCCGGACCGCACTGGTCACGGCCGCCGGGACCGCCATCGCGATCACCTACGACTTCTTCCCCCTGCCGTTCGACGACGCCAACCGCACGATCTTCTACACCGCCGCGCTGGCGACCTGGGGCACCCAGGGATTCGTCTACTTCCGCGCCTACCGCGCGCTGCACGACCACGACGCGGCCTCCGACGCGAAGCCGGCCCGACCGGCGCCCTCGCATGAACCCCCAACACGACGAAGGAGTCAGGATGGCGAACAGGCACGTGTACGCGGTGGTGGACCCCGCCGACGGCACGGTGGTCAAGGAGTACCCCACCGCGACGGACGAGGCCGTCGACGGGGCGCTCGACGCGGCGGCGAAGGCCTACGCGCACTGGTCGAGGCAGACCTCGGTGACCCAGCGCGCTCGGCTGTTGAGCGCTGTCGCCGACCTGCACGACGAGCGCAGTGCGCAGCTCGCCGGGATCATCCACCGGGAGATGGGCAAGCCGCTGGACCAGGCCGTCGCGGAGGTCGAGTTCAGCGCCTCCATCTACCGGTACTACGCGGAGAACGCGGAGGAGTTCCTCGCCGACGAGCCGATCGAGCTCCTCGGGGGAGAGGGCACCGCTGTCATCCGCCGCCAGCCGATCGGCGTGTTGCTGGGGATCATGCCCTGGAACTACCCGTACTACCAGGTGGCTCGGTTCGCCGCACCCAATCTCGCGCTGGGCAACACCATCGTGCTCAAGCATGCGTCGCAGTGTCCGGAGTCGTCCGCGGCTCTCCAGCAGTTGTTCACGGACGCGGGCTCTCCCCAGGGCTGCTACGTCAACGTCTACGCCACCAGCGAGCAGATCGCCGCCGCCATCGCTGACCCCCGGGTGCAGGGCGTCTCCTTCACCGGTTCGGAGCGGGCCGGCGCGGTGGTCGCCGAGAAGGCCGGGCGCAGCCTCAAGAAGGTGGTGCTCGAACTCGGCGGCTCGGACCCCTTCATCGTGCTGTCCACCGACGACCTCGACGCCACGGTCCAGGCGGCGGTCGAGGCCCGGTTCGAGAACACCGGGCAGGCGTGCAACGGCGGCAAGCGGTTCATCGTCGCCGAGGACCTCTACGACGCCTTCCTCGACGCGTTCACCCGGAAGGTGCTCGCCATGACCGACGGCCTGGCGCCGCTCTCCTCGGTCGCCGCCGCCGAGTACATCGAGGAACAGGTCGAGCGTGCCGTCGCCGACGGCGCGACCTCCGTCTCCGCACGACAGCGCGAAGGCGCGTACTTCCCGCCCTGTGTCCTGACGAACGTGTCGCCGACGTCGCCGACGGCCGCCGAGGAATTCTTCGGCCCCGTCGCGATCGTCCACCGGGCCCGGTCCGAGGACGAGGCCGTCGAACTGGCGAACGCCACACCCTACGGGCTGGGCTCCTACGTGTTCACGACCGACGCAGACCAGGCGGCGCGCGTCGCCGACCGGATCGACGCGGGCATGGTCTTCGTCAACGGCGTCGGCCTCGAAGGCGCGGAACTGCCCTTCGGCGGGGTCAAGCGCTCCGGTTTCGGCCGGGAACTGGGCCGGGCCGGAATCGACGAGTTCGCCAACCGGAAGCTCATCCGCACCGCCCCGACCCGTCCGTCGCAGCCCACGGGAGGAAACCCGTCATGACCATCGAGTTCGACGCCGCCGTCTTCCGGGCACCCGGCGAACCGCCGACCATCGAGCGGGTCACCCTCCCCTCGACGCCTCCGCCCGGCGAGGTGCTCGTGCGGCTCGGAGCGAGCGGGTTGTGCCACAGCGACCTCCACGTCCTGGTGGGCGAGTGGGAAGTGCCGGCGCCGATGATCCTCGGCCACGAAGGGGCCGGGACCGTCGAACGCGTCGGCGAAGGCGTCACGACCCTCAAGGAGGGCGACCACGTCGTGCTGTCGTGGACGCCGTCGTGCCGCCGCTGCCGCTACTGCGTCAGCGGCAGGCCGGTCCTGTGCGACCTCGTCAGCCAGCACTCGGCGAACCACCTGTCGTTCGACGGCCGGCCCCGCGTCACGTCCGCGGACGGGGACGACGTCTACAGCTTCGCGGGCCTGGGAACGTTCGGGCAGTACACCCTGGTGCCCGAGTCGGCGGCGATCGCCGTCCGCGAGGACGCCCCGTTCGCCCAGGCGGCACTGGTCGGCTGCGCCGTCACCACCGGCGTCGGTGCGGCCGTCAACACCGCCAAGGTGCGTCCGAGCGACACCGTGCTGATCCTCGGCTGCGGCGGCGTCGGCCTCAACGCGATCCAGGGCGCCCGGCTCGTCGGCGCCCGCAGGATCATCGCCGCCGACGTCTCCGACGAGAAGCTCGAGCAGGCCCGCCACTTCGGCGCCACCGACGTGATCAACAACCGCAGCGAGGACCTCGCGGAGCGGGTCTCCCAGCTCACCGACGGACGCGGCGTGGAGGTGGCCATCGAGGCCATCGGGCTGCCGCGCACCATCGAGGCGGCCTACGCGGTCCTCTCCCGCGGCGGCACGGCGGTGGTCGCCGGGCAGGTGGCGGACGGTGTGCGGATCTCCATCGACCCGTTCGTCATGTCCGACCAGGAGCTCTCCCTCATCGGGTCGAACTACGGTTCCAGCACGCCGGATTCGGACTTCCCCCTGCTGATCGACCACTACCTGAACGACCGGATCGACCTCGACTCCCTCGTGACGCGCGTGATCGACCTGAAGGACATCAACGAAGGCTTCGACCAGCTGAAGCGCGGCATCGGCATCCGCTCGGTGATCACGTACTGAAAGGCAGTGTCAATCGCATGGCCCTGGAATCGTCCCGCCTGGCCTTCGAGCGGGCTCGCCGCAGCATCGGCGGTGGTGTGGGGTCCGGCCTGCGCGCCACGATGCCTCCCCACCCGCTCTTCGTGCAGGAGGCACGCGGCGCCCACGTGTGGGACCTCGACGGGGACCGGTACACCGACTACGTGATGGCCTGGGGCCCGCTCCTGCTCGGTCACGGTGACCCGCGCGTGGTGTCCGCAGTGTCCGACATCGCGAAGAAGATGCAGGTCGTCGGCACCGGGCACGCGCTCGAGTATCGCGCGGCGGAGGCGGTCCTGGAGGCCGTCCCGCACGGGGAGCGGCTGCTGTGGAGCAACACGGGGACCGAAGCGGTGCAGGTCGCGCTCCGCCTCGCGCGAGCCGCCACCGGGCGGCGCCGCGTTCTCAAGTTCGCCAAGAGCTACCACGGCTGGCACGACACCGTGTACGCCGGGATGTCCGAGGACGACTGCGACCGCCCCGCAGCCCCCGGCGGGCCGGGACAGTCGCCCAGCGTGCTGGACGACCTGGTCGTGGCGCGCTTCAACGACGTACACCTGGCCGAGCGCCTGCTGAGCGAGGCCGTCGAGCGCGACATCGCGGCCGTGCTCGTCGACCCGGTGATGAGCAACGCCGGCGTCGAAGCGCCCGCACCGCAGTTCCTGTCGACGCTGCGAACTCTCTGCGACCGGCACGGCGTCATCCTCGTCTTCGACGAGGTGATCGCCGGGTTCCGGATCGCACGGGGCGGGGCGGCCGAGGAGTACGGCGTGCTACCCGACCTGTCCGTCTTCGGGAAGGCGATGGCCGGAGGCTTCACCCAGAGCGCCGTCGTCGGCCGAGCAGAGCTGGTCGATCAGGTGACCGCCGGTGTGGTTCACGCGGGAACCTTCAACGCCAACCCGATCGCCCTGGCAGCCGTCGAGGCGACGATGCGCGTCCTGGCCGATCCCGCGGTCTACGAGCAGCTCGAAAAGACCTCGTCCGAGTTCGAAGCCCTCGTCGGCGGCGCTCTCGGCTCGTCTCCCGACTTCGGCCGCTTCAACCGGGTCGGCTCGCTCCTCCAGTACGTCCCCGCCGACGGGGCCACCGGGCTCCATGGAACCGGCGGGCTCTGGACCGTGATCCTCGAAGGGATGCTACGCCAAGGCTTCCTGTTCATGCCGTCCGGCAAGGTCTTCCTCAGCACGGCGCACACCACCGCCGACATCGAGGCGACGGCCGAGGCCCTCGATCAGCTCCTGAGGAAGTTGTGACGTCCGGCTCGAGCCAGCACGCGGCCCGCGTGGGCGAGCGAGGAAGCCATGTCCGGATCTCGTGAACCGAGTTCCGCGGCCCGCGGTCCCCGAGAGGAGGTAAGAGAGGAAGGAGCTGGTCTTCGCGCCGGCCGACCTCTAGATGATCTTTGCCGGCTACTTCTTCGGCTGAAGGTTCATCCGGACGTCACGAACCGCACGTTCTCCTATCCCGCCGTGCCGGCGGCGCGGGGCACCCAAGACTTCGTCAACTTCTCCGCTTACCGCGCGCTATACGACCACATGGCGGCAGCGGGCAGGCGGCCGACCCAGAAAGCGATCGCACGGCCATGAAAATCGACGACATCGAGTACAGCACCTTCACCGGCTGGATCGACCCGCCCACGGATGTCCTCCCGAGCCTCGACGGCGACCTCACGTGCGACGTCGCCGTCATCGGCGGCGGCATGGGCGGCATGGCGACGGCCCTGCGGCTCGCCGAGCGCGGTCGGGACGTGGTGCTGCTGGAAGCCGAGTTCTGCGGCTACGGCTGTAGGCTCCGCGCGAGGCGGCGTGTATCTCCCTTATCTCCTCGGCCAGTTCGTCCTCGGCCCGCTGCCGCTCTGCGGCGGCCGGTCGACCGGCGAGCCAGGCGTAATA